>CALBTT010000178.1 GCA_937967645.1 uncultured Zoogloea sp.
CGACCACCGAGATCTACACTCTTTCCCTACACGACGCTCTTCCGATCTGAGGTGGGCGACCTGGCCTCGGTCAGCCTGCGCACCTATGTGGATGGCAGCCTGGTGGCGACCCGCAGCCTCGCCGACCTGTTGCGCGATGTGCCGACCCTGGTCGCCGACGTGTCCGAGTTCATGACCCTGCGCCGCGGCGACACCCTGCTGGTGGGGGTCACCTGGCAGGCCGCCCAGGCCCGTGCCGGGTCCCGCGTGCGGGTCGAGGCCGATCGTGTGGGTTCCGTGGAATTTGAAATCGCAGCCGGGGAGGGCGCAGCATGAAGTTCGGACGCATCGCCTGGCAGGGCGCGATTCACGAAGTGACCCCGGGCTCGGACGGTCGTGTCCGGCTGGCCGACGGCCGCGAGATCGCCGAGGGGCAGTTCACCTGGCTGCCGCCGGTGGAGGTGGGCACCGTCTTCGCCCTCGGCCTCAACTACGCCGACCACGCCAAGGAGCTGGCCTTCAAGGCACCCGAGACGCCGCTGGTCTTCCTCAAAGGGCCCAACGCCATTACCGGCCACAAGGCCTTCAGCCGCCGCCCGGCCGATGCCACCTACATGCACTACGAGTGCGAGCTGGCGGTGGTGATCGGCAAGACCGGCTATCGGATTGCCAAGGAAGACGCCATGGAATACGTGGCCGGCTACAGCGTGGCCAACGACTACGCCATCCGCGACTACCTGGAAAACTACTACCGGCCCAACCTGCGGGTGAAGAACCGCGACGCCTGCACGCCGCTGGGCCCCTGGCTGGTGACCCGGGACGAGATCGCCGACCCGATGAAGCTGGCCCTGACCACCCGGGTGAATGGCAAGACCACCCAGCAGGGCACCACCGCCGACATGATCTTCGACATCCCGACGCTGATTGCCTACCTGTCGTCCTTCATGACCCTCAATCCGGGCGACGTGATCCTCACCGGCACCCCCGAAGGCCTGGCCGACGTGAAGGCCGGCGACGTGGTCGAAACCGAGATCGAGGGCGTGGGCTGCCTCATCAACACCATCGTCGATGACCAGACCTGGTCCGCCACCGCATAAGAAAGCGAGCACAGCATGATCAAGCACATCATCAACGGCCAGCAGGTCGAGAGCAGCAAGACCTTCCAGACCATCAACCCGGCCACCGGCGAAGTGATCGCCGAAGTGGCCAGCGGCGGCGAGGCCGAGATCAACGCCGCCGTGGCCGCCGCCAAGGCCGCCTTCCCGGGCTGGGCCGCCACCCCGGTCAAGGAGCGCGCCCGCCTGGTGCGCAAGCTGGGCGACCTGATCGCCGCCAACGTGGCCGAGATCGCCGACCTGGAGACCGCCGACTGCGGCCAGGTCACCAACCAGACCAAGCGCGTGCTGATCCCCCGCGCCTCGGACAACTTCTACTACTTCGCCGAGCTGATCCAGCACATGCACGGCGAAACCTACGACTCCGACACCGGCCACCTCAACTACACCCTGTGGCAGCCGGTGGGCGTGTGCGCGCTGATCTCCCCGTGGAACGTGCCCTTCATGACCGCCACCTGGAAGACCGCGCCCTGCCTGGCCTTCGGCAACACCGCGGTGATGAAGATGTCCGAGCTGTCGCCCCTCACCGCCCACCGCCTGGGCGAGCTGGCCCTCGAGGCCGGCATCCCGCCGGGCGTCTTCAACGTGGTGCAGGGCTTCGGCGACACCGCTGGCGAGCCGCTGGTCAGCCACCCGGACGTGCGCTCCATCTCCTTCACCGGCTCCACCGCCACCGGCAACCGCATCGTGAAGGCCGCCGGCCTCAAGAAGTTCTCGATGGAGCTGGGCGGCAAGTCGCCCTTCATCATCTTCGACGACGCCGACTACGAGCGCGCCCTCGACGCCGCCATCTTCATGATCTTCTCGAACAACGGCGAGCGCTGCACCGCCGGCTCGCGGATCATCGTGCAGGCCGGCATCTACGACAAGTTCGTCGCCGACTTCGCCGCCCGCGCCGCCCGCCTCACCGTGGGTGACCCGATGGACCCGAACACCGTGATCGGTCCGATGATCTCCAAGGGCCACCAGGACAAGGTCAATTACTACATCGAGCTGGGTAAGCAGGAGGGCGCCGAGGTGGTCTTCGGCGGCGGCACCCCGGTGGTCGACGCGCGCTTCAAGAACGGCTTCTGGGTGCAGCCCACCGTCTTCGCCAACGTGGACAACAAGATGCGCATCGCCCAGGAGGAAATCTTCGGCCCGGTGCCCTGCATCATCCGCTTCAAGACCGAGGAAGAGGCCGTGGCCATCGCCAACGACACCATCTACGGCCTGTCGTCCTACCTGTGGACCAACAACACCGGCCGCGCCATCCGCCTGGCCAAGGCCATCGAGTCGGGCATGACCTTCGTCAATAGCCAGAACGTGCGCGACCTGCGCCAGCCCTTCGGCGGCAGCAAGGCCTCGGGCACCGGCCGGGAAGGCAACCACTACAGCTACGAGGTGTTCTGCGAAGCCAAGAACATCGCCGTCTCGTATGGCAATCACCACATCCCGCGCTGGGGCGTCTGAGATCGCGAATAAAGCTACTGCGCGTCCCGATCTTGCGACTCCGGTGCTCGCTGTACTCCAGTACAGCTCCGCTCCTCATCACAAGCTCGGGCCTGCTCGCGACGCTTTCTTCGCGATCTCGGGCCAGGAGGTAATCGTTTAAATCAAATGGCCTTCGGCCGAACAACGAGGAGACACACCATGGGCACACTCGCCCTCGCCGCCAAGATCACCCACGTGCCGTCCATGTACCTGTCGGAGATGGAAGGCGAACACAAGGGCTGCCGCCAGGCGGCCATCGACGGTCACATCGAGATCGGCCGCCGCTGCCGCGAGTTGGGCGTGGACACCATCGTGGTGTTCGACACCCACTGGCTGGTCAACTCGGGCTACCACGTCAATTGCGCGCCGAAGTTCGAGGGCGTTTACACCAGCAACGAGCTGCCCCACTTCATCAAGAACCTGCCCTTCGCTTACGACGGCAACCCGGTCCTCGGCCACCTGCTGGCCGATGCCGCCACCGCAGCCGGCGTGCGCACCCGCGCCCACTCCGACACCAGCCTGGCGCCCGAGTACGGCACCCTGGTGCCGATGCGCTACATGAACCCCGACCGCCACTTCAAGGTGGTGTCCGTGTCGGCCCTGTGCACGGTGCACAACCTCGAAGACTCGGTGAAGCTCGGCGCCGCCATGGCCAAGGCCGTCAAGGAGCAGTACGACGGCAAGGTGGCCTTCCTGGCCTCCGGCTCCCTGTCCCACCGCTTCGCCCAGAACGGCGTGTCCGAGCAGTTCCTGCACAAGATGTGGAGCCCCTTCCTCGAGACCGTCGATCACACCGTGGTCGAGATGTGGAAGAACGGCGACTGGAAGACTTTCTGCGCCATGCTTCCCGAGTACGCCGACAAGTGCCACGGCGAAGGCAACATGCACGACACCGCCATGCTGCTGGGCGCCCTTGGTTGGGACGCCTACCAGGGCAAGGTCGAGGTCGTGACCCCCTTCTTCCCCAGTTCCGGCACCGGCCAGATCAACGCGATCTTCCCGGTCTGACCCTTTCCAGGAGCCGCGCGATGCCGCACCTCATCTACGAATACACCGACAACCTGAAGGCGGAGGGGGACATCCCCGGACTGCTGCGCAAGACCAACCAGGTGGTCATCGCCCAGGGTGGGGTGTTCCCCATCGGCGGCATCCGCGCCCGCGCCATCTGCCTCACCGACTACTGCGTGGCCGACGGTTCGGCCGACGACGCCTTCGTGCACCTCACCTTCAAGATGGGGGCGGGGCGCACGCCGGAGGAGAAGCAGAAGGTGGGTGACGAACTCTTCGCGATGCTGAAGGAACACTTCGCCGAGCTCTTCGCCCGCCGCGGCCTGGCCCTCTCGATGGAGATCGTCGAGTTCTCGGAAGCCGGTACCTGGAAGCACAACAACATCCACGCCCGCTACAAGAAAAGCTGAGCGACGCCACAAGGAGAAACCGACATGCTGAGCCCCGAAATCCACCTCGACCTGGCCCGCCAGCTGCACGCCGCTGAAAAGACCCGCGAGCAGATCCTCGCCCCGTCCCTGCAACACCCGGACATCACCATCGAGGACGCTTACGCCGTCCAGAAGACCTGGATCGGTCTCAAGCTGGCCGAAGGCCGGGTCATCAAGGGCCACAAGATCGGCCTGACCTCCCGCGCCATGCAGCAGTCGTCGCAGATCGACGAGCCCGACTACGGCACCCTGCTGGACGACATGTTCTTCCACGACGGCTCCGACATCCCCCCGCGCTTCATCGCCCCCATGGTCGAGGTGGAGCTGGCCTTCGTGCTCGGCAAGCGCCTCGAGGGCACCGAACTGACCCTGCTCGACGTGCTGTCGGCCACCGACTACGTGATCCCGGCCATCGAGATCATCGACGCCCGCTGCCACCGGGTGGACCCCACCACCAAGCGCCCGCGCAAGGTCTTCGACACCATCTCCGACAACGCCGCCAACGCCGGCATCGTGATGGGTGGCCGGCCGATCAAGCCGCTGGACGTGGATCTGCGCTGGGTGTCGGCGCTGCTCTACCGCAACGGCGTGATCGAAGAGACCGGCGTGGCCGCCGGGGTGCTCAACCACCCGGCCAACGGCATCGCCTGGCTGGCCCGCAAGTTCGCCCCCCACGGGGTGGCCCTGGAGGCGGGGCAGGTGATCCTGGCCGGCTCCTTCACCCGTCCGGTGCCGGCCCGTCCCGGCGACACCTTCCACGTGGACTACGGTCCCCTGGGCGCCATCACCTGCCGCTTTGCCTGAGCCCCGGAGACCTGTCATGCAGATGCCCATCAACACCTTCAAGCGTGCCCTGCAGGCCGGCGAGACCCAGATCGGCGTCTTCCTCGGCCTGTGCGACCCGTACTCCGCCGAAGTCATGGCCGGCACCGGCTTCGACTGGCTGCTGATCGACGGTGAGCACGCCCCCAATACCCCCGAGAGCGTGATGCGCCAGCTCCAGGCCATCGCCGCCTACCCGGTGCGTCCGGTGGTCCGCACCGTCGACCACGACCCCGCGCGGATCAAGCAGTACCTGGACGTGGGCGTGCAGACCCTGCTGGTGCCGATGGTCGAATCCGCCGACGAGGCCCGCGCCCTGGTGCGCGCCATGCGCTACCCGCCCAACGGCATCCGCGGCGTGGGCACGGCCCTGGCGCGGGCCGCCCGCTGGAACGGAGTGGACGGCTACTTCGCCCAGGCCGACGCCGAGATGTGCCTGATCGTGCAGGTGGAGTCCCGCGCCGGTCTGGCCGCGGTGGATGAGATCCTCGCCGTGGAGGGCGTCGATGCGGTGTTCATCGGCCCGGCTGACCTGGCCGCCTCCCTCGGCCACCTGGGCAACCCGGGCCACGAGGAGGTCAAGGCCGTGATCGCCGACACCCTGGCGCGCATCCGCAAGTCCGGCAAGGCCGCCGGCGTGTTCTCGGCCGACCCGGCCGCCGCCGCCCGCTACCTGGACAGCGGCGCCTCCTTCATCGCCGTCGGCGTGGACACCCTGCTGCTGCGCAACGCCGCCGTGAAGCTGGCCGCCAGCTTCAAGGACGCCGGCGCGGGCAAGGCCGGCGCCGCCTACTGATATCCTCCCGGGCGGATGCGTCCGCCCGCCAGAAACCAAAGGAAAGCCCCATGCTCGACCTCAAGGATCCCTCCCTGCTGCGGCAGGCCTGCTACATCGACGGCCAGTGGGTCGGCGCCGACAGCGGCGAGACCTTCCCGGTGACCAACCCGGCCGGTGGCGCGGTGATCGCCACGGTGCCCCGCTGCGGCGCCGCCGAGACCGAGCGCGCCTTCCAGGCCGCCGACCGGGCCTTCGCCACCTGGCGCGAGACCACCGCCGCCGAGCGTGCCCGCATCCTGCGCCGCTGGTTCGACCTGATGCTGGCCCACCAGGACGACCTGGCCCGCATCATGACCCTGGAGCAGGGCAAGCCCCTGGCTGAGGCGAAGGGCGAGATCGCCTACGCCGCGGCCTATGTCGAGTGGTTCGCCGAGGAGGCGCGCCGGGCCTATGGCGACGTGATCCCGTCGCCTTTCAAGGATCGCCAGATCGTCGTCACCAAGGAGCCGGTGGGCGTCTGCGCCGCCATCACCCCGTGGAATTTCCCGTCCGCGATGATCACCCGCAAGGTGGCGCCGGCGCTCGCTGCAGGCTGCACCATCGTGCTCAAGCCGGCCGAGCAGACGCCCCTGTCGGCCCTCGCCCTGGCCGAGCTGGCCGCCCGTGCCGGCGTGCCGGCCGGCGTGTTCAGCGTGGTCACCGGCCGTGCCAGCGCCATCGGTGGCGTGATGACCGGGAGCCCGCTGGTGCGCAAGCTCACCTTCACCGGCTCCACCGGGGTCGGCCGCCTGCTCATGGAGCAGTGCGCGCCCACCATCAAGAAGCTGTCCCTGGAGCTGGGCGGCAACGCGCCCTTCATCGTCTTCGACGACGCCGACCTGGATGCCGCGGTGGCGGGTGCCATCGCCTCCAAGTACCGCAATGCCGGGCAAACCTGCGTGTGCAGCAACCGCTTCCTGGTGCAGGACGGCGTGTATGAGCAGTTCGCCGAAAAGCTCGCCGCCGCGGTGGCCCAGCTCAAGGTGGGCAGCGGGGTGGAGGAGGGCGTGACCCAGGGCCCGCTGATCGACGACGCGGCCATCAACAAGGTGGAGAGCCTGGTCGCCGATGCGGTGGAGAAGGGCGCCCGGGTGGTCTCCGGCGGCAAGCGCCATGCCCTCGGCGGCACCTGGTACGAGCCTACCGTGCTGGCCGACGTGAATCGTGACATGGAGGTGGCGCGGGAGGAGATCTTCGGCCCGGTGGCGCCGCTGTTCCGCTTCACCACCGAGGACGAGGCCGTCGCCATCGCCAACGACACCGAGTTCGGCCTGGCCGCCTACTTCTACTCCAGGGACCACGCCCGGGTGTGGCGCGTCTCGCGCCGGCTGGAGTACGGCATGGTGGGCATCAACACCGGCCTGATCTCCACCGAGGTGGCCCCCTTCGGCGGCGTCAAGTGCTCCGGCACCGGGCGCGAGGGCTCCAAGTACGGCCTGGATGAGTACATGGAAGTGAAGTACCTGGCCCTGGGCGGGCTGTGAGCGGCGCCCCGGCGCCGCAGCGGCCGGGCGCTTTCCCGCTGCCGGAGGAGGGCGGGCTGATCCTGCTCCTCGGCGCGCTGGTGGCCTTCGGGCCGCTCTCCATCGACCTCTACCTGCCGGCCCTGCCGGCCATCGCGCAGGGGCTGGCGACCAGCGTGGAGGCGGTGCAGCTGAGCATCACGGTGTTCCTGGCCGGCTTCTCGGCCGGCATGCTGTTCTACGGACCGCTGTCGGATCGTTTCGGGCGCCGCCGGGTGCTGCTCGGCGGCATCGGGTTGTTCGTGGTGGCCAGCCTGGCCTGCACCCTGGCGATGGCCATCGAGCAGCTGCTGGTCGCGCGCTTCCTGCAGGCCCTCGGCGGCGGTGCCGCGTCGGTGCTGGCCCGGGCCGTGGTGCGGGATGTGTATGCGCCGACCGAGGCCATCCGCAAGCTGTCGCTGATGGCCATGGTGACGGCGGTGGCGCCCCTGCTGGCGCCGCTGCTGGGCAGCCTGCTGCTCGATGTCTGCGGCTGGCGCGGCACCTTCGTGGCCCTGCTGGTGTGGGGCGGCCTGAGCCTCGTGGTGGTGGGCCTGCGCCTGCCGGAGACCCTGCCGGCGAGCCGCCGGGGCGGGCTGTCCCTAGGCGGGGCCTTCGCGGCCTATGGGCAGCTGCTGCGCGATCCGGTGGCCCTCGGGCTGCTGCTGGCGGGGGGCATGTCCTTCGCTGCGATGTTCGCCTACATCACCGGTGGCCCCTTCTATTTCATCGAACTGCAGCAGTTCTCGCCGATGGCCTTCAGCCTGGTCTTCGCGGCCAACGCGATCGGCATCTTCGGCGCCAATTACCTGAACAGCCGCCTGGTGCGCTCCCGGGGGCCGCGCGCGATGGTTGGCGCAGGGGTGCTGCTGGGGCTGCTGGGCGCCCTGGCCCTGCTCGTCAGCAGTACCGCGGGCCATGTGCCGGCGGTGATGGCGGGGCTGTTCGTGGTGGTGTCCATGACCGGCCTGCTCGGCGCCAATTGCGTCGGGCTGCTGATGGCCCGTTATCCGCAGAACAGCGGTGCCGCCGCCGCCCTCTTCGGGGCCGGGCAGTTCGGGCTGGGCATGCTCGCCAGCGCGGCAGTCAGTTATCTTCACGATCCTGCGGGCCGGGCGATGGCCTGGGTGATCCTGGCCGTCTCGCTGATGGCGGTGGCCGGGTGGCTGCTGTTCCGGTGGAAGGACGCTCCGGCCTGAGCACAGTCCGCCTGCGGGCTGTTCGGGAATGCCCGGGTGGGCAGACCGGGGCAGGAACGATTAATATCTTAGCGATGTCATCGCCGCTACGTCGGCTACCTCGTCACCACCCTGCCGCACACCCGTAACGCTGCCTCAATGTCCAAGCCGCCTGCGTCACCATTGCGCCTCCCCGCCGGGATGCGCGCCCTCGAACACCGTAATTTCCGCATCTACTTCCTGGGCCAGGCCGTCTCCATCCTCGGCTCGTGGATCCAGCAGGTCGCCATGGCCTGGCTGGTCTATCGCATCACCGGCTCGGCGGCGCTGCTGGGCGTCACCTCGTTCGCCGCGCTGATCCCCCAGCTGCTGGTCGGGCCGCTGGCCGGGGCGTGGATCGACAAGCACGACAAGCGCAAGTGGCTGATGCGGGTGCAGGGCCTGCTCGCCGCCCAGGCCCTGGTGCTGGCCGGCCTGACCTGGATGGGCTGGGTGGGGCCCGGCCTGCTGATCTTCATGGCGGTGTGCCTGGGGGTGTGCAACGCCTTCGACACGCCCCTGCGCCAGTCGCTGATCAGCGTCTTCGTGGAGCGTCGGGAAGACCTGCCCAATGCGCTGGCCCTCAATGCCATGCTCTTCAACACCGGGCGCTTCATCGGCCCGCCGGTGGCGGGCCTGCTGCTGGGCCTCACCTCGGAGGCCGCCTGCTTCGCCCTCAACGCCCTGAGTTTCGTGGCCCTGTTCGTCGCCGTGGCGCGGGTCAAGGTGGCAGGCACGCCGCGCGCCGAGGGCTCGGTGGGCGATGTGTTCAAGGAGGGGCTGGCCTACGCCTGGCATACCTGGCCGGTGCGCATGCTGATCACCGTGCTGATGGCCCTCAACCTGACGGCTTCGGCCTACGCCGTGCTGCTGCCGGTGTTCGCCGCCGACGTGTTCGCCGGCGATGCGCGCACCCTCGGCCTGCTGTGGGGGGCCGCCGGCTGCGGGGCTTTCGGCTCGACGGTGTTCCTGGCCACCCGGCGCTCGACCCCGGGCCTCATCGGGGCGATCAGCCTGGGCACCACGGTGAGCGCCCTGGCCCTGCTGGCCTTTGGCTGGACGCGCTTGCTGCCGGTGGCCATGGCGGCCATGGTGGCTCTCGGCTTCGGCATCTCGGTGTGCAACGTGGGCATCAACATGCTGCTGCAGAGCATGGCGCCGGACCGCCTGCGGGGCCGCATCGTGTCTTTCTTCACCTCGGGCCGCTTCGGCTTCGATGCGCTCGGCGGCCTGCTGGCCGGTTTCATCGCGGCGGTCATCGGACCGGGCCCCACGATGATCCTCGAGGGCGTGCTGCTGCTGGCTTTCGTGGTCTTCCTGCAGACGCGGCGGGCGCGCCTTGCCGGCCACGTGGCCAAGCACGACGCGGCGGCCGGCTGAGGCCACCGGCGGTCCTCGCAACCTCGTTTCAGGAGTACGTTTGTGGAGATGTCGGTCGCTATTCCGGCCATCGCCCTGGCCATCGCCATGGGGGCGGTGAGCCCGGGGCCCAGCTTCCTGGTGGTGGCCCGCACGGCCCTCGCCATTTCGCGCCAGGATGCGCTGGCGGTGGCCTTGGGCATGGGCTTCGGAGCCATCGGCTTCGCCGTGCTGGCGCTGTTCGGGCTGATGCTGGTGTTTGCCGCCGTGCCGCTGTTGTACCTGTTGATGAAGGCCCTCGGCGGTGCCTACCTGTGCCACATGGGCTACCGCATCTGGCGCGATGCCCCCAAGCCCCTGGCGATCGACGCGTCGGCCGAGCGGGGCGAGGGGCGGACGCACTGGCGCTCCTTCTCGATCGGCTTCGCCACCCAGATCAGCAACCCCAAGACGGCGGTGGTCTACACCACCGTGTTCGCCTCGCTGCTCCCCCCGGACGCGCCGTGGCAGAGCGTGCTGCCGGTGCCGGTGCTGGTCTTCTTCATCGAAGCCGGCTGGTACTGCGTGGTTGCGGTGGCCCTGTCGGCGGCGGCGGCGCGGGCCCGCTACCTGGCCTCCAAGGTGTGGCTGGACCGGGCCGCCGGCGGGGTGATGACGGCCCTCGGCCTCAAGCTGCTGGTGGACCTCGTGCTCCCCTGACTTGGGGGGCAGGGCCGAGGTCTATTTCACGAAGCGGCCGTCCCGGCGCAGCAGGTTGAGCTCCGAGAAGTCCGAGCCGGCGTGGAGGCTCTTGCTGAAGCGCAGGGTGAAGCCGCCCAGGTCCAGCCGGTTCATGCCCTCCAGGGTGGTCTTGATGCTCTCGGGCTGGAGCTGCTTCGCGGGAGTCCGGCGGATGGCCTCGACCAGCACTTTGGCCGTGATGTAGCCCTCCAGGCTGGCGTGGCTCAGCTCGTCGATGCCGGCCGCGCGCATGGCCTGCTGGTAATCCCGCACGACGGGGAGGGCGGTGTTCCAGGGGAAGGGCACGACCTGGGAGATCACCACGCCGTTGGCGCCCTCGCCGATGTCGCGCAGGGGCACGCTGCCGTTCAGGAAGGAGAACGAGTAGAAGCTGGAGTTGCCGCCCGCCGCCTTGTAGCCGCTGATCAACCGGCTGGCGGCCTCGGTGGTCAGGCACAGGAGCACGGCATCCGCACCGAGCCGGGCAAGCTCGGCTGCCCGTTCGGCGGCGTCGCTGTTGTCCATCCGGATCGCGACGCTGCCCAGCAGGGGGACCCCCTTCTGGGCAAGGATCTCGCGGCTGGTCTCCATGGCCCCGCGGGCACCTGGGTTGTCGTGATGGGCGAAGGCGATGCGCTTGATGCCCAGGGGCAGCATGTGCTCGATCAGGCGCCGGTATTCGTCCTCGTAGCTGATCCGCAGGTTGAAGCCATAAGGCGAGTGGCGGGCCACGGGACGGGCGCCCGAATAAGGGCCGACGAGGGGCATGCGCAATTCGTTGGCGGCCTTGAGGGCACCGACCGACGAGGTGGTGCCGATCGGCATGAGGATGGCCACCGCCCCCTTCTCGGCAAAGCGGCGCACGTTGGCGGCGGCCTTGTCCGCATCGTAGGCATCGTCGGCCCGGAGGATCTCGAGCTTTCGCTCATGGACGCCGCCCTGCGCATTGACCGACTCGATCAGCGCCCGGATGCCCTGCAGGGGCTGGCGGGACAGGGCGGCAAGAGGCCCCGACTCGATGACCGTCTGGCCGATCCGGATCGGTGGCGCCTGCTCGGCGGCATGGAGGCGCTGGAATGAGCTGGCCAGCAGTGCGGATGCGGCACCCAGGAAGGCGCGGCGGGGGAGCGGTGTTCTCATGCTTACCCACTTGGAATGAATGGCCGGCGGACCATACGGCAGCGAATATTCAATGTCAATGGGATTGGCCGAGGGTCTCCCGGGTGGTGCCCCTGGCGCGCCGAGCTTGAAGTCGGCCCCGCCTCGTATACGCTGAGGCGTGTCCACCTCACCGGAGTCCGTCATGAGCACCCATACCATCCGCCTGCACCGCGTGCTGCGGGCACCACCGGAGCGGATCTACCGCGCCTTCCTCAGTCCCGCTGCGATGGCCAAATGGCTGCCGCCGCATGGTTTCACGGGCGAGGTCCATGAGATGAATGCGCAGGTTGGCGGGCACTACCGGATGTCCTTCACCAACCTGAATACCGGGCACGCCCACAGTTTCGGCGGCACTTACCTGGAGCTGGTGCCGGCCGGGAAGCTGCGCTACAACGCCCGCTTTGACGACCCCAACCTGCCCGGCGAGATGCAGACCACCGTCACCCTGCGGCGGGTGTTCTGCGGAACCGAGATGCACGTGGTGCAGGAGGGCATCCCGGAGGTGATCCCGCCCGAAGCCTGCTACATGGGCTGGCAGGAGTCGCTGCAGCTGCTCGCACAGCTGGTAGAGGCGGAGATCCCGGGCTGAGGCCGGCCCGGGGCGGCGGCAGGGAACGGCCGTAATGTAGCGGCCGGAATGGCCTTAGTGCGCCGCCCGGGTGATCGCAGGCAGATGGGCCGAGCGCAGGGTTTCCGAGGGCAGCTCACCGAACATCTGCCGGTACTCCTGGGCGAAGCGCGACAGGTGCCAGAAGCCCCAGCGTGCGGCGATGTCCTGGATCACCACTTCGCCGCTGCGGCCCTGCTTGAGCTCCTTGCGCACGCCGTTCAGGCGCAGGGCCTTGAGGTAGGCCACCGGGTTGGTCTGCAGGACTTCCTCGAAGCAATATTGCAGGGTGCGCTGGGACACGCACAGGGCGGCGCACAGATCGGTGATCGGAATCGGCTCGCCGATGCGCGAACGCATGTAATCAATGGCCTTCAGGATCAGCGCCTGACGCCCCTTCGAGGTGCGTGGCGCGGTGTTTTCCGGGGGCACATTGCCAATAACGGATATCACCGTATTGAGCACGCCTTCCTTCAGTCCATCCCGCACCGCGGCGTAGTTGAGCAGGTTGGGTGAGGCGGCGATACTTTCCATCACCGACAGCAGGAAGCCCCGGATCTCGCGGGCCAGTTCCTGATTGCGCAATGCTTCGCCGGTGCCCGCCATCGCCGGGGGAAGCACGTCACCACCGACCGCGTGCATGTGCCGGACCAGATCGGACCAGGGCAGGCTGACTGCGATCAGGTCGAGGCGGGCGGGGGTGCGCAGCATCACCTCGTCGCCGGGCTTGTGCAGCAGCAGGGTGTCGGTGTCCACCTCCCAGCCGTTGCACCAGCCGGCCCCGTCCATGGCGACGGGCACGCCGATGACGAAGGAGTCCTTCCTGACCCGGCAGCTTTCCTGCAGCGCACAGTTGCTGCGCTCCCGGAACACCTGCAGGTCGGCGAACTGCGCTTCCCGGGTATGCCCCTCGAATGGACCGGCGGAGAGTTGCTCGTAGCGCTGCTCCCAGCCGGAAAGGTAACGGGCCTGTTCCTCGGCGTCCCTGGACCAGTATTCGGTATATGACGCGCTGCCATTCAGTTGCAGCGAAGAGGGGGCAGACGTGCTGTCCTGCGCAAGAGTCATGATCGGCGACCCCGGTTCAGTGAGAGGGAAATGGAGTTTCAACCAAGCAAATTCCAGACCTCGGGGGGCAGGGCAGGGTGGTGGCGATCATGCTTGTCTCCTCTTTATTTTGTGTTGCACCTTGATGGAGCAATCCTACTCTCCGTGCCCGTTTTTGGGTTTGCTAATTTATTAGTAATTTTCGGATTCCGGATAACGCTCGCCTGATCCCCGTTCCTAGAATGGCCTCGACCTGACCGGCCCGCCACGCTCCACCGCAGCGTGGAGGCCGGGTTCCACAGAGAGAGGAGAAGAGCGTGAAGGCAATCGCATGGGCGCTGAAAGGGCTTGCCGGGCTGACGATGATGTCGTCCCTGGCCGCCGGTGCCGTCGGACTGGATACCACCGGGGTGGTCAAGATGGCGCCGCCCACCCCCCAGCGCATGTACCTGGTGGACCCGGCGTTCAATCACATGATCGACGGACGCCTGCACATCGTCGACGGCGACAGTGAGCGCTACCTGGGCGTGGTGTCCACCGGCTACTCGGCCTCGGTGGCGCTGTCTCCCGACCGCAAGGAGATCTACGTCGCCACCACCTACTACGCCCGCCTGAACCACGGCGAGCGTACCGACGTGGTGGACATCCACGATGCCGAAACCCTGAGCTGGAAGGGCGAGATCGTCATCCCCACCCGCCATGCCCAGGCCATGGCGGCGCGCAACCTGCTGCAGACCTCGGCCGACGGCCGCCTGCTCTTCGTGCAGAACGCCACGCCGGCCACCTCGGTGGCGGTGGTGGACCTGCAGGCCCGCAAGGTGCTGGCCGAAGTGCAGACGCCGGGCTGCTGGTCGGTCTATCCCTCGCCGACCACCCGCGGGCGCTTCTCGGCCATGTGCGGCAACGGTTCGATGCTCACCGTGACCCTCGACGACGCCGGCAAGGTGCTGAGCCGCAAGCAGAGCGCCCCCTTCTTCGATCCCGACCAGGATCCGGTGTTCACCAATTTCGACCGCATCGACGGCCGCTTCGTGTTCGTGTCCTACCACGGCAAGGTGCATGAACTGGACCTCTCCGGCGAAGAGGCGCGGGCCGTGGCCTCCTGGTCGCTGGTGTCCGCCGCCGACCTGAAGAAGGCCTGGCGTCCCGGCGGCTACCAGCTGGTGGCCATCCACGAGGCCAGCAAGCGCCTGTTCGTCGGCATGCACGACAAGGGCGAGGAGGGCAGCCACAAAAATCCGGCCAAGGAGATCTGGGCCTTCGATCTGGCCAGCCGCAAGCGCGTTGAACGCATCCCCGGCCACGGCGCCGGCGTGCTGTCGGTCAGCCGTGGCGAGGCGCCCCGCCTGTACGCCCTGGAGGTCGAGAACAACCGCATCGTCCAGCTCGATGTCTCCGGCCCCAAGGCGCGCCTGCTGCGCACCATGAAGACCATCGGCGAGACCCCGATCCAGCTGGAGTTGCAGTGATGGACGCCCTGCCCATGCTGTTCGACCCGGTGCTCGGGCATGGCTGTGCGGCGGCGCTGGCGATCCTGCTGCTGAGCAGCGCCTGGCACAAGCTGGCCGACCTGGCGGTGTTCCGCGCCACCGTCGAGCTCTACGGCCTGCTGCCTGCCGCCGCGGTGGGCGCCTTCGCCGGGCTCTTTCCGCTGCTCGAGGCGGCGGCCGGCGCGGTACTGCTACTGCGCCCCGACGGCCCGTGGATGCTGCTCCCCCTCGCGGTGCTCGGGCTGTCCACCGCCGCCATCCTCATCAATGTGCTGCGTGGCCGCACCCGCCTGGAGTGCGGTTGCGGCGGCGACAGCCAGCCGCGCCTGTCGTGGGCCCTGGTGGCCCGCAACGTGGCCCTGCTCGGCGGTGTGCTGGTGGCGGCCGCGGCCGACAGCGGACGCCCCCTGGTGTGGGTCGATTTCCTCACCGTGGCGGCCCTGACCCTGGCCCTGGCGGGCCTCTATGCCGCCCTCAACCAACTGCTGGCCAACCGGCCCGAATCCATGCAAACCGGGAGTCTGTCATGACCGAAGCCTTGATCGTATCGAATGTCCTCCAGTGGCTTGTGCTGCTGGCCCTCGTCGTCGGCCTGTTCGCCCTGGCCCGGCAGATCGGCGTGCTGTTCGAGCGGATCGCCCCGATGGGCGCGCTGATGCTCGACACCGGCCCCAAGGCCGGCGAGGCGGCACCGGTCTTCACCCTGCCCAGCCTCACCGGGCCGGAGGTCCGCCTCGGTGGCAGCCAGTCCCACAGCACCCTGCTGTTCTTCGTGTCGCCGACCTGTCCGGTGTGCAAGAAGCTGCTGCCCATCGTCAAGAGCGCCAGCCGCAACGAGGCGGCCTGGCTGCGCGTGGTGCTGGCCTCCGACGGCGAGGAGCCCGAGCACCGGGCCTTCGTCGGCAAGGCCGGGCTGGGCGGCTTCCCCTACGTGCTGTCGCAGGAGCTGGGCATGGCCTACCGCATCGCCAAGCTGCCTTATGCGGTGCTCATCGACGAGCGCGGCCGGGTCAGCGCCAAGGGCCTGGTCAATTCCCGCGAACAGCTGGAAAGCCTGTTCACCGCCAAGGAACTGACCGTCGCCTCGGTCCAGGACTACCTCGAACAGAAGGCCTGAAAGGCAGCTTCACTCAACTGAGCACCCAACCGGGCACCCGACTGGGTACCCGACATAGGAGTCAATCATGGGATTCATTGCTAACTGGCTCGACCGCTGGTCGGAGCGCAGCAGCCGCGGCGTGGCCCGGCGCAGCTCCCGGCGCAGCGCGCTGACCCGCATCGGCGGGCTGATGGTGGGCGGCGCCTTCGCTCTGCCGGTCCTGCCCTTCGACCGTACCGGCCAGGCCTTCGCCGCCGAGGCCACCAAGCGCAAGCAGGCCAAGGACGACACCGCCTGCGACTACTGGCGCTACTGCGCCCAGGACGGCTACCTCTGCTCCTGCTGCGGCGGCACGGTGTCCACCTGCCCGCCGGGCACCGAGCCGTCGAAGGTGGCCTGGGTCGGCACCTGCCGCAACCCGGTGGACGGCAAGGACTACCTGATCAGCTACAACGACTGCTGCGGCAAGACCGCCTGCGGCCGCTGCATGTGCAACACCAGCCAGGGCGAGCGCCCGGGTTACCGGCTGGGCCTGCACAACGACGTCAACTGGTGCATGGCCAACGACTCGTCGGTGTTCCACTGCACCACGGCGCTGATCGTCGGCCTGCCGGAAGGGAGCGCCTGAGCATGCGCCGCCTTCTTCTGAGCCTCGCGGCGCTGCTCGGCAGCCAGGCCGCGCTGGCCGGCGACGAAGCCGGCGAGGCCCTGTTCGACAAGCACTGCGCCGTCTGCCACCAGCCAGGGGGCATCGGCTCGCCGGGCTTCGCACCGCCCCTGGCCGAGGCCCTCGGCCAGCGCCTGCAGGTGGAGGAGGGACGGGCCTACTACCCGCGGGTGCTGCGCGGCGGGTTGTCCGGCCCCATTGAATCGAAGGGCCAGCGCTACAACGGCGCGATGCCGCCCTTCGCCACCGCCACCCTCAGCGATGCAGAGGCCGCCGCGGTGCTCAACTACGTGCTCGGTGGCCTCAACGGCACGCGGCTGCCCGCCGGATTCCAGCCCTACGGGGCCGACGAGGTCGGCGCCCTGCAGGGCAAACCGGTGGCCGCCGGTGACAACCGCAAGCTGCGCGAACGCATCGACGCGCTGCTGAAGAAAGGCGGCTGACATGCCCGCCCGCAAGCGCCTCGCCGTCCTGTCCGTAGCCCTCGGCTTGCTGCTGAGCAGCCTGTCCGCGCAGGCGTCTGGCCCCCGGCGCGATTACCAGATGCACTGCGCCGGCTGCCACCAGATGGATGGCAGCGGGGCGCCGAAGGCGGGCATCCCCGACATGCGCAATGCGGTGGGGCACTTCCTGCGGCTGCCCGCAGGCCGGGACTTCCTGGTCCAGGTGCCAGGCACCGCCAACTCACCCCTCGGCCATGCCGACACCGCGGCCCTGCTCAACTGGATGGTCTTCGCCTTCAGCCGCGAGCAGGTTCCCGCCGATTTTCAGCCCTACACGGAGCGAGAAGTCGCCCGTCTGCGGCACACCCCGTTCCACGACGCGCCGGGCACCCGGGCACAACTGGTCGAGCGGCTCCAGGCCGACGGCTTTGCTATCCGATGAGCTGAACGCTCCATCGATCCCCACAGGAGATTGCAGATGAAAACACGCAACATGCGCGCCGGGCGGCCTCTCGCCCTGGTGCTGGCCCTTGGTGTCAGCTTCGCCGCCCACGCCGCCGAGGATCCGTCGCGCCTGGGCAAGGACCTGACCCCCGCCGGTGGGGAGAAGGCCGCCAGCAAGGACGGCGGCATCCCGGCCTGGAGTGGCAAGGAAGCGCCGGCGGCGGGCTGGGCCTATGGCAAGAACCGCGGCGCCGCGTGGGCCCACAAGGGTGAGAAGCCGCTGTTCTCGATCGACGCCGGTAACGTCGCCAAGTACGCCGACAAGCTGACCCCGGGCCAGGTGGCCACCATCAAGCAGGTCAAGGGCTACCGCATGGACGTGTACCCGACCCACCGCAACTGTGGCGTACCGGATTTCGTCGCGGAGAACACCCGCAAGAACGTCGGCTTCGCCAAGCTCGGCGACGACGGCTGGAGCCTCAAGGAAGCCAACGTGCCCGGTTACCCCTTCCCCTTCCCGGAGAACGGCGCCCAGGCCATGTGGAACGCCAAGATGCGCTATCGCGGCGTGGCCGTCGAGTACAAGAACTCCATCACCGCCGTGTCACCGCGCAAGGGCTCGGAAGAGTGGATCAAGGCCAGCAACGAGCAGACCTTCTTCTTCCCGTGGGGCGCCAAGGGCAGCAAGCCGCTCTCCAAGCTGCCGGACGTGGAGTACTACACCTACCTGCTCTACAACACCCCCACCGCGCTGGCCGGCCAGGCCTTCACCCTGACCACCTTCCTCGACCAGCCGGGCAGCGAGACCTTCTACTACTTCACCGGCCAGCGCCGGGTGCGGCGCATGCCCACCTATGCCTACGACGCGCCGCAGATCGGCTTCGAGAACCAGTACACCCTCGACGAACCGGCGGTGTTCAACGGCACCCTCGACCGCTTCGACTGGAAGCTGGTGGGCAAGAAGGAGATCTACGTCCCTTACAACAGCTTCGGCGCCTACGACTTCGATGCCAAGTTCGACGACATCGCCCAGGCCAACTCCGTCAATCCGGCCCACCGCCGCTACGAGCTGCACCGGGTGTGGGTGGTGGAGGCCAGCGTCAAGTCCGGCGCCCGCCACGTCGCCCCCAAGCGCACCTTCTTCCTCGACGAGGACAGCTGGAACCTGCTGGCGGCCGACGACTACGACGCCCAGGGCAAGATCTGGAAGCACCGCGAGGGCTACCTCATCCCCGTCTATGAGACCGGCACCTGCGACGTGGCCGGCTTTGCCCAGTACAACCTGAGCGAAGGGCGCTACGTCTTCGACCTGCACGCCGCCGGTACCGGCAAGGACATCCAGTGGGTCACCGAGGGCAACAGCCCGCGCTACAAGTCTGCCTTCTACAGCTCCGACAACCTGCGCGCGATCAGCGACCGCTGATCCGGAATCGATATTCGGGAGGACCGGATCATGAACAAGATCAACATCAAGCCGATCGCACTTGCCTTGCTGAGCGGCTTCGCAGGCCACGCCGCCGCCTTCACCTTCCAGGGGGAGAGCGTCTCCGGCAGTTTCGACTCCACCATCTCCGCCGGCATCGGCATCCGCGCCGAGGGCCCGGCCTGCAACCTGGTGCTCAAGGGCTCGCCCAGCGCCGGTGCGCCGGGGGGCTGCACCGAGGCCATCAGTGGCCTGGGCGACCAGGGCAACCTCAATTACGGCCGCGGTGACGCCTTCACCAACTACCTGAAGGGCACCCACGAGCTGCTCCTCAAGATGCCCGAGGACGTCAAGTTCATGGCCCGGGTGAGCTGGCTGAAGGACTTTGCCGCGCCGCACACCACCGGCTACGTGAGTGGCGGCAACCCGCCGGGCGTCGGCAGCCTCACCGACGACGCCCGAGAGGATCTGCACTTCAAGGCCCGCATGCTCGACCTGTGGGTCAGCAAGGAATTCAGCATCGGCGAGCAGCGCGCCCGCGTGCGGGTCGGCAACCAGGTGATCAGCTGGGGCGAGAGCCTGTTCATCCCGGGCGGCATCAACCAGGTCAACGCCATCGACATCATGCGGCTGTCGCAGCCGGGCACCCAGCTCAAGGAAGTCTTCCTGCCAGCGCCCATCGTCAGCGTGGCCAGTGGTCTGGGCGCCGGGGTGAACGTCGAGGCCTACTGGCAGGCCAAATGGAACGACAACTACTACCCGCCCACCGGCAGCTACTGGTCGGTAGTGAACGGGCTGGGGCAGGGTGACCGGGCCTACGGCCTGGCCCGCGGCAAGGCCCGCCGGGACGGCCAGTACGGCGCCGCCGTGCGCTGGCAGCCCCAGGGCACCCAGCTCAACCTGGGCCTGTACGGCATGGCCTACCACGACAAGGCCGCCCAGTTTTCCTACAACCTCGATGGCAGCGGCGCCCCTGGCTGGGCCTACCCGGAGGACCGCCGCATGTACGGCGTGAGCGCCAACTTCCCGGTGGGCGACTGGGCCATCGGCACCGAGCTGTCCTACCGCCCGAAGGATGCCGTGTCCCTCAACCCGGCCAGCGGCTGCGTCGGCACGGGCGGCAACTGCTACGTGGATGAGAAGAAGTTCCAGTGGCATGTCACCGGCCTGTTGAGCATGACCCCCAGCGACTACGGCGGCATCCTCAACGCCCTGGGCGGAGCCCAGACCGCCACCTTCATGATCGAAGCGGTGGCCATCAAGTACCCGGGGCTCAAGCGCAGCTACAACGGCGTGCCGGTCGGGGCAGGGGCCTGGGGCTGGGGCACCGAGAACGACCCCACCGCCGCGGCCACCGCCGTCGGCACCAAGACCTCCTGGGGCTACAACCTGGACTTCAGCTGGGTCTATGACGGGACCGTGATCCCGGGCTGGCAGGTGGTGCCCGAGATCTACTACTTCCAGGCCGTGAAGGGGCGCACCCCGACCACCACCGGCACCTTCATGGAAGACGCCAAGTCGGCCAACTTCATCGTGAACTTCGTGCAGAACCCGGCCACCTGGCAGTTCGGGGTGAACTACGCCAAGTTCTGGGGCGGCCAGACCCGCTACGACCAGCCCTACAAGGACCGCGACTTCATCGGCGCCTTCGTCTCCCGCAACTTCTGATGACGGCCGGGGGAGGGGCGTCCGGCCCGGCCGGCGCCTCCCCCCGCCCGCAGGTGGAACCATCGTGCTCAATCCGTTCAGCGTCGACAGCGTCGACCAGTTCCTGACCCGTACGCTGCGGGCCCTGGAGGGTGCCCTCTTCGGCATCCGCCGGAGCCTGCTGGCCGTACTCCTTGCCTTTACCGCGGTGATGGGCTGGTTTGCCCTGCAACTGCACATGGACGCCGGCTTCGAGAAGCAGATGCCGACCGGCCATGAATACATCGAGACCTTCCGCACCTACCGGGATGACGTGCTCGGGGCCAACCGCATCACCGTGGTGGTCAAGGCCCGCGAGGGCACCATCTGGAACGCCCCGGCCCTGACCCGCCTGTACGAGGTGACCCAGGCCGTGATGTTCCTGCCCAACGTGTCGCGGCTGGGCGTGCAATCCCTGTGGACCCCCAACAGCTTCGTCAACGAGATCACCGAGGACGGCTTTCGCGCCGAGCCCATCATCGACGGCACGGTGACCCCCGAGAGCCTCGACGCCGCCACCATCGGCAACATCCAGCGGGCCACCAGCCAGGGCGGCTACGTGGGCACCCTGGTGTCCCGCGACCAGAGCAGCGCCATGATCACCGCCGAGCTCAACGAGATCGATGCCGACGGCAACAAGATCGACTACGTGGCCTACAACCACCTGCTCGAAGAGCAGATCCGCAGCAAGTTCGAGGACGCCGGCTTCGAGATCCAGATCATCGGCTTCGCCAAGCAGATCGGTGACATCGCCGACGGCGCCCAGGGCGTGCTGGTGTTCTGTGCCGTGGCCCTGCTGCTCACGGCCCTGGCCGTCTACTGGTACTGCCACTCGGTGCGCCTGACCCTGCTGCCGGTGCTGTGCTCGCTCACCTCCCTCATCTGGCAGTTCGGCACCCTGCGCCTGCTGGGCTACGGCCTCGACCCGCTGGCCGTGCTGGTGCCCTTCCTGGTCTTCGCCATCGGCGTCTCCCACGGGGTGCAGCAGATCAACTTCATCGTCCGCGAGATCGCCCTGGGCAAGAGCACCGACGAAGCCGCCCGCCTGTCCTTCAGCGGCCTGCTGGTGCCCGGCACCCTGGCCCTGGTGACCGCCTTCGTGTCCTTCGTGACCCTGGTGCTGATACCCATCCCGATGGTGCGCGAGCTGGCCATCACCGCCTCCATCGGCGTGGCCTACAAGATTCTCACCAACCTGGTCATGCTGCCCCTGGCGGCCTCCCTGTTCCATTTCACCAAGGACTACGCCGAGAAGGCCATGACCAAGCGCGAGAAGCGTGCCGGCTGGCTGCGCGGCCTGGCCCGCCTGGCCGAGCCCGGGCGCGCTGCCGTGGTGCTGGCGGTGACCGCTGTCGTCTTCGGCGTCGCCGTGTGGCAGAGCAGCGACCGGGTGGTCGGCACCCTCGAGCCGGGCGCCCCCGAGCTGCGCCAGGACGCCCGCTTCAACCGCGACGCGGTGGCCATCTCGTCGAGCTACGACACCGGCCTCGACTGGCTCACCGTGATCTTCGAAACAAAACTGCCCGAGGCCTGCGAGAACACCGCCATCGGCGCCTACCAGGACGGTTTCGTGGATGCCATGCAGCGGGTGCCGGGGGTGATGTCGATCAGCGCCTTCTCGAGCCAGCTGCGCACCTACAGCGAGGGCTACAACGAGGGCAACCCGAAGATGAACGTGGTGCCCTCCGACCCGGGCAACTACTCCGGCCTCGCCGTCGAGGTGGGGCGCCTGCGCGGCTACATGCGCAAGGACTGCAGCATGACCGCGGTGCACCTCTTCCTCACCGACCACAAGGCCGCCACCATCAACCGGGTGATCGATGAAGTGAAGGCCTTCCGTGCCGCCGACACCCTGGAGGGCGTCACCATCCGCCTTGCCGCGGGCAACGCCGGCGTGCTGGCGGCGGTGAACGACGAGGTCGAGATCAGCGAGCTGCCGATGATGCTGTATGTCTACGCCGCCATCGTGCTGCTGGTCTTCATGGTGTATCGCGACTTCCGGGCCGTCATCGCCTGCTGCCTGCCCCTCACCGTGGGCACCTTCATCGGCTACTGGTTCATGAAGGAGCTCTCCATCGGTCTCACCGTGGCCACCCTGCCGGTGATGGTGCTGGCGGTGGGCATCGGCGTCGATTACGCCTTCTACATCTACAACCGGCTGCAGTACCACCTGGCCCACGGCCAGCCCATCGTCAAGGCGGTGGAGCACGCGATCATGGAGGTCGGCATGGCGACCATCTTCACCGCCATCACCCTGGCGGTCGGGGTGGCCACCTGGGCCTTCTCCGCCCTCAAGTTCCAGGCCGACATGGGCAAGCTGCTGGCCTTCATGTTCATTGTCAATCTGGTGATGGCCATGACCGCGCTGCCGGCCCTCGCCGTGTGGCTGGAAAAGCTCTTCCCGCGCCGCGGCCCGGTCAAGGCCCCCGGCATTCTCGATCACTGAACGGAGCCCCTGCGATGACTGACTTGAATTCCATGGTGGCCCGCCCGGCCTCCCGGCGCTGCCGGGACGCCCTGATCCTGGCCCTCTTCGGCGCCAGCCTGGCCCTGCCGGCCGCTGCGGCACCGGCACCGGCCGCAGCCACCACCCAGGCCGCCCGCGCCAACCCGCAGGCCGCGCAGTCCATGCTGCTCGGCGCCACCCGGGCCGGCAGCCGCCTGGTGGCGGTGGGTGACCACGGCACCATCATCCTCTCCGACGACGGCGGCAAGTCCTTCCGCCAGGCCCGCCAGGTGCCGGTGCGCGCCATGCTCAACGCGGTGAGCTTCGCCGACGACAAGCACGGCTGGGCGGTGGGCCACCGCGGGGTGATCCTCGCCACCACCGACGGCGGCGAGACCTGGACCCTGCAGCGCCAGGACCTGGACAAGGACCAGCCGCTCTTCTCGGTGCTGTTCACCGACGCGCAGCACGGCTGGGCCTGCGGCCTGTGGTCGCTGCTGCTGCGCACCGACGATGGCGGCAAGACCTGGCAGACCGTGGACCTGCCGGTGCCCCCTGGCGCCAAGCGGGCCGACCGCAACCTCTACAGCCTGTTCGCCGATGCAAAGGGCGGGCTCTTCATCGCCGCCGAGCAGGGCAGGGTGGTGCATTCACGGGATGGCGGCAGCACCTGGGACTACCTGGATACGGGCTACAAAGGCTCCCTGTGGGCCGGCATCGCGCTGGCCGATGGCAGCCTGTTGGTCGGCGGCCTGCGCGGCGCGCTCTACCGTAGTGAGGACGGGGGCAGGAACTGGACGCCGCTGAAGACGGGCAGCCTCAGCTCCATCACCGCCTTCTCGGAAGGGGCTGGCGGCCAGGTCGTGGCCTCGGCGCTGGACGGCGTGAGCCTGCTCAGCAGCGACGGCGGCCGGCAGTTCAGCGCCAGCCAGCGGCCCGACCGGCAGCCGCTCACCGCACTCATCGCCACCGGCGCCGGCAAGCCGCCAGTGCTGTTCTCCAAGGCCGGTGTGCTCGGAGGCATGTAGAGGAATGCAGGGGGCTGTGCAGGGGCTGTGTAGGGGCTGTGTAGGGGCTGTGTAGGGGCTGTGTAGGGGCTGTGTAGGGGCGACTTCAGTCGCCCGCGGACGTTGATCAACCAACAGTCAAGCTCTGAGGCCGCAAAGGGCGACTGAAGTCGCCCCTACAGTCCGAGGACGCTGATCAACCAACATTCAAGCTCTGAAGCCGCAGAGGGCGACTGAAGTCGCCCCTACAGTCCGCGGACGCTGATCAACCAACATTCAAGCTTTGAAGCGGCAAAGGGCGACTGAAGTCGCCCCTACAGCGGAGACGGCAGCGGTGACGACGGCGCTGACCGTGCCCGGCCAGGGCAGTGGGGTGGCGCAGCGGCATCCACCCCGGCGGCGGGCTTACAGGTTGCGCTTGAAGAAGCGCACCACTCGCAGGCGCGAGGCGTAGGCCCGGGTCACGTCGGGGCGCAGTTCCACCCGGGCGTAGGGGTCGAAGCGGTCGGCGCCCAGGTGGCCGAAGGGGTCACTGACCTTGATCGGCACCATCAGGCGATCCCAGGCGTGGTAGGCGCCGTCCAGGCGCACCACGTCCATGAGCGCCTGCTCGCCGGCTGGCAGGCTGGCCTTGAGGGACACGCAGCGGGCCGAGCCGTCGCCGCTGGCGTTGGCCCGGTCGTAGTCGTCCTGGGTGCCGACCTGGACCAGGATGGGCGCCCCGGTGAGGGGGTTGCCGCCCGGCGTGCCGAAGCCGGAGTTGGGGATCGCCGGGTTGTTGTAGGCGTAGCAGATCGGGTAGTTGGCGGCGTGGGCCTTGAAGCGCAGGTTGCCGCCCACCGCGGTGGCGACGTTCTGGGTGGCCGAGGCCATGCTCACCACTGCGCCCCAGGAGAAGCCGAGCACGCCGATCCGCGCCGGGTCGATGTCGCTCCTGGCGCTCAGGAAACGCAGGGCCGTGAAGGCGTCCGCGTAGGTGAGGGCGGGCAGGGCAGGGCGGCCGGCGCCGTTGCCAACCCCGCGGGCCTCCCACATGTCGATCTCGAGGGTGGCGAAGCCGGCCTCGTTGAGGGCCTCGGCATGGAAGTCGCCACGGGAATCCACGCCGGACGAGCCGTGCAGGATCAGCACCGCGGGCAGGCCCCGCTGGCCACGCCGCTCGCGGCAGTCGGAAGGCAGCTGGAGCTTGCCCTTGAGGGTCAGCAGACCGTTGACGACAACCTGCCCGGAGGCATTGAGGACCAGGTTGGGGGTCTGCATCTCGACGAAGGAGATCGGTTGCTGGCGGGTGCATTCCCGTCCATCGTCATGGGCCTGGGAGGGGGTGGCATGGAAAGCCAGCGAGAACAGGCAGGCGAGGAGGGGGAGGCGCTTGAAGGGCATGGTGTGCTCCGGCGTGGCAGGGAAAGCCCCCCTTTTTCCCTCGAGGGCGTGCGGGGGTAAGAATGCCAGAACGATAGATGATTGACGATGGCATTCAAGGACGTTTGTACCCATTGTGGGTAAACGGAAGTCCTGTCCTTCCCGTGCCGCTGTCCGGGGCTCGCCCGGAGCGGGCTCACGCGCCGGCCTGGGCCAGCTCCGCCTCCGGCGGGTTGTGCATCTGGCGCAGGGTGGCCACCAGGTCGGTGAAGCGCTCGCCCTGCACGATGACGTGGGCGCGCAGCATGCTGCTGGCCGTGTCGCTGTCGCCACCCAGGATGGCGTCCACGATTGCCGCATGTTCCGAGAACGAGGTGTTCATGCGGTTGCGCACGCGCAGCTGGAGGCGCCGGAAGGGGCGCAGGCGGCGGTGCAGGGCGGTGGCCTGCTCGGCCAGAAAGCCGTTGTGGCTGGCGTCGTAGATGACCCGGTGGAACACCTCGTTGAGCTGGTAGTACAGATCCGGGTCACCCGCGGCCCGGGCTGCCTCGCAGGCCTGGTGGGCCTCCAGCAGGCGCGACTGCTCGGCCGGCAGGATGCGCCGGGCCGCCAGCCGGCCGCACATGGCCTCCAGCTCGGCCATCACCTCGAACATCTCGCACAGCCGGTCGGGGGCCATCTCCGGCACGGTAGCGCCCCGACGTGGGCGGATCTCCACCAGCCCGATGGAGGCCAGCTGGATCAGCGCCTCGCGGATCGGCGTGCGCGACACGCCGAAGCTCTCTGCCAGCTCCTGTTCGTCCAGGCGCGTGCCCGGCGGGTACATGCCGGTCACGATGCGTTCTTCGATGGATTCGCCGAGCTGTTCGGAGAGGCGGACGGGGGTGGGGGTCAGGGCTTGCATGGGGTGGTCCTCCAGTTCGATTTCACTATACAAACCCGTTGACTTTGTGTCCAGCAAAGCTATTCTTGTATACACAACACGGGTTGTGGGATACAAAAAGAGTTTTGGTGTATTTGTGAAATGACAAATACAGGGCCGGATCCCCCTCCCGACGTGGTTCAACCCACTTCGTTCACATATGGAGGAGATACCATGAACGAGACCCGACGCCAGATCCTGCGTGGATTGGCTGCTTCCCCCGCCCTCGCACTCTCCCTCAACCCCGGCCAGCTGTTTGCGCAGAGTGTTGCCGAGCTCAAGATCTCCCACCAGTTTCCCGGCGGAACCCTGACCGAAGGGGATTTCCGCGACCGCCTGTGCCGCAAGTTCTCGGCCGAACTGGCCAAGCGCTCCAACGGCGCCCTCAAGGGCACCGTCTATCCCGGCTCTTCGCTGATGAAGACCAACGCCCAGTTCAGCTCCATGCGCAAGGGTGCGCTGGACATGAGCCTGGTGCCCCTGTCCTACGCCGGCGGTGAAGTGCCCGAGACCAACCTGGGCCTGATGCCCGGCATCGTCACTTCTTATGAGAAGGCGGTGGCCTGGAAGAAGGCCGAAGTGGGCAAGGCCCTGGCCAACATCCTGGCCGACAAGGGCGTGTTGGTGGTGAGCTGGATCTGGCAGGCCGGCGGCGTGGCCAGCCGGACCAAGCCGATCGTCGAGCCGGAGGACGCCAAGGGCCTCAAGGTGCGTGGCGGCAGCCGCGAGATGGACATGGTGCTGAAGGCCGCCGGCTCGGCGGTGCTGACCCTGCCGTCCAACGAGATCTACGCGGCCATGCAGACCGGTGCTCTGGACGCGGCGATGACTTCCTCCACCAGCCTGATCTCCTTCCGCCTCGAAGAGGTGGCCAAGGCCCTCACCACCGGCCGCGGCAAGGCCTACTGGTTCATGTTCGAGCCGCTGCTGATCTCCCGTGCCGTCTTCGAGCGCCTGCCCAAGGCCCAGCAAGACCTGGTGATGACCATCGGCGCCGAGATGGAGCAGTTTGCCCTCGACGCCGCCAAGGCCGACGACCAGCAGGTCGTCTCGGTTTACCAGAAGGCCGGCGGCAAGGCCTATGACCTCACCGACGCCACCGTCAAGAAGTGGCAGGCCATCGCCCGTGAGACCGCCTGGAAGGACTTCGCCGGCAAGAACGAGAGCTGCGCGCGCATGCTCAAGCTCGCGGAGCAAGCGCTATGAGCCACGGATTCGAGATCGAAGGGCTGGCCAAGCCCCCGGAGATCCCGGCCACCGGCCTGATCGGTGCGCTGGGCCGGCTGATGGAGATGATCAACACGGCCATCATGTTCCTGTCCTCGGGGGCGCTGCTGGCGGCGTCCCTGATCCTGTGCAGCAGCGTCTTCCTGCGCTACTTCCTGAAGATCCCCACCGACTGGCAGGACGAGATGTCCGTCTTCCTGCTGGTGGGGGCCACCTTCATGTGCGCCGCCTACGTGCAGTCCCAGCGCGGCCACATCGGCATCGAGGCCCTGGCCGGCCTGCTGCCCCCGGCGGTGAACCGGGTGCGCCTGATGTTGTGCGACCTGGCCTCGGGCCTGTTCTGCGCCTTCTTCTCGTGGAAGTCGATCCTGCTGCTGCACGAGGCCTGGGTGGATGGCCAGACCACCTCGTCGGCCTGGGCGCCGCCGCTGTGGATTCCCTACAGCCTGATGACCATCGGGATGATCCTCCTGACCCTGCAGATCTTCCTGCAACTCGTCGCCGCCATCGTGCGCAAGGAGAGCGACCATGACTGAAGCCTCCATCGGCATGCTGTATGGCCTGGGCACCCTGGTGGTGATGTTCTCGGGCATCCCCATCGCCTTCGCCCTCGGCATCATCGCCGTGCTCTTCATGCTGGCCTTCATGCCCGGGGCCGCCACCGACACCATCACCCAGAACGTGTTCGAGGAGATGGCCAACATCACCCTGCTGTCGATCCCGCTGTTCATCCTGAAGGGGGCGGCCATCGGCAAGTCCCGCGCCGGTGCCGACCTGTACTCGGCCATCCACGCCTGGATGCACAAGGTGCCGGGCGGCCTGGGCATTGCCAACGTGTTTGCCTGCGCCCTGTTCGCGGCGATGGCCGGCTCCAGCCCGGCCACCTGCTCGGCCATCGGCGGGGCGGGCATCCCCGAGATGCGGGCGCGTGGCTATTCGCCGGGTTTCGCGGCGGGCATCATCGCCGCCGGCGGCACCCTGGGCATCCTGCTGCCCCCGTCCATCACCATGATCCTGTTTGCGGTGGCGGCCGAGCAGTCCCTCGGGCGGCTCTTCCTGGCGGGCATCTTCCCGGGCCTGATGCTGGTCTTCCTGTTTGCCGGCTACGCGGCCTGGCGCTACAAGCAGGAATACAACGCGGCCCTCGACGTGTGGAAGGGCGGCGGCACCAAGTCGGCCTACCTCGACGAGATGCACCTCACCCTCGCCGACAAGACCCGCATGCTGCCCCGCGTGCTGCCCTTCGTGATCCTGCTGATCGGCGTCATGGTGGCCCTCTACGGCGGCTACGCCACCCCGTCGGAGACCGCCGGCCTCGGCGGCATCCTGGCCCTGGTGCTGATCGCCGTGATCTACGGCGTATGGCGCCCGCAGCAGCTCAAGCCCATCCTCAACGGCACCCTCAAGGAGTCCACCATGCTGATGTTCATCATCGGCATGTCATTGCTGTACTCCTATGTGATGAGCTACCTGCACATCAGCCAGTCGGCGGCCGAGTGGATCGTGGCCATGCACCTCTCCAAGTGGGTGCTGCTGTCGGCCATCCTGGTCTTCGTGATCGTGCTGGGCTTCTTCCTGCCGCCGGTGTCCATCATCCTGATGACCGCCCCGATCGTGCTGCCGCCGCTCAAGGCCGCCGGCTTCGACATGATCTGGTTCGGCATCGTGATGACCGTGGTGATGGAGATGGGCCTGATCCACCCGCCGGTGGGCCTCAACATCTTCGTCATCAAGAACGTGGCGCCGGACATCCCGCTCAAGGACATCATCTGGGGCGTCATGCCCTTCGTCGGACTGATGTTCGTGGCGGTGGTGCTGCTGTGCCTCTTCCCCGGCATCGCCACCTGGCTGCCCGACATGATCATGGGCCCGGCCAGCTGACCGTGTCCGCCACCGTTCGCCCACCCGCCCCCGCCGGGGGCTTCCCTCCCGCCTGCCACGCCGGCGGGGGCGGGGCAGGGCGACCCGGCCGCACCTCTCCAACCCCTCCCTGAAACCACCGGAGACATCATGAACGCTCCCCATCCCTCCGGCCCTGGCGGCTGGGATACCCGTCGCCAGGGACGCCAGCGCCGCCTCGAGCGGGCCGCCGCCATCGGCCTCGGGCGCATCGTGCCGGCCGCCCGCGTGGTGGACCTGCTCGAGGCGGTGATCGAACCGGGCGACCGGGTCTGCCTCGAGGGCAACAACCAGAAGCAGGCCGACTTCCTGGCCGAGTCCCTGGCCGACTGCTCGCCGGAGCGCCTGCACGACCTGCACCTGGTGCAGTCGGTGCTGGCCCTGCCCAGCCACGTGGATCTCTTCGAGCGCGGGCTGGCGCGGCGTCTGGATTTCTCCTTCTCCGGCCCCCAGGGCGGGCGCCTGGCCCGCCTGGTGCAGGACCGCCAGATCGAGATCGGCGCCATCCACACCTACCTGGAACTCTTCGGCCGCTACTTCATGGACCTCACCCCCAAGGTGAGCCTGATCGCCGCCCAGTCGGCCGACGCGGCCGGCAACTTGTACACCGGCCCCAACACCGAAGACACCCCGGCCATCGTCGAGGCCACCGCCTTCAAGGGCGGCATCGTGATCGCCCAGGTGAATGAGCTGAAAGACAGCATCCCCCGCGTGGACGTGCCTGCCGACTGGGTGGACTTCGTCATCGTCGCGCCGCGCCCCAATTACATCGAACCCCTGTTCACCCGCGATCCGGCGCAGATCACCGAGGTGCAGGTGCTCATGGCCATGATGGCCATCAAGGGCATCTACGCAGAATACGAGGTCAAGCGCCTCAACCACGGCATCGGTTTCGACACCGCCGCCATCGAGCTGCTGCTGCCCACCTACGCCGCCGATCTGGGCCTGAAGGGCAAGATCTGCACCCACTGGGCGCTCAACCCCCACCCGACGCTGATCCCCGCCATCGAGGCCGGCTGCGTGGAGTCGGTGCACAGCTTCGGCTCCGAGGTGGGCATGGAGAACTACATCGCCGCCCGCTCGGATGTGTTCTTCACCGGCGCCGACGGCAGCATGCGTTCCAACCGGGCCTTCAGCCAGACCGCCGGGCTCTACGCCTGCGACATGTTCATCGGCTCCACCCTGCAGATGGACCTGGCCGGCAACAGCTCCACTGCCACCCTGGGGCGCATCACCGGCTTTGGCGGCGCCCCCAACATGGGCTCCGACCCCCACGGCCGCCGCCACGCCTCGGCCGCCTGGCTGAAGGCCGGGCGCGAGGCCGGCGGTGCCGACGCGATCCGCGGCCGCAAGCTGGTGGTGCAGATGGTGGAGACCTTCCGCGAGCACATGGCGCCGGTCTTCGTCGAGCAGCTGGACGCCTGGAAGCTCAAGGAGAGCATGGGCATGGAGCTGCCGCCCATCATGATCTACGGCGACGACGTGAGCCACGTGGTCACCGAGGAGGGCATCGCCAACCTGCTGCTGTGCCGCAGCGCCGAAGAGCGCGAGCAGGCCCTGCGCGGGGTGGCGGGCTTTACGCCGGTGGGCATGGCCCGCGACCGCCGCATGGTGGAGAACCTGCGCGACCGGGGCATCATCCGCCGCCCCGAGGACATGGGCATCGACCCCCGCATGGCCACCCGCGACCTGCTCGCGGCCCGCTCCGTCAAAGACCTCGTGCGCTGGTCGGGCGGCCTCTACGCCCCGCCGGCCCGCTTCCGCAACTGGTGACCGACATGGAAACACTCGAATTCCGATTCAAGGCCGCAAGCGCCACCCCGGCCGCCGGCACCGCCCTGTGCGGGGTGGTGGGCTCCGGCAACCTGGAGATCCTGATCCGCCCGGGCGAGCCCGCCGACACCTGCCAGGTGAGCGTGCGCACCTCGGCGCGGGGCTTCGGCCGCATCTGGGAGGCGGTGATCGGCGAGTTTGCCGCGCGCCACCCGGTGGGCGGCACCCGCATCGACATCAACGACATGGGGGCCACCCCCGCCGTGGTGAGCCTGCGCCTGAGCCAGGCCCTCGGCGACTACACCGGAGGTGCGCGATGAACGCCCCGCAGCCCCTCGCCCTGCGCCGCAGCTGGTTCGAGGCCACCGCCCGGGCCCGCCTGCAGGCCTTGCTCGACCCGCGCAGCTTCCAGGAATTCCTGCCTCCCGAAACCTCCCAGCCCAGCCCCCACCTGGCGGTGCTCGACATCCCCGGCGCCTTCGACGACGGCGTGATCATCGGCGCCGGCCGCCTGGACGGGCGCGAGGTGCTGGTGATCGCCCAGGAAGGGCAGTTCATGGGCGGCGCGGTGGGCGAGATCCACGGCGCCAAGATCGTCGGCCTGCTCAAGCGCGCCCAGCGCGACAAGCCCGCCGCCGTGCTGTTTCTGGCGGACTCTGGCGGGGTGCGCCTGCACGAGGCCAACGCCGGCCTGATCGCCATCTCCGAGATCATGCGGGCGGTGCTCGACACCCGCGCCGCCGGCGTGCCGGTGCTGGCCCTGGTGGGTGGCAGCTGTGGCGCCTTCGGCGGCATGGGCATCGTCACCCGTCTGTGCTCGGCGGTGATCATGTCGGAGGAGGGGCGCCTGGCCCTGTCCGGCCCCGAAGTGATCGAAACCGTGGCCGGCGTGGAGGAGTTCGACTCCAAGGACCGCGCCCTGGTGTGGCGCGTCACCGGCGGCAAGCACCGCTACCTCACCGGCGACTGCGCCGCCCTGGCCGAGGACGAGGCCGCCGACTTTTCCCGGGTGGCCGCCCAGCTGCTCGCCAGCTGGCAGGAGGAGGGGCCCTCGCTGGACGCGCTGCGTGCCGAGCAGGCCCGTCTGAGCCAGCGCCGCGCCCGCTTTGCCGGCCTGCGTGACGGCCTGGACGTGTGGGCCGCCCTGGGTGTGGCCGACCCCGCCCAGGTGCCGCTGATGGACCGGGACAGCCTGGTCGAACTCAAGAAAGGACTGCCGCAATGAGCCTCCACAGCCTTCTCGACGCGCTCTTTCCCGCCGGCCACGCGGTGGCGGTGGAGGGCAAGCTGATCGCCGGCACCGCCCAGGCGGGGGCCGGCCCGGTGGCGGTGCTGGGCACCACCGACGCGGCCGCCATCGGCCACGACATCGCCCTGGGCCTGGCCGGGCGCCTCCTCGACCTGATCGAGCAGCACCCCGGCCGGCCCATCGTGTTTCTGGTGGATACCAGCGGCCAGGCCCTGTCCCGGGCCGAGGAGCTGCTGTGCCTCAACGGCAGCCTGGCCCACCTGGCCCGCTGTGTGGACCTGGCCCGCCGCAAGAGGCACCGCAGCGTGGCCCTGGTCACCGGGCAGGCGGTGAGCGGCGGCTTTTTGTCCTTCGGGCTGATGGCCGACCAGACCTTCGCCCTGGCCGACGCCCAGGTGCGGGTGATGGACCTGAAGGCCATGGCGCGGGTCACCAAGATCGCCCACGAACGCCTGGTGGAGCTGGCCGGCAGCTCGCCCACCTTCGCCCCCGGCGCCGAGAACTACCAGCGCATGGGCGCCATTGCGGCGATCTGGCCGGAAGCCTCGGCGGCCTTGCTGGACGCGGCCCTGGCCGACGCCACGGCGCAGGACACGCGCCTGCTCGCCGGCCGCGAGCGGGGCGGGCGGATGCTCGGTGCGAGATCGGAAGAGCGTCGTGTAGGGAAAGAGTGTAGATCTCGGTGGTCG
>CALBTT010000179.1 GCA_937967645.1 uncultured Zoogloea sp.
GAGGCCGGATTCAGCCTGAGGCGCAGTCAAGAGGGGATCGCCGGGGGCTTACTTTGGTCCTACGCTACGTGATGCCCATTGACAGGCACGTGTGCCCAGCGCAGTGGCGAGGCGTCTCGCGGAACATCCGGGCCTGGCTGTTTCCCTCTCCGCCCCTTGGGCCCGAGGCTGCTTAGAAGCAATGTTCCGACGCAGGAAAGGAGCGGCCTCGCACCGCTTCGATATAAGCCCGAACCGCAGCTTCGATACTCGACTGCCCTGCCATGAAGTCCTGCACGAAGCGGGGCTTTTTCCCGGGGAAGACACCCAGCATGTCATGCATCACCAGCACCTGCCCGGAGCAGTCCGGGCCCGCGCCGATACCAATGGTCGGGATCTCCACCAGGTCGCTCACCTCCTTGCCCAAGGTCGCGGGAATGGCTTCGAGCAGCAGAAGGGAGGCTCCGGCCTCCTGCAGTGCCAGCGCATCGGCCTTGAGGCGGTCCGCCGCCTGGCTCGTCTTGCCTTGAACGCGGAATCCGCCGAGCTGATGCACGTACTGGGGCGTGAGTCCCAGGTGGGCAAACACCGGGATGGCGCGCTCAGTCAGGAACCTGACCGTTTCCGTGAGCCATGCACCGCCTTCGAGCTTCACCATCTGCGCCCCGGCCTGCATCAGCCGCACGGCGTTGTCGAAGGCGGCCTCGGGTGTTCCATAGGTACCGAAGGGCATGTCGGCCGCGAGGAAGGCCGTCCTGTTGCCGCGGGCGACACATGCGGTGTGATACGCGATGTCATCGAGCGTGACAGGCAATGTCGTGCCATGCCCTTGGGCGACGTTGCCAAGCGAATCGCCGACCAGCAGCATATCGACGCCGCAACGGTCCATCAAACTCGCGAAGCTGGCGTCGTAGGCGGTGAGCACTGCGATCTTCGTGCCTTTGGCGCGCATGCGCATCAGCGACGGCACCGTGACGGCTTTTCTGGGCGTAGTACCTTCGGAGTCCTGAATGTAACCGGTCATTTTTGCATGCTGTGGAAAGGTTGTTCGAGGAAAGCGCGTGGGACCGCCCTTGAGTCCAGTGATGCGGTTAGCGGGAGGCGCCAAAGCGTACTTGGGCCGCGCGCTGCATGGCCGCCGAGTCCAGCCCCGGGTCCCCTTGCAGGTAGGCACGAAGCATCGGCAGTGAATCCAGCCCCCAGAACAGCCGGTCGCCAACGGTGATCGTCGGTACGCCGAAGATGCCTTCGGCGGCGGCCTTGGTGGTGTTGTCCTTAAGACGAACTTTGATGTCGGGGGCGTTCAGATTGAGTTCGCCCTCCTTCACGCTCAGGCGGGCCAGGGTGTCCTGCCAGGCTTCGTCGCTGTCGGGGTCACAGCCGGTGGTGTAAAGCTGATCGAAGACCGCGGATACGGCCTGCGGGGTGGCCTCGAGCGCGAGGATAAGTCGCAGATAGCGAAGCGGATTGAACGGGTGCACCGCTGGCATGACGAAGGGCTGCCCGTGCTGCTGGGCTGTCCAGGTGCAAAGTTCGTAGGTGAAGCGGCGCTTGCGCTCGATCTCCGCCGGTCCCTTGTGTCCGAAGGCGTTGAGCAGACCGGCAAACAGGACCGGGCGAGGTTCGAGCGGGATGGGCAACGGCGCCTGCCGCAGGGCGTGGTCCATCAGGCAGGCCCAGGGCGAGATCACGTCAAAGTAGAAGACGCCCTGGGGCGCGGCAGTCGAGGCGAGTGTCGTCACGGAGCGTTCCTGGTCGAAAGTGCAGTACGGATCTCGGAAAGGTCAGGGCTTAGCGACATCGAGGGTCGCTGCGAGCAGGTCGACCCGGTCGCTCCCCCAGAACAGTTCGCCTCGATAGACAAAGGTCGGAGCCCCAAAAACGCCTAGCGCTTCAGCGCGCGCCGTCGCCGCACGCAGATCAGCCGCTGCCTGGGTTTCCTGGTAGGTATGCCAGTCCGCGAGATCCAGCCCCGCTGCTGCAAGGGCGGCATCCATCTCGCCCTGGGACTCCAGGTCGAATTCGCGGCGCCAGAAGGCAGCCAGCATCGGGTCGCAGAACTCCCAGAGCCGCCCCCGGGATTTGGCGAACAGCAGGGCGTGGCTGCCAAGCGTCGCGTCCCACAGCTTGGTCGTCGATCGGATCGTCAGCCCCTGGGCCTTGGCGAGGCGCCGGCAATCCATGTAGAGATACTTGACCTTCGCGACGTCACGGCTCGACCGCTCCTCCACCTCGCCGCCATACGCAGACCGGAAATCCGTGATGAACGGCCACCAGTCGAACCGCACCCCGGTGCGCGCTGCAAGCAGGCGCGCTGGCTTCAGCGCAAGGTAGGAATAAGGGCTCCGGAGGTCGATGAAGGCATCCACCACCCGGTTGTCGTGCTCAGTCATGGTCTTTTATTCCGTCTTGAAAAGGTTGCGCTTTGCCTCCGCCGAGGTCGAGACATCGACCCAACTCTCGCGAAGCAGATCCACCCCGCGGCCCACCGCCGGGCGGCTGCGCACCCGACCGTACCACGCCTGCACGTTGGGGAAATCGTCGAGAACGACCCCCGTCAGCTTGTGGATGCGGATCCACGGGAAGCAGGCCATGTCCGCGATCGAGTACTCGGCACCGATGAAATTCCGGCCCGCGAGTCGCTGATCGAGCACCCGCAGCAGGCGTCGCGCTTCGTTCTGGTAGCGCTCGAGGGCGTAGGGAATCGGCGTCGGGGCATACCGGAAGAAGTGCTGGGCCTGCCCCATCATCGGGCCCAGTCCGCCCACCTGCCAGAACAACCATTGCAACACCTCAATGCGTTGCCGAGGATCGTCGGGGATGAACCGCTTTTCCTTGTCGGCAAGATAGAGCATGACCGCGCCGCTCTCGAAGATTGTGACGGGCTCACCGCCATCGAGCGGGGCGTGGTCGACGATGGCCGGGATCTTGGCGTTGGGGTTGATGGCGAGGTAGTCCGGTTCGCGCTGAGCGCCTTGGGTAATGTCGATAGGGACGAGCCGGTACGGCACGTCGAGCTCCTCCATGAGGATCTGCACCTTGTGCCCGTTAGGCGCGGGCCAGCTGTAAACATCGATCACGTTTGTCTCCCTTGGCGTCGAAAGGGCGGGGCAGGCTTACTTCTCGACCTTGCCGTGCATGACCATGATGGTCTGCTGCATCAGGGCACAGAGCGTTTCCTTGCCTTCCTTCACGGCAAAGACCTCGGCCCGGGTCACGATCAGCGTGCGCCCCGAGCGGACCACCGCGCCGCGAGCGATGAGCTTCTCGCCGTCCGCGGGCGCCATCAGGTTCATCTTGTACTCGACCGTCAGCACCGACGCCGTCGGGGGAACCACGCTCATGGCTGCGTAGCCGGCCGCCGAGTCGGCAATCATTCCGACCACGCCTCCATGCACGAAACCATGCTGCTGTTCCACGCCCTGCCAGTGCGGCAAATGGATTTCCGTGGCGCCATGCTCCACGACGGGCAGTGTTGCCTGGATGAGGTGCATGGCGTTCTGCCGAGCGAAGCTGGCACGGATGCGGTCGGCGAAATGGGAATCGGCGCTGTGTGCCATGACATCAGTCTCCGGTAAAGGGAAAGTGACTGGATTAGAATTCATGGATACGTGCCGCTCAACCGAGTTTTTCGGCTTTTAACATGAGTCTTAGGAATGTCTATCCCGCTCGCCAAGATTCCCTCGATTGAACTTCTGCGCGGTTTTGTTGCTGTCGGCCGGCGCATGAGCATCACACTCGCCGCCCAGGATCTCTTCTTGACCCAGTCAGCAGTCAGTCGGCAGATCCATGGGCTGGAATCCGCGCTGGGGATCAAGCTGTTTGAGCGGGCCCACCGCGCCATCCACTTCACGCCTGAGGGCGAAAGGCTGTTTCTGGTCGCGAACAACGCAATGCAGGAATTGCAGGAAACGATCGGGACGCTCCTGGCCACCAAGCCAGGCCAGCGGCCAGTCACCATCACGGCGAGCATCTCCTTTGTCGGCCTCTGGCTGCTCCCACGGTTGCCGATCTTCCAGCAACTGCACCCGCAGGTTGAAGTACGCCTGTCGGCCAACAACAACATCGTCGACCTGCGGCAGGAGGGACTGGACATCGCGATCCGTTACTGCGCGGAACCGGCCATGCCCACTGGTGCGAGGCGGTTGTTTGGCGAGACGGTTTTTCCGGTCGCTCACCCGAGCCTCGGCATCGCCCGGCTCGACGATCCCGAGATCATCCGCCGCTCGGTGCTGCTCGAATTCGAGGGCGATCAATCCCCCTGGTGGCGCTGGGATGTCTGGCTGGCGATGCAAGGCTGGCCAGGGATCAAACCGAAGGGCGTGCTCCGCTTCAATCTCTTCGACCAGATGGTTCATGCCGCCGTTGCGGGCCAGGGGATCGCGCTCGGTCGGGGTCAGTTCATCCGTCCGATGCTGGACGACGGCCGCCTCGTCGTCTTGCCGACGCTTCAACCAGGGCCGAAGTCGAACAAGGTTTTCTGCCTGATTCAGAGAGACTCAACTCCCTCGAAGGAGACGCAGGCGCTGGTGGACTGGATCCTGAAGGAGGCCCAGCTAACCGACGAAATGCCGCCAAACGGACTCGGGGTGGGCGGCGGCAACTAGGAAACAGCCCACCGCGCAAAGATCCAACTGGTGGAAAACCGACCCATAGCGGATGACCGACGCTGACGTCCCGCCGAGTGACGGTAACAGGCTTGGGCTCGGTTTTT
>CALBTT010000180.1 GCA_937967645.1 uncultured Zoogloea sp.
AGATGGTGATTCGTGACTGGAGTTCAGACGTGTGCTCTTCCGATCTGCCGCCGACCTGCGCCAGGCCACCCAGAGCCTCGCCGCCGCCCGCCTGGGCCACGACAAGATCCGCGCCCGCGGAAACGACATCACCGCCCTCGAAGCCGGCCTGCGGCAAGCCGAGGCCGCCGCCCGCGAGGTGGCCAGCCTGGTGGCCGACCTGGAGCTGCGCGCCCCCACCGGCGGGGTGGTGCTGTCCCGCCTGCGTGAAGCCGGCGAGCTGGTCGCGGCCGGCACCCCGATCTTCGACCTGGTGGATCTCGACAAGCTCTACCTCAAGGTCTACGTGCCCGAGAAGCAGATCGGCCAGGTGCGCCTGGGCCTGCCTGCGCGCATCCACAGCGACGCCTTCCCGCAGCAGGTCTTTCCGGCCACCACCCGCTACATTGCCGCCCAGGCCGAGTTCACGCCCAAGGAAGTGCAGACCCCCGACGAACGGGTCAAGCTGACCTACGCGGTCAAGCTCTACCTCGACGCCAATCCGGAGCACCGCCTGAGCCCCGGCGTACCGGCCGACGCCGTGATCCGCTGGAAGGACGGGGTGCCCTGGCAGGCACCGCACTGGTAAATCCACCATGCCCAGCCCCGTGATCCGCGTCGACGGCTTCACCAAGCGCTACGGCCGGCGGCTGGCCGCCGACGGTCTGGCGCTGGAGGTGCAGCGGGGCGAGATCCACGGCCTGGTGGGTGCCGACGGGGCCGGCAAGTCCAGCCTGATGAAGGCCATCGCCGGCGTGCTGAGCTTCGACGCCGGCACCCTGGAGGTGTTCGGCATCCGGATCGACTCCGAACGCGCCGCCGAACAGGTGAAGCAGCGCATCGGCTTCCTGCCCCAGGGGCTGGGCCTCAACCTCTACCCCGACCTGTCGATCGACGAGAACGTGGACTTCTTCGGCCGCCTGCGCGGCGTGCCCGACGCCGAGCTGGCCGAGCGCAAGCGCCTGCTGCTGGAGATGACCCGCCTCGACGCCTTCCGCCTGCGCCCCATGCGCCAGCTGTCGGGTGGCATGAAACAAAAGCTCGGCCTCGTATGCACCCTGATCCATGAGCCCGAGCTGGTCGTCCTCGACGAGCCCACCACCGGGGTAGACCCGGTGTCGCGGCGCGACTTCTGGAGCATCCTCGGCAAGCTGCTCGAAGAGAAGGGCATTACCGCCCTGGTGTCCACCGCCTACCTGGACGAGGCCGACCGCTTTCACCGGGTCTCCCTGTTCCATGAGGGTCGCGTAATGGGCCAGGGCACGCCGGCCGAGCTGGTGGCCCGGGTGCCCGGCACCCTGGCCCTGTTCCGCGCCGAACCCCAGGCGGAGGCCCTGCCGCGCCTGAAGGCCGCCTTTCCACAGACCGAGGCGATGGGTGCCTGGCTGCGAGTCTTCGCCGACGGGCTGGACCCGGCGCAGGCCCGCCAGGCGATCGACGGCTGTCTGGCCGGCGCGGCGGCCCCGGCCATCGGCCTCAGCGACTGGTTTGCCCGCGAGCCGGAACTGGAAGATGTCTTCGTCGCCATGCTGCGCCAGCGCGGCGCCCGCCTCGACACTACGCTGGAAGCCGGCACCAGGGCCCGCCCGCCGGATGCCGGGCTGGCCATCGAGGCGCGCGCCCTGACCCGGGTCTTCGGCGACTTCCGGGCCGCCGACGCGGTGAGCTTCCAGGTCCCCCCGGGCGAGATTTTCGGACTACTCGGCGCCAACGGCGCCGGCAAGACCACGGTGATCAAGATGCTCACCGGCATCCTCCCGCCCTCCTCCGGCGAAGGCCGGGTGGCCGGCGCGGCGATGCGCAGCGCCGGCAGCGCCATCAAGGAGCGCATCGGCTACATGAGCCAGGCCTTCTCCCTGTACCACGACCTGTCGGTGGTGGAGAACATCCGCCTGTATGCCGGCATCTACGGCCTGGACGACCGCCGCGCCCGGCAGCGCAGCGACTGGGTGATCGGCATGGCCGGCCTGGCCGGCTACGAGAACGACGCCGCCGGCCGCCTGCCCATGGGGCTGCGCCAGCGCCTGGCCCTGGGCTGCGCGCTGGTGCATGAGCCGCGGGTGCTGTTCCTCGACGAACCCACCTCGGGGGTGGACCCGATCGGCCGCCGCGTCTTCTGGGACATCCTGTTCCACCTGTCGCGCCGGGAGGGCGTGGCGATCCTGGTCACCACCCACTACATGGGCGAGGCCGAACACTGCGACCACCTGGCCCTGATGTTCGCCGGCCGGGTGGTGGCCGATGCCTCGCCGGAAGCGCTCAAGCAGGAACTCGCCGGCCATGTCGGCCGCCTGCTCGAACTGCAGGTGGACCGCCCCGCTCCCGCCCAGGCCGCCCTGCGTGCCGCCGGCTTCGCCCATGTGGCCCTGCATGGCCGCGCCGTGCATGTGCTGTCGCCCGACGCCGAAGCCGACCTGCAGCGCCTGCCCGCCCTGCTGGCCCAGGCGGGTATCAGCGTGCTCGCCGCCGGCCTGCGCCCCTTGTCCATGGAAGACGTCTTCGTGCAGCGCATCACCGCGCTGGAAGACGCCGCGAGGAGGCCCTCATGAACCGGCAACGCATCGTCGCCCTGGCCTGGAAGGAATGGCGCGAGATCCTGCGCGATCGCCTGTTCTTCGCCCTGGCCTTCGTGGTGCCCACCATGCTGATGCTGCTCTTCGGCTATGGGCTGACCCTCGATGTGGAGAACCTGCCTTTCGCGGTGGTGGACTACGACCGGACCGCCGCCAGCCGCGACTACGCCTACCGCTTCATCTCGTCCCGCTACTTCGCCTTCCAGGGCTACGCCGCCGACGAAAGGGCGGTGGATGGGCTGCTCGCCGGCAACCAGGTGCGCATGGTGCTGATCATCCCGCCCCGCTTCGACGAACGCCTGACCCGTGGCGAGGCTGCGCCGGTGCAGGTGCTGATCGACGGCACCTTCCCGGAACGGACCCAGACCAGCATGGGCTACGTGACCGCCATCAACAGCGCGGTGAGCCTGGACCAGATGGCCCAGGCGCTGTCACGGGTGCGCGGCATCCCGCTGGCCGAAGCCCGCCAGCGGGTCCAGCCGGTGAAGCTCGAGGTGCGCTACCTCTACAACCAGAGCGTGCAGAGCATCTGGTCCCTGGCCCCCAAGCTGATCATGCTCATCATGATGCTGTCGCCGCCCTTCCTCACCGCCGTCGGGGTGGTACGCGAGAAGGAGTCCGGGTCGATCTTCAACATCTACTCGTCCACCGTCTCCCCCGGCGAGTTCCTGCTCGGCAAGCTGGCGCCCTACGTGGCCATCTCGATCGCCAACGCGATGTTTCTGTGGCTGCTCGCCACCACCCTGTTCGGTGCCCCCTTCAAGGGCGACCCCCTGTTCTTCGCCTTCGCCACGGTGCTCTACGTGATCTGCACCACCGGCATCGGGCTGGTCATCTCGATGCTGGTGCAGACCCAGGTGGCCGCAATGATCGTCGCCAGCATCGTCAGCATCATCCCGGCGGTGCTCTACTCCGGCGTGCTGCTGCCCCTGCCTTCCCTGTCGCCGGCAGCCTCGGTGCTGGCCCACGCCCTGCCGCCCATGTACTACACCAACATCGTGGTCGGCTGCTTCCTCAAGGCCGTCAGCTGGCATGCCCTGTGGCTGGAGGTGGCGGTGCTGGCCGCCTACGCGGTGGGCCTGTTCGGGCTGGGCTACCTGTTGTTCACCAAGAGGCCCGCATCATGAGCCATGGCCTGCTCTCCGCCGTCGGCCTGCGCCGCCTGCGGGTGATGACCCGCAAGGAGCTGCTCCAGCTCTTCCGCGACGCGGCCCTGATGGTCTTCTTCCTGTACAGCTTCACCGGCGACATCTACCTGGCCGCCTCGGGCGTCAGCATGCAGCTCAAGCATGCCGCCATGGCCACCCTGGATGGCGATCGCAGCTTCGCCTCGCGGGAGCTGGCCGGGCGCTTCCAGCCCCCCTACTTCAAGCCGGTCGGCGAAGCCGGCAGCCCCGCGCAGGCCGTCCGCCTGCTGGACGACGGCGATGTGATGGCGGTGCTGGACATCCCGCCGCGCTTCAACGAGCGCCTGCTGCGCGGTGAGCAGGTGTCGGTGCAGATGCAGGTGGATACCTCCAACTCGGTGCTGGGCTTCCTGACATCCAGCTACGGCGCCCAGATCGTCGGCCGCTACGGGCTCGAGGTGGCGGCCTTGCGCGAAGGCATGGGCGGCGCCGTCGGCCCGCGGGTCGAGGCCGATGTGCGGGTCTGGTACAACCCCAACCAGAACGATGCGTGGTTCATGGGCATCTCCGAGCTGCTCACGGTGATCACCCTGTTCTCCATCCTGCTACCCGCTGCGGCGATGGTGCGGGAGAAGGAGCGGGGCACCATCGAACAGCTGATGGTCACCCCCCTGTCGCCCTTCCAGATCCTCTTTCCCAAGGTCATCGCGATGACCCTGGTGATCCTCGCCGGCTGCGCCATCGCCCTGTTCGGCGTGCTCGGCCCCCTGTTCCAGCTGCCCATGCGCGGTAGCCTGGGCACCTTCTTCCTGGTCACCGCCCTGTATGTGTTCACCACCGCCGGGCTCGGCCTGCTGGCCGCCACGGTGGCCCGCAATCTGGCCCAGGTGGGCATGCTCACCGTGGTGATCCTGATGCCCATGCTGCTGCTCTCCGGCGCCTGGACACCCATCGAGGCGATGCCGCCGTGGATGCGCGGCCTGGCCTGGATCTCGCCGCTGCACTACTTCCTGGACGCAGCCTACGGCATCCTGCTGAAGGGGGCCGGGCTGGCATTGCTGTGGGATTCCGTGCTGGCCATGAGCGCCCTGGGTATCCTGATCTTTGCGGTGGGGATGCGACGCTTTTCCCGGCAAACGGGCTGACGGCCCCTGCCGGGAAACAACCCTTGCCACAAGACGGCGATCTCTGCTAGTATTTTTGGCTTACTGGACGGGATACATGGTCTAATTCCCGACTGAGTGGCTGATAAGGCCGGCTTTCAAAGTCAGGAATTTTGAACCCGAGTCTTCCGGAATCTGCCAGCAAGGCACTCTCCGAGGTGCCGACCCCCACCCGATTTCGAATCAAGGCCACCACACGGTGGCCTTGGTTTTTTCAGGCGTACAGGTCACCGGGCAGTCAGCGCCGTACCACGCCTTTCATCTTTGTCTGCGACACTGACGCAGACACAGCATTCGCCGGCCCGCCGATATCCGCGCCGACATTAGATCGCCCAGCCCACCCGGCCTGGGTGAAACCTGGCCCACCAAGGCGGTGGCGGGCCCTGGCCGACACGCCCCCGCATACTGCGGGATGCCACCCCGGCCACCCATAAGGAGCCCGACATGGCAAAAGAAGAACTGATTGAAATGCATGGCAGCGTCACCGAAGTGCTGCCCGACGGCCGTTACCGCGTCACCCTCGACAACGGCCACAACCTGATCGCCTACTCCGGCGGCAAGCTCAAGAAGAACCACATCCGCATCATCGCGGGTGACGAAGTGACCCTCGAAATGTCGCCCTACGACCTGTCCAAGGGCCGCATCACCTTCCGTCACCTGCCGGCCAAGACCGGCATGTCCTCCCCGCCGCCGGCCCGTCGTTACTGATCGCCGGGCAGCCGGACGTTTCTCGGAACGCTGCCGGCCAGGCCAGAAAAAGCTCCTCTCCGGCAACGGGAGGAGCTTTTTTTCAGCCTTTCTCCCGGAGACGGACGTGGCGCGGGCAACGTGACGGCGATAACACCGATGCACCGATGCGCCGATCAAGCGCGCAGGCTGGCGTACCCGAGCCTCAGAGGTTCCCCCAGACACCCTGCTCGTGCAGTTGGCGGGTCGCGGCCTCGCTCCAGCCACGGTTGGCGGCCGGACTGGCCGGGCTGGGGTGCAGCACGCGGCCAAAGCGGACCGGCATCCCCTCAAGGGCGAGGCGCGCACGCTGTTCGGCCCATGCGCCGACCCCGATCACCCAGTCAGGCCGCAGCAGTCTGACCACCTCCCGCAGATGGGTGTCGCAGGCCGCCAGCAAGGGCGCCTGTTCGGCCACCGGCAGCTTGTCGGGGGTCAGGTTGCGGCCCCCGTCGAAGAAGGCCAGCGGGCAGTAATTGGCGACGAAATGCTCGGCGAAGAAGGCCTCCGCCGTGCCGAAGCGTTCGGCGAACAGCCCCCACAGACGCCGCCCGCTGACCTCGGAGCGCGCGCAGGCAAAGCCCTCGATGGGGCGCTTCGGGTTCTCTTCCGATGGCCTCAGCACCTCCGCCTCGATGCCCATCCAGTCCCGCACCGCAGCGATCTCGCCGAAGGGCACGCCGGTCTGGACCATCCCGAAGGGCCCCGGATTCATGCCGACGAAGACCACCCGTTTGGGCCCCTGGCCATAGCGCTGCAGGTACAGCGCATTCGGCGCCCAGGCATAGGTGAGGGGGTTGTAAACATGGGACACCGGGGCGGCAAAGCGCATCCCGTCCAGGGCATCGGAAAGACGGCGGGCGGCGGATTCGAGATCGGTCATGGCAGAGAGCGGAAAAGCAGGATCAGGAGGCCGACTCCCGCGGCGCATGCCACGGAGCCACCTTGACGAGGAGCAGCATGCCCGGCACCGCCAGCACGCCACACAACATGAAGAAGTCGAACCAGCCCAGGAACTCCACCAGCCAGCCGGCAGAGGCATTGATGAAGGTGCGCGGCACCGCCATCAGGCTGGTGAACAGGGCCAGTTGGGTCGCCGTGTAGGCCGGGTGGGTGGTGCGCGCCATGTAGGCGACAAAGGCCGTGGTGCCCAGCCCGACCCCCAGGGCCTCCAGGCCGATCACCCCAGCCAGCACGGCCAGCCGCAGCGTATCGGACTCCCCCGGCCCCAGCCAGGCGAGCCAGGCAAAGCCATAGATGGCCAGCCACTGCACTACCCCAAAAACCCACAGGGCCCGGTTGATGCCCAGGCGGATCATCCACAGGCCACCGAGCAGGCCGCCGATCACGCTCGGCCACAGCCCGGCGTTCTTGGCCACCAGGCCGATCTCCGTCTTGGTGAAGCCCATGTCCAGGTAGAAAGGTGTGGCCAGGGCCGTGCACAGGGAATCACCCAGCTTGTAGAGGAAGATGAAGGCCAGCACCACCAGCGCCGAGCGCAGGCCGTGGCGCCCGAAAAACTCGCGGAAGGGCTCCACCACGGCATCGCGCAGCGTACGCGGCGCCCCTGCAGCCACCATCGGCTCGCGGACCATCAGGGTCATCACCAGCCCCGGCGCCATGAACAGGGCCGTCACCAGGAAGACCTGCGACCAGGGCAGATGGTCGGCCAGCACCAGGGACAGGGAGCCGGGCACCAGCCCCGCCAGCTTGTAGGCATTCACATGAATCGCATTACCGATGCCCAGCTCGATCTCCGGCAGCAGCTCACGCCGGTAGGCATCCAGCACGATGTCCTGAGTGGCCGACAGGAAGGCGATCAGGGCGGTCAGGCCCACCACCAGGCCGAGCTCGGCGTTGGGCGACAGGGTGCCCAGCCAGGCGATGGCGCCCAGCAGCAGGAGCTGGGTGAGGCCCATCCAGCCCCGCCGGCGGCCCAGCAGGGGCAGGGCGTAGCGATCGAGGAAAGGGGACCACACGAACTTCCAGGTATAGGGAAACTGGATCAGCGCAAAGGCCCCGATGGCCTTCAGGGACAGCCCCTCGGTCTTCAGCCACGCCGGCACCAGGTTGAGCAGCAGATACAGGGGCAGGCCCGAGGAGAACCCGGTCAGCACGCAGATCAGCATGCGACGGTTGGCGAGGGCACGCCAGGGAGATGCAGTCATGGGGAAGGGTCGCGGAAACAACCGGGGGATGATAACAATCGGTTACTTGATTCCAGCCGCCCGGCACCGAAAAATGCGGGCATCAGGGTAAAAAAAGACACGAGGAGACCAGTATGTACCACATCAGCGTCGTCTTCCGGGCAGACCGGGAGTACGAGTTCAACCTGCATGCCGAGGACGTGGCCGGGCTGAACCGGGAATCCGCCCGCGAATGGCTGCAGGAGGAGTTCGACGAACTCGAATGCACGCCCAGCAATCCGGTCGGCAAGGTGCTCGTGCTCGACGTGATCCTCAATGTGGCCAAATACGGCGGCGAGGCCCGCTTCGCCCAGGGTGGTGAGTGGGCACGGCGCTTTGCGAGCTGCGTGGCGGTCGTACTCGAACGGCCGACCGTGCGCATCGACGTCCCGGGCTTCGTGGTGGGATGACACTCTGCCGGCCTGCGCGACCTGCGCCGCGGCCGGCCTGGCCGCGATGAGCGGACACCGGGGCTGGCTGGGCCGGCGTGGTGAAGGCTATGTCGCCCTGCAGGCCGTGCTGCTGGCCCTGTTGCTGTTCGGGCCGCGCCATCTGGCGGCACTGCCCGACTGGCCGGCCTGGAGCCGCTGGCCGGCCCATCTGGCGGGGCTCGTCCTGCTGACGGCCGGCCTGGCCCTGGCGCTGCTGTCGGCTCTCCGGCTGGGGCGCGGGCTGACCCCGCTGCCCCACCCCCGGGACGACTGCACGCTGGTCACCACCGGGCCCTACGCCCTGGTGCGCCACCCCATCTATAGCGGCATCCTGCTGGCGGCCTTTGGCTGGGCGGGCTACGTGCAGGGCGGCCTGACCTTCGTGTGGGCCTTGTGCCTGCTGATCTTCTTCGACATCAAGTCGCGGCGGGAAGAGGCCTGGCTGGTGGAGCGCTTTTCCGACTACCGCGCCTACCAAAGGCGGGTCCGGAAGCTGCTGCCCTTCATCTACTGAGCGCGGCCGGGCCGCCGCAGCTCACTGCAGCTCGAAGCGGTTGCGTCCGTTCTGCTTGGCCGCGTAGAGATTGCCGTCAGCACGCCGGAACAGCGGGACCAGCTTGCCCTCGGCCCGCTCGACAAAGGCACCGCCAACCGACACCGTGACCTTGCCCCACTCGGCATTGAGTGCGTGGGGAATCTCCAGGCGGCGCACCGCCTCCACCGCCACGCTGGCCACCCGGGCCAGGCTGGCCGCGCTGGCCGCCGGGAGGATCAGGGCGAACTCCTCACCACCGTAACGAGCGGCAAAAGCTTCCTGAGTCAGGCCCAGTCCGTTGGCCTTGGCGGCCACATCCGACAGGCTGCTGGCGATGGCGCGCAGGCAGTCATCGCCGGCCAGATGGCCGTAGTGATCGTTGTACTTCTTGAAATTATCCACATCGAGCATCAGCAAGCCCAGGGAATCACCCTGGACAAGCGCTTCGGCCCATTGGCGGTCCAGCCGTACATCCATCGCCCGCCGGTTGGGAATACCGGTGAGACCGTCATGAGTGGCCAAGGCCTCCAGCTTGCGGTTGGCGCGGGACAGTTCGGCACGCAAGGCGGCGATACGCGCCATCGCCTTCATCTTGGCCTCGAGCACGGCCTCGGGCATGGACTTGGCGATGAAATCATCCCCCCCTGCGTCGATGGCGGTGATCAGGTTCTCGTGGGTATCGGACGCCGTCAGGAAGATGATCGGCGTCCACGCACAGTCCTGTCTCGACTCCAGGGCACGGATCTGCTGGGCGGCCTGGAACCCGTTCATCACCGGCATTTCGATGTCCATCAGCACCAGATCAGGCTTCGCGTCGCGAAAGCGCTCCAGGGCCGAGACCCCATCGTCCGCCATGATCAACTCGTGGCCAATGGCGGAGAGCCGTGCCGCAATCACCGCTGCAACCGCCCGGGAGTCATCCACCAGCAAGATCCGCATTGTTTCCATGTGCCCAAGGCTATTACCAAAGGCATAGTAACGCGATAAAACCGTGGAACTTTAGGGGTCTTTTGCCGTGTCGCCCGACAGCAGCGGAAAATTGGGACAGATCAAGGCTTCCGGGCGCTACACGCAGGACACTGGCAGCCATGGCCGAGCTGACCCACCCCACCCATCGCAGCAGCGCTCCCCCTGGCGATCTGGCCATCTGGGTCTTCATCCTGGCCGAACTGCTCGCCTTCGGCGTGTTCTTCGCCGCCTACGCCTTCGGACGCGCCCACAACGTGGCGCTGTTCAACGAGATGCAGGCCACCCTCGACCGCCAGGCCGGCGCCATCAACACCGTGCTGCTGATCACCGCCAGCGCCTGCGTGGCCCGCGCCGTAGAGGCGGTCGGGCGCGCCCGGCAGGTCAGCGGCGCCCGCTGGCTGCTCGCCGGCATCCTGTGCGGCGGCGGTTTCCTGATCGTGAAAGGGGCAGAATATGCCGAGAAGTTCGCGGCGGGCATCAACCTGTCCACCAACACCTTCTACATGTTCTACCTGTCGCTGACCTTCTTCCATTTCATGCACGTGATCCTCGGCCTGGTCATCCTGATCGCCCTGTGGTTCAAGACCCGCCAGGGGGCCTACGGCCCGGCCGACATGAACGGCATCGAGAGCGGCGCAGCCTACTGGCACATGGTGGACCTGGTCTGGATCGTCCTTTTCCCGCTGGTCTATGTGATGCGCTGAACCATGGACATACGTCGCCTCAATACCGTCTGGGTGATCCTGATGCTCGCCACCGGCGCCACCTGGGAGGTCGGCGAGCAGGGTTTCGCCGGGCAACTGGCAATGGCCCTGCTGCTGATCCTGAGCTTCGTCAAGGGACGCCTGGTGGTGCTCGATTTCATGGGCCTGCGGCATGCAGGCCCGTTGTGGCGCGGCCTGCTGATCGGCTGGCTGCTGCTCGTCTCGGCGCTGATCGCCATCGCCTACCGGATCGCCCAAGCATGAACGCTCCCCATCCCCACACCATGAACACCGACACTCCCTTCTACGAAGCCGCCGGCAACGAGATCGAGATCTTCGAGCAGGCCTGGAAGAACCGCCTGCCCCTGCTCATCAAGGGCCCCACCGGGGTCGGCAAGACCCGCTTCGTGGCCCACATGGCGGCGCGCCTGGGGCTGCCCCTGTACACCGTGGCCTGCCACGACGACCTGACCGCCGCCGACCTGGTGGGCCGCCACCTGCTGGGCGACGGCCAGACCACCTGGTGCGACGGCCCGCTGACCCGCGCCGTGCGGGAAGGTGGCATCTGCTACCTGGACGAGGTGGTGGAAGCCCGCCGCGACACCACGGTGGTGATCCACCCCCTGGCCGACGACCGCCGCACCCTGCCCATCGAACGCACCGGCGAGGTGCTGCACGCGCCGGATCGCTTCATGCTGGTGATGTCCTACAACCCGGGCTACCAGAACTTCCTGAAAGGCCTCAAGCCATCGACCCGCCAGCGCTTCGTGAGCCTGCGCTTCGACTTCCCCGAAGCCGGCCGCGAGGAGGCCATCCTGCGCGGAGAGACAGGCTGCGAAGCGATGCTGGCGACCCAGCTGGTGTCGATCGCCCGGCGCCTGCGCAGCCTCAAGGACGTGGATCTGGAAGAGGTGGTGTCCACCCGCCTGCTGGTCTATGCGGCCAAGCTGGTGAAGGTTGGGCTCGACCCGGTGGAAGCCTGCCGCTCGGCCCTGGTGGAGAGCCTCACCGACGACGTGGAGGTGGCCGATGCCCTGCTGGAGGTGGTGAAGGCCACCTTCGGGCGCTGAAGCCCGGGCTCAGATCTCGTCCGGCGGCGGCAGCCCTTCGTTGGCGGCGCGCAGCCGGCCCACCTGGCGGGCCTCTTCTTCCGCCTGGGCGGCATCGATCACCTGGATCACCTCGTCCAGGTTGACCGCCACCTCGTCTTCCTCGAAACGCCCGGTCAGCGGGCTGTCCGGATGCAGGGCCCCGTTTTCATAGAGTGTCCAGATCTCCGGGCCATAGCGGGTCACCAGCAACTCCGGGGCAAACTGGCCGAAGTAGGTGGTCAGGTTGACCACGTCCCGCTCCAGCATGCGCCGGGCGTTGTTGTTGGCGGCCGCATCCACCGCCTGGGGCAGGTCGATGATCACCGGGCCGGCGGCATCCACCAGCACGTTGTACTCGGACAGGTCACCATGGACGATGCCGGCGCACAGCATGCGCACCACCTGGCGGATCAATTCGGCGTGGAAGCGCTGGGCCTCCTCCGCACTGAGGGCCAGGTCGTTGAGGCGCGGCGCAGGCTCCCCGTCCTCGTCCGCCACCAGTTCCATCAGCAGCACCCCCTCATGGAATTGGTAGGGCGTGGGCACCCGCACACCGGCCGCGGCCAGGCGACGCAGGGCATCCACCTCGGCGTGCTGCCAGGCGGCCTCCTGCTCCTCGCGGCCATAGCGGGAACGCTTGGCCATGGCCCGGGCCTGGCGGCTGTTCTTGACCTTGCGGCCTTCGGTGTAATCAACGGCGGTGTGGAAGCCACGCTTGTTGGCCTCCTTGTACACCTTGGCACAGCGGATCTCGTCGCCGCACTGGACGACATAGACCATGGCTTCCTTGCCGCTCATGAGCTGGCGCAGCACGCTGTCCACCAGACCATCGACGACCAGGGGTTCGATCCGGGCGGGCGTCTTCATGCGCTCACCTGCTGCGGCTGGGGCCTGGCCCTGGAGTGACGCACGGCGGCGCGGGAGCTTTGGATTTGCATGGGAGAGGCCCCGGACGGGGCAGGAAAAGAGGAGAAAGGAGGAGGGAAGCTGCGCAGCCCGCGTCGGGACCGGCCCATGGAGCGTGAGGGATTATCCCCCACCTGGAGCTAGTCCACCCGCCGGCGGCCGGCCTTGATGGCGCTGTGGCGGGCCTTGCCCTCCAGGCGGCGGGTCACCGAGCCCCGGGTCGGGCGGGTCGGACGCCGGGCCTTGGGCACATGGGCGGCCCGGTCGATCAGATCCTGCAGGCGCTGCACGGCCTCCTGGCGGTTCTTGTCGAGGCTGCGGAAGGCCTGGGCCTTGATGACGATCACGCCGTCCTTGCTGATGCGCTGGTCGCCCAGCTGCAAGAGGCGCTCACGCACGGCCTCGGGCATGGACGAGGCCTTGATGTCGAAGCGCAGATGCACCGCCGACGACACCTTGTTCACGTTTTGCCCACCCGCGCCCTGGGCGCGGATGGGGATGAAGCTGATCTCGTCCTCGGGCACCTGCCAGGGCATCATGCGCGCACCCTCCCTGGCCTGAACCGGCGACTCAGAGCAGCGGCGCCAGCCACTTGCGGGCTTCGTCGGTGCTCATGCCGGTCCGCCGGGCCCAGTCTTCCAGCTGGTCCTGGCCGATCTTGCTGACCGCGAAGTAGTGGCTGTCCGGATGGCTGAAGTAGAAGCCGCTGACGGCCGCCGCCGGGGTCATCGCAAAGCTCTCGGTGAGGCCCATGCCGGTGTTGGCGGGCACATCGAGCAGCGTGAACAGGTCGCCCTTGACGGTGTGGTCCGGGCAGGCCGGGTAGCCCGGCGCCGGGCGGATGCCCCGGTAGGCTTCCTTGACCAGTTCCTCGCAGCTCAGGGTCTCGGTCGCCGCGTAGGCCCAGGCTTCCTTCCGCACCTTGGCATGCAGCCATTCGGCGGCCGCCTCGGCGAAGCGGTCGGCCAGCGCCTTCAGCATGATCGCGTGGTAATCGTCGTGGGTCCGCTCGTAGGCGGCCAGGCGACCCTCGATGCCCAGGCCGGCGGTCACCGCGAAGGCGCCCACGTAGTCGGCCACCCCCGAGTCCTTGCCAGCAACGAAGTCGGCCAGGCAGTAGTTGGGCTTGCCGGCCGGCCGCTCGTGCTGCTGGC
>CALBTT010000181.1 GCA_937967645.1 uncultured Zoogloea sp.
GCAGGGGTGCTGTAGGGGCGGCTTCAGCCGCCCGCAGGTGCCAGATCGGAGTCCGTGGGCGGCTGAAGCCGCCCCTACATCCTACCGGTTCTGTCTGTGGCGCCGCAGGGTCTCTGAGGGGAGTTCGTTGAATTGCTTCTTGTACTCGATCGAGAAACGGCCCAGGTGCATGAATCCCCAGTCCATCGCGATGCAGGAGATGTTCGTCTGGGAGCCGCTGCGCAGGATCTCCCGGCGGACCTGTTCGAGACGATGCTTCTTGCGGTAGGCGAGGGGCGTCAGCCCGAAATAGAGCTTGAAGCCCTCGTAGAGCTTGAAGCGGGAGACGCCCGCCACCTGCTCGATCTGTTCCAGATTGACGTCTTCCTTGGCCGTGTCGAGGATGAACTGGCGTGCCTTGAGAAGATACTGGGGTGTCTTGCCTTCCCGGGAACTGTGCAGTTCCTCCGAGTAGTTGTTGGGCTGGGCCAGTAGCAGGCCGCGGATGAGGGTGTTTTCAAGCTCCGCGGCAAGGTGGAGGTTGCGGTAAAGACTGTTGCTGCACGCCATTTCGCTGAGCAGATGGCGCACGATGCGCCACCAGGACGCCGTCTCTCCGCTGGTCGCGTCCATGGTCGGTGAGAAGGTCAGCGGTTGTGACAGGGGCCGCTGGATCAGTTCCTCGAGCACCTTGGAGACGGCTGCGTGGGACATCGAGACCAGCATCTTGCGGCAGTTGCCTGCGATCACCAGCTCCTGGGAGACCTTGGGTACCAGGATGGTGCCCACGTCGGCATTGGAGAGCAGATGCTTGCCGTCCACCGAGAGCTCCTGCTCGCCGGTGATCGGCAGGCTGATGCTGAAGCTGTGCAGGGGGGTGGGCTCGTTCACCAGGATCGATACATCGGTTCCGTATTCCACGTAGCCGATGGTGGTCGAGCGGGACTGCAGGACACTGCCCGAGTGCTTGAACTGCAGGGGGCGGTTCGCATGGACCTTCAGACCATGGGGGCCGCAGATCTCCGACATCCAGGTCTGGGCACTCTTGAGATCATGGCAGGAAGCATGCAGCTCCTGAGGAACAACTTTCGCGATCGTCTCCATCACGAACTCCTGGATAGGGGTTGGGATACTGCTTCGTGCAGCTGTTCCGGGCCAATGATCCGGGGTGCCGCATGGCCTGAGATCTTGTTACTACGATCTTTTTATCGCCGCCTGTCAAAAAATCGAGATTTTTATTTAATATCGATTTTCTGGTGCTTGCACTGTTCTGTCAACGTTCGTCCGTGAGGGGAACTACCTCCCCCTGCCCGGGCCAGGGACCACCGTGATGTAGGCGGAATTTCATGTCGAACTCCGGTTCTTGCGCGGATACCGCTTGTCCACAAAAACCGGACAGACATTCCCCAACAGCGGGATATTCCTGAAAAAAGAACAGCCTTCTAATGAGGTCTCCATCAACACCAAAACAATGGGGACAACATGAGTACCGCAAGAACCACCGCCGACTGGCGTGAATTTGTCTCGGGTTGCCTTGATTTTAGACCGGAGGAGGGCGTTTACCGAGTGGCTCGGCAGATGTTCACCGAGCCGGAACTGTTCGAGCTCGAGATGGAGATGATCTTCGAGAAGAACTGGATCTACGCCTGTCACGAGAGCGAGATCTCCCAGCCCAACGATTTCGTCACGATGAAGGCCGGCCGCCAGCCGATGATCATCACCCGTGATGCGAATGGCCAGCTTAACGCACTGGTCAACGCCTGTCAGCACCGTGGGGCCACCCTGACCCGCGTGGCCAAGGGGCGCCAGTCCACCTTCGTGTGTTCATTCCACGCCTGGACTTTCCGCTCCGACGGCAAGCTGCTCAAAGTGAAGGCGCCTTCCGAATACCCGGAAGACTTCGACCTGGCGTCCCGCAACCTGAAGCGCGCCCGCATCGCCAGCTACAAGGGCTTCGTCTTCATCAACCTGGATACGGAAGGGACCGAGTCCCTGGAGGACTACCTGGGTGATGCCAAGGTCTTCCTCGACCTGATGGTGGCCCAGTCTCCGACCGGTGAGCTGGAAGTGCTGCCGGGCAAGGGCCATTACACCTTTGATGGAAACTGGAAGCTGCAGAACGAGAACGGCCTGGATGGCTATCACGTGAGCACGGTGCACTACAACTACGTGGCGACCGTGGTGCATCGCCATGAGCTGAACGCCCAGAAGGGCGCAGAGATCACCAACACCCTGGACTACCGCAAGCTCGGGGCCGGGGATTCCGATACGGACGACGGCTGGTTCTCCTTCCGCAACGGCCACAGCGTGCTGTACAGCGAGATGCCCAACCCGGACGTGCGTCCCGGCTACGCCACCATCATGCCGCGCCTGATCAAGGAGTACGGTGAGAAGAAGGCCGAATGGATGATGAACCGGCTGCGTAACCTCAACGTCTATCCCAGCCTGTTCTTCATGGACCAGATCAGCTCCCAGCTGCGGATCATCCGTCCGGTGGCCTGGAACAAGACCGAGATCATCAGCCAGTGCATCGGCGTCAAGGGCGAGTCGGACAAGGACCGCGAGAACCGCATCCGTCAGTTCGAGGACTTCTTCAACGTGTCCGGCATGGGCACCCCGGACGACCTGGTCGAGTTCCGCGAGGCCCAGCGAGGCTTCCAGGCACGCCTTGAGCGCTGGAACGACATCTCCCGCGGTTACACCAAGTGGGAGACCGCAGTGACTCCGAATGCCGAAACGCTGGGTATCAAGCCGGTTCTGACGGGTACCGAGCTGACCCACGAAGGCCTGTACGTGAATCAGCATGGTGCCTGGCAGGAATTCCTGCTGCGGGGCCTGGACAAGAAGTCCGCGAATGAACAAGGAGCGAAATGATGGGTGACTTGCAGAATAGCGTCGAGCAGTTCCTCTACCGCAAGGCGGAGTTGTGCGACCGCCACGCCTGGGACGACTACCTGGAACTGTTCGATGAGAATTCCGAGTTCCACATTCCCCAGTGGGATTCCGAGCATGTGTACACCACGGATCCCAAGCGCGGGATGTCGATGATCTATTACGCCAGCCGCGCAGGCCTGGAGGACCGGGTCTTCCGGATCCGTACCGGCAAGTCGGCGGCGTCCACGCCGCTGCCGCGCACGCTGCACCTGGTCAGCAACGTGATGATCCAGGAAGTCTCCGACTCCCAGCTGGAGGTCAAGGCCAAGTGGATCACCCACTACTACCGCTTCGGGGTGGCTGCGCACTTCTTCGGTGATGTGACCTACACCCTGAAGCCGGCGGGCAACAGCTGGATCATCCTGCGCAAGCACGTTGTCGTGCTGAACGACACGATCGACGCGGTGCTCGATTTCTACCACGTCTGATCTCACGCCGGGATCGGAGAACCGTTTGCTCCTCGATCAGGTACTGCCGTCCTGACGATTGGCCTGCCCCGGGAAACCGCGGCGGGCCTTGTTTTTTTCGCCGGAATATCGATGCTGCGGGGATGCCATCTGCGACTGGCAGGAGGACAATGATCACCTGAGGCCGCTGTGTGCGGCTGCCGTAAGCGGTGTTCTCCGGCCGGCAGGTCGAGGATCCCGAACACGAAAGGGCAGATCATGAGCTCCAAGCACCGTCATCTTCTCGAGTCGATATTTCGCGACCCCATCAGCAGCAACATCCAGTGGCGCGAGGTGGAATCCCTGCTCAATCACGTGGGGGCCGAGGTCGAGCCCGGGCACGGCGCCCGCTTCCGGGTCCTGCTCAACCGGCAGGAGTTCTTCCTGCACCATCCCCATCACAGCAACGAGTTTGGCAAGCAGGAGATCAAGCACCTGCGGGAATGCCTGGCGCGGGCCGGGGTGACACCGTCGGCCTACGAAGAGCGGGAGTGAAGCTTGTGATGGCGGCCTCTGCCCAGGTTCAGGGCTGCAGCATGCCCATTGCCTTCAGGCCCAGGAACAGTGAGGCGCCGATCAGCAGGTTCTTGAAGCTGACGTAGCACAGCATGTCCATCAGGCCGGCTCGCCGGTACAGGCGGCCCCACCAGGGGCCCTCCTTCACATAGGGCTTGCCCTCCAGCCGGACGAACACCTCCAGCACGCTCCAGCCGAACCACCAGCCGATGATCGCGCCCGACGACAGGTGACCCAGGGCGGTGAGGATCCAGGCGATGGTGGCGGCGAGGGCCAGGGCGAAGCCGGCCAGGCGCAGGGAGGCCCGTCCCGTCCCGGATGGGCTGCCCCAGGGCCACAGGTGATCGCGGATCTCGGCAGCCAGCCAGGCGGGGCCCCGGGCGTCGCCATAGGCGGGCTGGCGGAGTTCATTGCGGTCGGCGAGGGTCATGCTTGCTTTCCTTCCGGGGCGGGTCTGGCGGGGGCGGGGTGGATGGGGATGAAGTAGCCCCGGGCGTCGATCGGGGTCAGGGGCTGGCCGGCCTTGTCCCGGCGCTTGCGCTCCTGGGCCAGGGGCGGGCAGGCGTGGTCGTCGTAGTAGAGCACCATGCAGTCGAGGCACAGCATGCATTCGCGCTGGTCGATGTTGCCCTTGGTGTCGATGGCCAGGGAGCCGCAGCCCTTGGCGCAGGCCTTGCACTTGGTGCATTCGTCCTTCCGCTTGAGACCGAACCAGCGGAAGGTGGTGGGCATCGCCAGGGCGGCACCCAGCGGGCACAGATACTTGCAGAAGGGGCGCTCGGTGAAGATAGACAGGCCCAGCAGCCCGCCGGCGAAGAGCGTGTAGGGCCAGCTGCGATTGAGCAGGCCGACCAGGAAGGTGGTCTTGAAGGGTTCGATCTCGGCAAGTTTCTCGGCCAGCCCCATGCTGAAGAAGGACACCGCGAGCAGACCGAAGAAGATCGCGTACTTGAGCCCCTTCAGCCTGTCGTGCAGGGCCTGCGGCAGATGGAACTGGAAGCGCTTGAGGCCGCAGGCCCGGCCCAGCTTGTAGAGCAGCTCCGAGAGGGATCCGAAGGGGCACAGCCAGCCGCAGAACAGGCCGCGGCCCCAGACGAAGACCGTGACGATGATGAAGATCCAGAAGATGAAGATCAGCGGGTCGGACAGGAACAGCTCCCACTGCCACTGGAAGAGCAGGCTGTGGAACCAGGTCAGGACCTGAGTGATCGAGGGCTGGGCCATCGCCTGGAAGCCCACGAAGCCGATGCTGAGCACCCAGCCCGTGTATTTGAAGGCGTTCACCGGCCACTTGTTCTTGTGGTTGGAGCGGCGTACCAGGCGGTCACGGTTGGCGTAGGCCGCGGCCACGGTCAGCAGCAGCACGATGAAGGCGCCGATTTGCAGGGCCTTGTCCTTCCAGACCTTGAGCCAGGTGGGGTCGGGCTTGATCACCTCGGGGCGGCCACCCTCCAGGTAGTGGTCGGCCAGCCAGTATTCCTTGTCGAAGTTGGCGAAGGTCTTGGCAGCCGTCTCCTTGTCGATCCGGTTGCCGAGGAACACCAGCTTCCACGGGTAGGCGGCGGAGAAGCCCTTGCCGCGAATGATGAAGATGGCGGACTCATCGTAGGCCGGGGCGCCGGCGGCCGAGAGGCCCCAGAGGTTCACGTAGTCGAGGTCGCGGAAGGTGAAGCTGTCCTTGTCCTGGCGCACCTGGACGCGGTCGTAGATGCCGCCGCGCACGAAGCCCGAGCCCTTGAAGGAGTCCATCCCGGCGGTGCGGATGATGAAGATGGCGTGCTCGCCTTCCTTGAGGCGGGCCATCAGGCTGGCGTAGCCGTCCTTGCCGAGCAGGGCGCGGCCGATGGTGGGCTGGTTGAGGTAGCCGAACCACAGGTCCATGTACGGGCGGCCATCGCCCTTGAGCCCGACGTCCTCGGGCTTGACCACCAGGCGCTGCACGCTGCCGTCCGCCACCAGGTCGGCCCAACCGGGGGCCGCATCGGAGATGGGAAACCTGGCTTGGGGGCGGATCACCGGCTTGAGGATGCCCACCTGCTTGGCCACTTCGGTGCCGCTGGTCATCATGACCTGGTTCTGGGCGATCACGGTGACGGTGGCGCCGGTGATCGCGTCGAGGCCGATCAGGTTCTCCTCGGGGCGCGATCTGCCGATCTCGATGTTGTCGCCGACGAATTGGCCCAGATACTGGTTGTTGAACTTGACCAGGGCCGACTCGGGAATGCCCAGCAGCAGGATGGGCTCGGAGTGCTTGAGGATCTTCACACCGGTGAACTTGCCGGCGGTGTCCATGCCGATCAGGGTGACCACCGGCTTGCCCGAGTAGGCGGGGATGTCGGTGATGTCGGTGGACAGCATCACGTAGCCAACCTTCGTTTTCTGTCCGGCGTCGTCCCGATAGCCTTCCACGTACGTGGGCTGTCCCTTGCGTTCGGAGAAGCTGGTGGCGCCGGGCAGGACTTCGCTACAGGGGGCGTAATCGCACAGCCGCGGGGAGGACGACAGCTCCGGCGGGAGCTTGACCTCGTAGGTGTCGGCATGGGACGCACCGGCCAGCAGCAGGGCGGTGAGCGGGGCGAGCAGGCGGCGCAGGGTGCGCTGGGAGAACATCGAGGGCTCCGTCAATCGGTATGTCGGCGGATTCTCGGGCCCGGGGCGCCGGGCTGCCTTAAGCTGAGTCAATTCGGCCGCCGGCGGGGGCGATGGCGGCTTGTCGCAGAAAAAAAGGGGAGGCCGGATGGCCCCCCCAACTTATCCCCCACGATAAGGAAACGGCTTGCGCCGGCTTACTTCTCCACGATCATGCGGGTGCGCATTTCGAGGTGCAGTGCGTGGCAGAAGTGGGTGCAGTAGCACCAGTAGACGCCCGGCTTGTCGGCCTTGAAGGTGACCGACTTGGTTTCCAGCGGATTGACGATGAAGTTGATGTTGTACTTGGGAATGGCGAAGCCGTGGGTCAGGTCTTCCACCTTGTCCAGGTTGGTCAGGATCAGGGTGACCTCGTCGCCCTTCTTCACGGTGAACTCGCGCAGGCTGAAGGCCGGGGCCTGGGATACCAGCTTCACGGTGACCTTGTTGCCGTTGCGGAAAACGCCGCTTTCCTTCGGATCCTTCACCGCATTGGGGAAGTCGTCCAGGTTGTAGACCTGACGGGTCTTGATCCGGTCGCGCTTGACGATGATGAAGTCGTGGGGCTCGGGGCGCACCGGGTGGTCGGCGATCAGCTTCATCTTCTCGCCGGAGATGTCGATCAGCTGCTCGTTTTCGGGGTGCAGCGGGCCGACCGGCAGGAAGCGGTCCTTGGAGAACTTGCAGCCCACGCACAGCCACTTGCCGTCGGCCTCGCGGGTCTCGGACTGGGAGGCGTTGAGGTGGCCGGGCTGGTACTGCACGTCCAGGCGGTCCACCACGTACTGGGCGTTCTTGTCGCCGGCGTGGAACTTGATGGCGGCCTCCACGTTCCATTTAACGACCTGGGAGTCCAGGAAGAGAGTGGTGAAGGCATTGCCACGGCCGTCGAAGGCGGTGTGCAGGGGCCCCAGGCCGAGCTCCACCTCGGCAACCACTGCCGCCTTGATGTCCTCCAGCTTGCCGTCGAACCAGTCGAGCACCTTGCTCAGTTCGATCACGGTGGCGGTGGGGGAGAGCTTGCCGGCGCAGATGAAGTACTTGGCGTCCGGGCTGGCGTTCACACCGTGGGGGTTCTTCGGGACGGGCACGTAGGCGGCCAGCGCGGTCTTGGGGTCCTTGTTGGACTCACGGGTGGCGTCCACCACCGGTACCTTGGAGTCGCCGTAGGTCTTGAACTTGCCGTCCTTGACGGCCTGTTCGATGCGGGCGATGTGGAAGAAGGCACAGGCATCCTTCTCTGCCGACATCATGTCCTCGTACTTGGCCCCCATCTCGGTGTTGTACTGGTTGGTGGCGGCCAGTTTGCCGTCGTAGGAGGTGGCCACCAGGTCGCAGTTGCCGTCGATCAGGGCCTGCCAGCGCACCGCCATGGTTTCAGCGTCGATGCAGGTGAACAGCGAGCGGTACTTGTCCACGTCGTTCAGGTGGCTGCCGTCGTTCGGCAGGGGGATGCTGAACTCGGCGCCGGCGAAGACGCGGGTGGTGTGGGTGATGGCCGGGTCCACCGGGTCGGCCTTGTCCGGGAAGATGCCGTGGAAGCCCTGGATGTTGGGGATCTCGGTGATCTTGTCGCACTCGAAGGTGTCGAGCTTGACCCGGGCGATGCGGCCGTTGATCTTGTCGTTGATCCAGGCGTAGCGGCCGTCGTAGGTGCCGTCCTTGTAGGAGGCATGGGTGTGGTGGGTGTCGGCGACGGTGTAGCGCAGGCTGCCATCGGGCTTGGTGCCCATGATGGCCTTGGATTCGTTGGTGATGCCCCAGCCCACCAGCGCGTCAGGGTTGAACACGGGGACGCGGGTGATCTCGCGGCCGGAGGGCAGGCCCAGGATGCGCATGTCGCCGGTGTGGCCGCCGGACCAGATGCCGTAGTACTCGTCGAGCTGACCCGGTGCCAGATGGGGGGATGCGCCATGGCTGGCGGCGGCTGCCGGGGCCGCGCCGGCCGCAGGGGCGGCGGCGGGCGGGGCTTCCTGCTTGCAGGAGGACAGGCCGACGGATAGCCCCGCACCGGCCAGCCCGGCCAGGGCGGCGGTGTTCAGGAACTTGCGGCGTCCCGGTACGGGGGTCAGGTCGTCATGCTGCGTGTCTTGGGTGCTCATTGTGGGTCTCCGTATGTCCCTTAACCGAATGCGCGCCGTGGATTACGGCGGCCTAGCAGTTGTCGCCGGAGCCGGGCGTCGGGAGGGACGCGGCGCCACTGCGACAATCTGTCGCGGCGGAATGTAGGGGGGTGGGAGACGAAAGAAATTGACGGGGGGCAAGAATGGCGCCCCATGCTGCAAAAACTGCGCAGAAAGGCCCTGCTCAGCCAGTCTGTATTAGAACTTGCTGAAATATAAGCGCTTTTTTGGCGGAGAGATCAGTTGCTCCGGGCGCCGCCGCCGGCCTGCAGGAGCACCAGCAAGGCGCCGTCGCCGCCGTCGTGGGGCTTGGCCTGGCAGAAGGCCAGGATGTCCTCCCGCTGGGCCAGCCAGCCACGGGACAGGTGCTTGAGCACGGGAATGCGGCCGGGGGACCCGTGGCCCTTGCCGTGGATCACCCGCAGGCAGCGGCGCCCCTGCTGCAGCGCCAGGGCGATGAATTGGGCCAGGCTGGCGCGGGCCTCGTCGCGGGTCAGGCCGTGCAGGTCCAGCTCGCCCTGCACAACCCAGCGGCCACGGCGCAGGTCGGTGAGGACCCGGCGGGGCAGGCCGATACGCAGATAGGCTGCCTCGTCGCCCATGTCCAGGCGGTCTTCGAAGGAGATCGGGGACTCCAGCGCTTCGCGCAGCACCTCGCGTTCGTCCTCCTCGCGCAGGCGCGGGCGAGGGGGCGGCAGCGGGCGATCGAGCGGCGCGAGGTTCTTGTCCTTGAGGGGCGCCACCTCTCCCGCCACATGGCGGAACAGGGCTGCGGGATCGGACAGGGTGGCGTCGTCCAGTGTGGCAGGGGGCGGCTCCCAGTGCTCGATCGCGCGTACGCCGGGGTTGGCGCGCTGGCGCTGGACGCTCAGGTCCACCCGGTTGAAGTCCTTGATCGGTGCGATGTCGCCCAGCGCGGACCGGAAGACGGCGGCCGCATCGTTCTCGTCCACCCGGGCAGGGCGGCGCGACGGTGCTTCGACTTCCAGTTCAGGTTGCCGGGGGCGGGGTGTAGGTGTCGGTCGGGGGCGGCCGAGCTCGGCCCGGTCGGTGGCCTTGAGCGGCTTCACCTGGCCCACCTGGCTGCGGAACAGCCCGGCCTCGTCGGCCGGCTCAGCCGCGGCCGGTGCGTCTGGCCTGGATACTGCCCTGGCGGGCCCGCGTCCGATCACGGTCTTTAGGGTGGCATTGGGCACCTGCTGGCGGATAGCCTTGAGGGCGTCCAGCCCGGATGTCTGATTGCGCTTGCGCATGATGCCCGTACGGTACTGCCTGATGCGGTGGGTGATGACGGCCGGCTGCCTGGCGGCAACCGGCCTTGGGGTTGATGGCGATCAGCCGGCGAGGCCGAGGCTGTCGAGGTAGCGCTCGGCGTCGAGTGCGGCCATGCAGCCGGTACCGGCGCTGGTCACGGCCTGGCGGTAGATGTGATCCTGCACGTCACCGGCAGCGAAAACGCCCGGCACGCTGGTGGCCGTGGCGTTGCCGTGGCGGCCGCCCCGGGTGACGATGTAGCCCCCTTCCATCTCGAGCTGGCCTTCGAAGATGTCGGTATTCGGCTTATGCCCGATGGCGATGAACACACCCTTCAGCTCGATGTCCTTGGTCGTGCCCGTCTTGACGCCCTTGATGCGCATGCCGGTCACGCCGGTGGCGTCGCCCAGCACCTCGTCCAGGGTGGAGTCGAGCTCCAGCACGATCTTGCCCGCGGCGACCTTTTCCATGACCTTGTCGATCAGGATGCGCTCGGCCTTGAACTTGTCGCGGCGATGCACCAGGGTGACCTTGCTGGCGATGTTGGCCAGGTAGAGGGCCTCTTCGACGGCGGTGTTGCCGCCACCGATCACGGCGACTTCCTGGTTGCGGTAGAAGAAGCCGTCGCAGGTGGCGCAGGCCGACACACCCTTGCCGGAGAAGGCCTCCTCGGAGGGCAGGCCCAGATACTGGGCGCTGGCACCGGTGGCGATGATCAGGGCGTCACAGGTGTATTCGCCCGCATCGCCCACCAGGCGGATCGGCTTTTCGGCCAGGTGGGTGGTGTGGATGTGATCGAAGATCATCTCGGTGTTGAAACGCAGGGCGTGCTTCTCGAAGCGGGCCATGAGCTCGGGCCCTTGCACGCCGTCGGCGTCAGCCGGCCAGTTGTCCACTTCCGTGGTGGTCATCAACTGGCCGCCCTGGGCAATGCCGGTGATCAGCACGGGGTTCAGATTGGCACGGGCGGCATAGACGGCGGCACTGTAGCCGGCGGGGCCGGAACCGAGGATGAGCAGCTTGATGTGACGGGTGGCCATCTGGGTGTCTTTCTCTTCTGTTTTAGCGTGAGCAAGGAGGGACCGATTATAAGACGCTTCGTTCCCCAGGGCAGGATGAAGCTGTGTCGAGGCGCTGGGCGTTTTGATGCCACTGCAATGTGGACCCTCAAGTTTGCTTTATACTTGTCCGTTGATTGACCCCGACGGAAACGACGGTTTGGCGGGTTGTCTCCGCGTTGTGCAATTCATTTCGAGTCCTGTTTAGGAGACGCTTATGTCCGTTACCAGCTCCGTGTCCACGATCGCCCTCAGAACCTTCCCGATCTTTCAGGGGCTGGGCGACGACCGGCTGGCGGCTGTTGCGCGCTGTGCAATGATGCGGCGCGTGCCGCGTGGTTCGGCGGTGGTGCACGAGGGTGACCGCACGGACTTCGTCTATTTCGTGCTCACCGGCAACCTCAAGGTGATGGTCAGCGACGAGGATGGGCGTGAGGTGATCCTGACCATCCTTGGCCAGGGCGAGATGTTTGGCGAGATGGGGGTGCTGGATGACAGCCCCCGCTCCGCGTCGGTGGTGGCCGTGTCGCCCTCCGATCTGGTGACCATCGCCAAGACCGACTTCAAGCGCCTGATGCAGGAGAACTTCGAGCTCGCCTGGCACGTCATGTGCAACCTGACCCGCCGCCTGCGCGACGCCGACCGCAAGATCGAGAGCCTGGCCCTGATGGATGTCTACGGCCGGGTGGCGCGCCTGCTCCTCGAGATGTCCGAGGAGGTGGACGGGGTCAAGATGGTGCGCAAGAAGATCTCCAAGCAGGATATCGCCAAGATGATCGGCGCCTCCCGCGAGATGGTCAGCCGGGTCATGAAAGACCTGGGCCTGCGCGGCCTGATCGAAGAGACCGACGGCGGCGTGATCCTGCGCGAAAAGATCTACGATTTGTGAATGCCCCGGAAATCCCTCCTTACTCATTGCACAACGGGTGATGGGGGGTTCTCCGAAAGCCCTGGTTTATAATCCGAGCGCGGCGCCTTGCCGCGCTTTTGCATTGCAGGCTCCACTCTCAGCAAGCCCCGTATCGCCATCCCATGCTCAATCGTCCCTCGACCCGCCCCTTGCCCCTCCCGGAAAAGATCGCCGGCCTGTTGCAGGAGGCCCGCTGGCTGCTGCTGGGGGTGTTGGCCCTCTACGTCGCGATGATCCTCTTCGGTTACTCGAAGGCGGATCCCGGCTGGTCCCATGCGGTGCAGGTCGAGCAGGTGAGCAACCCGGGCGGACGTTTCGGGGCGTGGCTCTCCGACCTGCTGCTTTACCTGTTCGGCGTGTCCGCCTGGTGGTGGGTGATCTTCCTGGGCTTCGGTCTGGCAGTCGGCTTCCGCCGGCTGCAGCTGGTGTTTGGCGCGGATCGCCGTTCCTTCCTGATCGTGGTGCTGGGTTTCATCGTGGTGCTGCTGGCCAGCAGTGGCCTGGAGGCCATGCGCTTCCACTCCATCAAGGCGGTGCTGCCCCTTGAGCCGGGCGGTGTTATCGGGCTCGAGCTGGGGCGCCTCACCCTGCAGTACCTGGGCTTTACCGGCGGAACCCTGCTGCTGCTGGCGCTTATCGCTGGCGGCATGAGCCTGTTCTCCGGGGTCAGCTGGCTGGAGGCGTCGGAGCTGCTGGGGGCAGGCCTGGAGCGTGTCTGGCAGTTCTCGACCCGTGGCGTGCAGACCTGGGAGGACCGCAGGGTCGGCCGCGAGGTGGCGCAGAAGCGCGAAGCCGTGGTCGAGACCAAGCGCAAGAAGGAGGAGGTGGCGCCGCCGCCGCCGGTGCGGATCGAGCCTGCCATCGTCGAGGTCGAGAAGTCGGTGCGGGTCGAGAAGGAACGTCAGACCACCCTGTTCACCGAACTTCCCGGCGGTGCCCTGCCGCCCCTGGCCCTGCTGGACGAGCCTGCCCACGATGTGGAACCGCCCTCGGCAGAGACCCTCGAGTTCACCTCCCGCCTGATCGAGCGCAAGCTCGCCGACTTCGGGGTCGAGGTGAAGGTGCTGGCCGCCTATCCCGGCCCGGTGATCACCCGCTTCGAGATCGAGCCGGCCGTTGGTGTGAAGGGCAGCCAGGTGATGAACCTGGTCAAGGACCTGGCGCGCGCCCTGTCGGTGGTGAGCATCCGGGTCGTGGAAACGGTGCCTGGCAAGACCTGCATGGCCCTCGAACTGCCCAACCCCAAGCGCCAGACCGTGCGCCTGTCTGAGATCCTTGGTTCCCGGGCCTACCACGACATGCACTCGCCGCTCACGGTGGCGCTGGGCAAGGACATCGGCGGGCAGCCGGTGGTGGCCGACATCGCCAAGACGCCTCACCTGCTGGTGGCCGGCACCACCGGCTCCGGCAAGTCGGTGGGCATCAACGCCATGATCCTGTCGCTGCTCTACAAGTCGGAGCCGGAGGACGTGCGCCTGATCCTCGTCGATCCGAAGATGCTCGAACTGTCCATCTACGAAGGCATTCCACACCTGCTGGCGCCGGTGGTCACCGACATGAAGCACGCGGCCAACGCGCTCAACTGGTGCGTGGCCGAGATGGAGAAGCGCTACAAGCTGATGTCCGCCCTCGGCGTGCGCAACCTGGCCGGCTACAACAAGGCCGTGGCCGAGGCTGCCAAGATCGGCGCGCCGCTGAAGAACCCCTTCTCGATCACCCCGGACAGCCCCGAGCCCCTCGAGAAGCTGCCTTACATCGTGGTGATCATCGATGAGCTGGCCGACCTGATGATGGTGGTCGGCAAGAAGATCGAAGAGCTGATCGCCCGCCTGGCCCAGAAGGCGCGGGCGGCCGGTATCCACCTGATCCTCGCCACCCAGCGCCCCAGCGTGGATGTGATCACCGGCCTGATCAAGGCCAATATCCCGACCCGCATGGCCTTCCAGGTGTCGAGCAAGATCGACTCCCGCACCATCCTCGACCAGATGGGGGCCGAGGCCTTGCTCGGCATGGGCGACATGCTCTATCTGGCACCGGGTACCGGCCTGCCCAACCGGGTCCACGGCGCCTTCGTGGCCGACCACGAGGTGCACAAGGTCGTGGAGCACCTCAAGGCGACCGGAGCGCCCGACTACATCGAGGGCATCCTCGCGCCGTCGGAAGAGGAGGGCGGCGACCTTCTCGGCGGTGGTGAAGGTGGGGAGGGCAGCGAAGCCGACCCGCTTTACGACCAGGCTGTCGAGGTGGTCATCAAGACTCGCCGGCCGTCGATCTCCCTGGTCCAGCGTCATCTGCGCATCGGCTACAACCGGGCTGCACGCCTGATCGAACAGATGGAGCGCTCCGGCTTGGTCACGCCGATGGGCAGCAATGGCAACCGGGAAGTGGTCGCACCGGCCCGTGAAGGAGAATCATGATCCGCAAGTTTGCATTCCTGCTGGCCCCGCTGGCGTCCCTGTTGCTGGTGGCCGGCGAGGCTCAGGCGGATGGCCTGGCCCAGCTCAAGCTGTTCATGGAAGGCACCCGCAGTGCGCGGGGCAGCTTCAGTCAGCAGGTGCTCTCCAAGTCGGGGCGCAAACCCCAGCAGGCGAGCGGCAGCTTTGCCTTCGCCCGCCCCGGCAAGTTCCGCTGGACCTACGAGAAGCCCTACGCCCAGTTGCTGGTGGGGGATGGCACCAAGCTGTGGGCCTACGATCAGGAGCTCAACCAGGTCACCACCAAGAAGCTCGGCCAGGCCCTGGGCAACACGCCGGCGGCCATTTTGGCCGGTGACAACGCGCTCGACCGCAACTTCACCCTCAAGGATGCGGGGGCCGCCGACGGCCTGGAATGGGTGGAGGCCGTGCCCAAGGGGGACGACAGCAGCTTCGAGCGGATCCGCCTGGGGCTGGCCGGTGGTCAGCTGAAGGCCATGGTCCTGTACGACAACTTCGGGCAGACCACCGCCCTGCAGTTCGGTCAGCTCGAGCGCAATCCTGCCCTCGATGCGTCCCTGTTCCGCTTTACGCCGCCCGCCGGTGCCGACGTGGTCGGCGAGTAAGCGCCGTTTAGATGGCCGACCTCTTCGACACCCTTGAGCCGCCGCGCCTGCCGCTGGCCGAGGCCATGCGACCGCAGGCCATCGCCGAGGTCATCGGGCAGCGCCACCTGCTGGGGCCGGGCAAGCCACTGGCCCTGGCCTTCAAGTCCGGCAAACTTCACTCGATGATCCTGTGGGGGCCGCCGGGGGTGGGCAAGACCACGCTGGCACGCCTCATGGCCAGGGCTTTCGATGCGGAGTTCACCTCGCTGTCCGCCGTCTTCTCGGGCGTCAAGGACATCCGTGAGGCCATGGCCCGGGCCGAGGCGGAGCGTGCCCGCGGGCGCCACACCATCCTGTTCGTGGATGAGGTGCATCGCTTCAACAAGGCCCAGCAGGACGCCTTTTTGCCCTACGTGGAGCAGGGGCTGGTCACCTTCATCGGGGCGACCACCGAGAATCCGTCCTTCGAGGTCAATTCGGCCCTGTTGTCCCGGGCGGCCGTTTACGTGCTTGAATCCCTGACCCAGGATGAACTGGCGGAGCTCTTCGAGCGGGCCCGCCTGCACGCCTGCCCTGGGCTCGAGTTCGAGGACGATGCCCGCGACCGCCTGACCGGCTTCGCCGACGGCGATGCCCGCAAGCTCCTCAACCTGGTGGAGCAGATCCAGACCGCTGCCGAAACCGCGGGCATCAACCCGGTCACCCCGTCCTTCATCGACGAAGCCCTGTCGCGCAATCTGCGCCGCTTCGACAAGGGGGGAGAGGCCTTCTACGACCAGATCTCCGCCCTGCACAAGTCAGTGCGTGGCTCGGACCCGGATGCGGCCCTGTACTGGCTGTGCCGGATGCTGGACGGTGGCGCCGATCCCCTCTACCTGGGGCGCCGACTGGTCCGCATGGCCATCGAGGACATCGGCCTGGCCGATCCGCGGGCCCTGGAAATTTGCCTCAACGGCTGCACCACCTATGAGCGTCTAGGCTCGCCGGAGGGCGAACTGGCGCTGGCCCAGGCAGCCGTCTTCCTCGCCTGCGCGGCCAAATCGAACGCGGTTTACAAGGCGTATAATGCGGCGCGTCAATTCGTGAAGCAGGACGTCTCGCGGCCGGTGCCCATCCATTTGCGCAATGCCCCCACCAAGCTGATGAAGGAGCTGGGATACGGCAAGGCCTATCGCTATGCGCACGACGAACCGGATGGTTACGCCGCGGGGGAGCAGTATTTTCCCGACGGCATGGCGCCGCCGGGGTGGTATGAACCCGTCGCCCGGGGCCTTGAGGCCCGGATCGCCGAGAAGCTGGAGCGCTTGCGGGCCCTGGACCGGGAGTACCAAGCCGCGCAGGCCCGCAAGGGTGTCAGTGAGTAAGCGGGTGGGCGGCGATGAAGCGGGCGCAGGCGTCGCGGAAGCGCTTGGCCTTGTCTTGGTCACCCCGTTCCTCGGCCTCATCGACAAGGTCGAGCATGAACCTGGTGAGCATCAGCGTACCTTCCCGGGTTTGAACCAGGCCGCAGGCAATCTGGGCGGCGGCGACATCGGGAATGTCGTGGTGTTCGGCGATGATGGCGACGTCTTCGTCGGTCAGGTCACAGTAGTCAAGGCAGTCGCGAATGGACAACATCGGGTTTCTCCTTCGGTGGTCGCATTTGATGAGCGCCTTCAAACGAGCGCCTTTTATCCAATTGTGACCTGTGAGGGTGTTAAATCAAGAAAAGTTTCCGTCTCGGCTCACTATTAACTTCTTGATTTCTATTGATTTTGAAATGCCATGCGGACAACTCATGTTGCGCCGCAATATATCCGAAAAGCGGGTGCCCTGCCCAGCCCTTTGCGGGCCCGCTTGAGCAAATGCGTTAATTTTCTGATTTGAATAGGGATTGTCATGCTTGATGTGCAACTGCTGCGTACCCGCCTGGACTTTGTTGCAGAGCGACTCGCCACCCGGGGGATGAGCCTCGATGTGGCAGCCTTCCAGGCCCTCGAGGACGAACGCAAGACCCGCCAGACCCGTACCCAGGACCTCCAGGCTCGTCGCAATGCGCTGTCCAAGCAGGTCGGTCAGCTCAAGTCCAAGGGCGAGGACGCCTCCGCGGTGCTGGCCGAGGTGGCGGGTATCGGCGACGAGCTGAAGGCCAACGAGGCGGCCCTGGCCGAGCTGCTCGAGCGCTTCAACGCCTTTGTCGCCGGCCTGCCCAACCTGCCCCACGAAAGCGTGCCGGTCGGCAAGTCCGAGGAGGACAACGTCGAGGTGAGCCGCTGGGGCGTCGTGCCGAGCTTCGACTTCGAAGTGCGTGACCACGTGGACATCGGCGGTCGCCTGGGTGGGCTCGATTTCGAGACCGCGGTCAAGATCTCCGGTGCCCGCTTCACGCTGATGAAGGGCGGTCTGGCCCGCCTGCACCGGGCCCTTGCCCAGTTCATGCTCGACACCCACACCGCCGAACATGGCTACACCGAGCTGTACACCCCCTACATGGTCAACGCCGCCAGCATGTACGGGACCGGCCAGCTGCCCAAGTTCGAGGAAGACCTGTTCGCCGTCCCCAAGGCCGACGGCAGCAAGTTCTACTTGATCCCCACCGCCGAAGTGCCGGTCACCAACATCGTCCGCGACGAGATCGTGCCGGCGGAATCGCTGCCGATGAAGTTCGTCTGTCACACGCCGTGCTTCCGCTCGGAGGCTGGCAGCTACGGCAAGGACACCCGCGGCATGATCCGCCAGCACCAGTTCGACAAGGTCGAACTGGTCCGCATCGAGCGCCCCGAGGATGCCTGGGCGGCCCTCGAAGAGCTCACCGGCCACGCCGAGGCGATCCTGCAGAAACTCGAGCTGCCGTATCGCAAGATCGTGCTGTGCTCGGGTGACATGGGCTTCGGCTCCGCCAAGACCTATGACCTCGAGGTCTGGCTGCCGGCCCAGAACACCTACCGGGAGATCTCGTCCTGCTCCTGCTTCGAGAGCTTCCAGGCCCGTCGCATGCAGGCGCGTTTCAAGAACGCCCAGGGCAAGAACGAAACCCTGGCCACCCTCAACGGCTCCGGCCTGGCGGTGGGGCGGACCCTGGTGGCGGTGCTGGAGAACTACCAGCAGGCCGATGGTTCGGTGCGCATTCCTGCGGTGCTGCAGCCCTACATGGGCGGCCTGACCGTGCTCGAGGCGCTGTGATCGCGTGATGCCTGTGTCGCCCCTTGGCGACTATTGGAAACCGGGCCGATGGGCCCGGTTTTCTTTTTGCCTAAAATTTCGGTATATTATTAAATACTAATTTAAAGGGGCCATCATGAGCAGCAAATCCTTCGTGCAGATCACGGGCGACCTCAACAAGGGGCTCAAGGCCCTGCACGCCGAAATCCCGGATACCATGAAGGGCTTCTCGGCGCTGGCCAAGGAGTCGATGAAGGAGGGCGCCCTGAGTGCCCTGCAGAAGGAACTGATTGCGCTGGCCATCGGTGTCTCGGCGCGCTGTGACGGCTGCGTCGGCTTCCACGTCAAGGCCTTGATCCGGCTTGGCGTGACCCGCGAACAGCTCATGGAAACCCTCGGCATCTGCACCTACATGGGGGGCGGCCCCAGCCTGATGTATGCGGCGGAAGCCGTGCGGGCCTACGACGAGTTTGTCGGTGCAACCCGATCTGCGGAATAACTGGATTTTTCGGATACTTGAGTTATAATTCTGAGCTTCGATCGAACGAGGTTCAGAGTTTCGGGGCCCGTTCAGCACTACCTGGAGAGGTGGCAGAGTGGTCGAATGCGCCGGACTCGAAATCCGGTATACGGTTCTCCGTATCGAGGGTTCGAATCCCTCCTTCTCCGCCAGAATAAAAAAGCGCCATATTTCCCCCATAAATCAATGGGTTGAGGAATATGGCGTTTTTGTTTTCACCTCATTCCTTCATGGGGGTTGGACACATCTGGATGTGCAATCTCCATGCAGCAGGCGATCGTGCTGCTGAGCAGTCGGTAGCCGAGATGGCGGATGCCGATCACCTGATCCGGGTTCTCAAGATCTCCCTTCCCGCGGGTGTGTGTCCTGCAGCACGGTCAGCGGGACGCGGCCAGGCTGGGAGGCCGCGGATTGGCTTCTGCGGCGCTGAAGGCCCGGCCTAGGTCGGACTCCGGCCGGCATGGGTGCGCTGGTTCTGTTGCTCGATGGCCCACACGGCGGCTTCCAGGCGGGAGCGGAACTTGAGTTTCTTCAGCAGGTTCTTGATGTGGACCTTCACCGTGCCCTCGGCGATGTTCAGGTCGCGGGCGATCAGCTTGTTGGAGAGGCCGTTGGCCAGGCAGCCGAGAATGTCTTTCTCCCTGTCGGTCAGTGGTGCGAGGCTGCGTTCGGTGGCTTGGGCTTCATCCCGCAGCGAGCGGGCCAGCAGGCCGTTGAGGCTTTCGCTGATGACGATGCGGCCGCGCTGGGCTTCGACGATGCGTTCGAGCAGTTCCTCCGGCTCCATATCCTTCAACAGGTAGCCGTCGGCGCCGGCCCGGATCGCGGCGACCAGATCATCCGCGGCGTCCGAGACGGTGAGGATCAGGATGCGGGCGGCGAGGTCTGCGTCGCGCAGGGCCCGCAAGGTCTCGATGCCGTTCATCCCTTTCATGTTCAGGTCGAGCAGGATCAGGTCCGGCTCCAGGGCACGGGCGAGTTCCAGCCCCTCTTCACCGCTCGAGGCTTCGCCGATCAGGTGCAGTTCGTCGTTGAGGGCGAGGAGCTGGGAGACGCCCTTCCGGAACAGGGGGTGGTCGTCGATGATGATGACTGAGCTGGTGCCGGGAATGTTCATGGGGTGCTTCCTGGAGCGGGAGTGGATGGTGTTGGGGAGGTCGGGCCGGCGGCCGGAAGGCTCCCGGACTGGCTGGGAAAGATGAGTTCGACCTGGGTGCCACCTTCGGGACGTGGGCTGACCTGAAGCTCGCCTTTCAGGCTCTGGGCCCGGTCTCGCATGATCACGATGCCGTAGCGGTGGATGGGCGCGACCTGCTGGTCGAAGCCGACGCCGTTGTCGTTGATGCAGACCCGAATGGTGCCGTCCGGGCGGTTCTCGAGGGCGATCCGGACCTGGGTGGCGCGGGCGTGGCGCTCGATGTTGGAGAGGGCTTCGCGGATGATCTGGAGGACATGGATCTCCCGGTCCGGCGGCATGTCCAGGCTGCTCAGGCGGTTGTCGAGACTGATCTCGAGGCCGGTGCGGCGGCGAAATTCCTGCACGCTGTCATCGATGGCGGCGGGGAGGCCCCGCCCGTCGATGCGCAGGCGGAAGGTGGTGAGCAGCTCCCGCAGCTGGCGGTAGGCTTCGCTGAGACCGTCCCGCAGCTCCTGGACCACCTCATTGACCCGCTCGGCGGGGGGCGGGTTGCGGCCGAGCAGGCTCTGCAGGCGGGTCACCTGGATCTTCAGGTAGGACAGGGACTGGGCCAGCGAGTCGTGCAGTTCGCGGGCAATCACCGAGCGCTCATCGAGGAGGGCCAGGCGGTGGCGTTCCTCGTTGCGGTGCAGGGCGGCCAGGGCGCTGCCGATGTGCCGTCCCACCGCCTGCAGCAGCTCCAGCTGCCAGGCTTCGAGCGGCTCCGTATCGGCCTGGAGGAGGAGCATGGTGCCGTGATTGCGGGTGCCGTCGAAGAGTGGCACGGACAGGCTGCGTTCGCCGGGCCCGGCGTTGCCGACCAGGACCGTTGTGAAGGGCGTATCTTCGTCGCCACCGCCCGCGCAGCATGATGCGCACAGGGACTGCAGGCGCGAAGTCTCTCCGGATGGCCCGGTATTGACCGCCAGTCCGGAGCGGCCGAGACACAGCGCGCCGGCACGCAGGCCGATCAGGGCTTCCACGTCGTTCAGCACCTGCAGCAAGGTGTCCCGGGTGACCGCCGTTTCGGACAAGGCGTGGGTGGTGCGATACAGGAGTTGCAGGGAGCGGTTGCTGCGGGCCAGGGCCTCGGTCTTCTCCTGGACCCGGTCTTCCAGTTCGCGGTAGATCCGCGACAGGTCTTCCACCATGAAGTTGAAGGCTTCACCGAGTTGTCCCAGCTCATCGGGTTCCCGCTGCGGGACACGCACATCGAAATTGCCACGCTGCACGATGCGCGCCGAGGCAAGCAACTCGCCGAGGGGGCGCAGCACATGACGCTTGAGCTGGAGCACGGCGCTGGCGCCGAGCGCCAGTAGCAGGGCCAGGGACACGCCCTGGATCAGCCGCAGCCATTGCAGCTTGGTCTCCAGCCCTTCCTCCACCAAGGCCACCAGGCGGTCGATGCGGGTCACGATCCGCGCGGTGTCTTCCTGCAGGGCTCGGCGGGCGGCGGCATCGGGGCCGCAGCGGAGCACGGCGGGCCGGTAGTGCTCGCGCCATTCGGTGCCGATTTCGTCGTAAGCCTCCCGGACGGGGTGGGTCCCGGAGGACGGGATGGCCTTCAGGAGGTCCGGGTGGATGTAGCGGCGTTCGAACTCGGCCAGCGCCTGATCCAGCCTGGAGGCTTGGGATAGCCCGTCGTCGAGGCCCACGGTTGATTGGATCGCATAGGAGTGCATGCGCAGGGAGCCCGCCATGTTGATGGCGCGGGCTTCGCCGGATGACAGATCGGCAACGCTGAGGGAGATGATGATGGACAGCGCGGCAAGGCTTGCAATGGCCGCGATCCAGCGACCGAGCCGGAGCACGACGGATGGGGTGCCGGTACGCCCCGGAGGCGAAAAGCTCGGTGGGGCGGCGTGGTGGCGAGTGTTCAAGACGCGGGTCCGCTGAAGTTCAGGATTGCATTTTGGCTCAGGGGGCTGGAGGGTGGGTATCGGCAGGTGCCCCACCGGGTGGAAATAGGGGGTAGGGCGCTTGGGGGGTGTCGCCAGGCCTGGTGCAGTGTTTTTTGGGGTGTTTTTTATTAATTCATTTTAAAACAGGGTGTTGAGTCATTCTTGGGTGGTAGTTTTGAATATCCACAAAGAGGTATTTTATGTATATGGGGTGGTCTGGAAGGTCTGATCTAAGTCAAATTCAGGACGCAGTCCGACTCCTAGACTGCTTGGCATTCCAGGGGTGAGCCAGTTTCTCCGATTGTCGCCCTGGCATGTTCAGAAGGAAAAAACCATGCATACCAGCCTCGACGATCTTGCTCTGCTTCTCGGTGAAGTGGCCTTGTTCCGCGACTTGCCCAGCTCCGCCATAACGGACATCGCCCGCAGTACGGAAGTGGTGAGCCTGCCCAAGTGTCGGATCGTCTACGCTGCTGGAGACTTCCCCCGGGCCCTCTACCACGTGATGTCCGGCCACCTGAAGGTATCCGTCTCTTCGCCCGATGGTGATGAGAAGGTCATCGAGATCCTGTCTCCCCGGGATGTTTTCGGGGTGGCGGAGCTGTTTGATGACGCGCCTTGCGTGTCGGCCGTGGAGACGGTGACACCGGTGGTGCTGATGGCCATCGGTCGGGAAGGCGTGCTGCGCGCCATCGAGCATGACCCTGGGCTGTCCCGGCGCATGCTGGGCGCCATGGCGCGGCGCCAGACCTCGATCGAGCGGGACATTGCGGCGGAGTGCTTCCAGTCCGGTACGGCGAAGGTGGTGGCCTCGCTCCTGCGCCTTGCGGGCGCCGAGGCTGCCGGTGGCGAGCCGGTGGTGCTCGAACTTGCGATTCCCAAGCATGTCCTCGCCGCGCGCCTGGGTTTTACGCCCGAGACTCTTTCGCGCATCTTTCGCGAGTTGTCCGACGCCGGGATGATTCACGTACACGGCAAGCAGGTGACACTCACGGCGGCCTTCATCCGCTGCTACGCAGCCGTGGATGCTCATGCCCCACGGGTGGGGCGGCCTGCCGGACGCCAGCCGCAAAGATCCTCCGCCCAGTGGTTCGGCCGGGCTGATGGCGCTACGCGGGCAGGGCTCTCTCAACGCATTTGACATGTCGTGACATCTGTCGAGCCTGGTGCATGGGGTATCCTTGCCCCCTTGCCATGGTTGGGAGGTGTCGATGCTGGTAAAGGATTCGGATCTGGACTGTCTTGTTCCCGGTCTTCCCCTCAGTCGACGCACGTTTGCAGATGGCTCGCTGGTTGCCGGATTTGCCGTTGCAGTGAGGCCCGCTGTCGGCCACTGTGTGATCCAGACCTCCGCCGAGGGCCTCAAGGCCGGAGATGTGGCCGTCAGGGGGTGTGATGGCATCCAGGTCCGGGCCTACTGGGTGCAGCCGCTTGGCAGGGGGCCTTTCCCCACCGTGCTGGTGGTGCCGGGGATATTTGGTCTCCACGAATATATCCGGGACACCTGCCGCCGCCTGGCGCGCCAGGGCTATCAAGCGATTGCGCCCAATGTGTTTCAGCGCCAGGGGGATCCGTCCATCGTGGCCAGCATGGCCGAGATCCACTCCGGTATCGTCTCCCGGGTGCCCGACCGGCAGGTCATGGAAGACCTGGACGCGTGCGCCAGCTGGGCTGCCGCAAACGGAGGCGATCCTGAACGGCTCGGGCTTACCGGCTTCTGCTGGGGCGGGCGGATTGCCTGGCTTTACGCCGCGCATAATTTCCGGCTGAAGGCGGCGGTTGCCTGGCAGGGCCGGGTGGCCGGGGCGCCCACCGAAAACTCGCCCTGTCACCCGATAGATCGGGTGGCAGCCCTTCAGGCTCCTGTCCTCGGTCTATACGGTGGCCGGGATCAGGGCGTTCCGCTGGACGATGTCGAAATGCTCCGTGAGGGGTTGACCCGCGCAGGGAAGCAGGGAGAGTTGATCGTCTATCCGGACGCAGGCCACGCCTTCCATGCCGATTACCGTCCCGGCTACCGGCCGGAGTACGCCGCCGACGGTTGGCGGCGCATGCTTCGGTGGTTCAGGGACCGAGGGGTCTGAGTTTTCGGCCGGGCTACGACTGACGGCTGTGTGGAGCCCTAGCCCAGGCTTGAAGCGGGCTGCCAGCTAGACCCGATATTTCTGCACTTCCGAGCGCATCACTGCGGCCAGATTGTTCAACTCAGAGGCGGTCGAGGAGGTGGTGCCGGCCGCCGCACTGTTCTCTTCCGACATCTGCGCGATACGTTCCACCTTCTGGGCGATGATCGAGCTGGCGCTGCTCTGTTCGCGGATGGCCTCGCTGATTTCGTTCACCATGCCGATCGTCTGGATCGAGCCGGATTCGATCTCGCGCACCGCCTCCTCGGCCTCACGTGTGTGCTCAACGCCCTTATTGACCTGCTCGACGGCCGCCAGCATGCCTTTGACGGCGCTGGCCGCATCGCTCTGCATGCTGGCCATGGTGGATGAGATTTCGTGGGTGGACTGGGCGGTGCGTTCAGCCAGCTTCCGCACTTCGTCAGCCACCACGGCAAAGCCGCGCCCCTGCTCGCCAGCCCGTGCTGCCTCGATGGCCGCGTTGAGGGCCAGGAGGTTGGTCTGATCGGCTACCTCCTTGATCACGGTCACCACCGCGTTGACCTTGGCGCTACTGGCGTCCAGCCGGCTGACGATCTCCGCGGCGTCCTTGACCGCGGCTTCGATGTTGCGGATGTCGCCAAGGGTCTGGTCGATCACTTCGCTGCCGTTGCGGGCGGCGGCGCCGGCCTGGGTGACCAGGGTATTGGCTTCATTGCTGCGGTCTGACACGTGACTGATGCTGACCGTGAGCTCCTCAATGGCGGCAGCCATGCTGGCGGAGGCTTCACTTTGGTCATCGGAGCCGCTGGCCACCTGCCTGGCCGCAGAAGCGAGGCGTGAGGCAGCGTCACTGACCTGGTCGGTCTGGGCGCTGAACTGCTGGAAGCTCGACTGGACCTGGTCCAGCAAGGTATTGAGGGCACGGCCGGTGTCGCCGACCTCGTCCTGGGCCTGGGCCTTCACGCGTTGGGTGAAATCGAGCTTGGAGGCGATCTCGCCGACGGTGGCGCTGATGCCGCTCAGGGCGCCCACGACTTGCCGATAGGTGCTGATGCCGAGGAGCAGGCCAAGCGCGATCGCGCTGGCGATGATGCCGATGAGGAGCCACAGGCCGGTCTGGAAGGTTTCGGTGGCCCGAATGTTGGCGTATTCGTCAGCGATCTTGATGTTGTAGGCGACATGTTCATCAATAGCCGCGCTCGTTGCGCTGATCTGCGAGCGGTGCTTTTCGTATGCGGCCTTGGCTTTGTCGGGCTGCTGGGCACGGGAGAGGGCAATGGGCTCATCGATCATGGCCATGAACTCCCTGATCTTTGCCTGGCCTGCAAGCATGAGCACCTTGTCCCGGTCATCGGAGATCAGGTTGTCCAGATAGTGCTGAATAGTCGTGTTGAGCAGTTCCTTTTGCTTCCGGATATCTTCCTCAACGGCGGCCATCTGCTTGTCGTCGTCGGACAGTATGTGCCGCAGCACCAGCGTGCGCAGTACGGTGAATTCCTTGGATAGCTTGTCTATCGCGGCCACGCTGGGGATGATGTTGATGTTCAGATAGGCCGTATGATCGGCCAGCGTCCGCATCTGCAGTACGCCTGTGGCGCCGACGGCGAACAGGGCCAGCAGCATCGCGATGAGCAGAATCCTCAGTCTCTTGGCAATGGTCATGATTTCTCTCCTCTGCGTGCACGCTCGGGCGCACGGTGTTCGGGTGAAGTGAGCCCGGCTTTCCTGCATCGGGATGAGCCAGTATCGGAGTTGAAATCATGCTCTTTAAGCGGATTTTGGCTTATTTATGCGCTTCTTGAGTAAATCTACCTAAAGATTAGGTTGATGACGTGAGCATTTTTGTAGGCTGGTTGATGCCTTTGTATTGGCTCTGGGCGGGCCGGGGTAGAGCCCTTGGGGGAGATTGAAAACGGCTGGAATGCTGTGCATTCCAGCCGTTCTCGGAAAGGAAGGTGGGGCGGGGAGAGACGGCCTCAGACCCGGTATTTCTGAATCTCGCTGCGCATGGAGGCTGCCAGGTTGTTCAGGTCGGATGCCGTCGAGGAGGTGGTGCCGGCGGCAGCGCTGTTCTCTTCCGACATCTGGGCGATGCGTTCGACCTTTTGGGCAATGATCGAGCTGGCACTGCTCTGCTCGCGGATCGCCTCGCTGATCTCGCTGACCATCCCGATGGTCTCGGTGGAGCCGCTTTCGATCTCGCGCACGGCCTGCTCTGCCTCGCGGGTGTGTTCGACGCCTCTGTTCACCTGCTCGACGGCCGTCATCATGCCCCTGACCGCGTGGCTGGCGTCGTTTTGCATGGCGGCCATGGTCGAGGTGATCTCCTGAGTGGACTGGGCTGTGCGCTCGGCCAGTTTGCGTACCTCGTCGGCCACCACGGCGAACCCCCGGCCCTGTTCCCCGGCCCGGGCCGCTTCGATGGCGGCGTTGAGTGCCAGCAGATTGGTCTGGTCGGCCACTTCCTTGATCACATTCACCACGGCATTGACCTTGGCGCTGCTGGCGTCCAGGCGGCCGACGATCTCGGCGGCGTCGTTGACCGCACTCTCGATGTTGCGGATGTCGCCCAGGGTCTGCCCGATTACCTTGCTGCCATTGCGGGCCGCCGAGCCGGCGTGGGTGACCAGGGTGTTGGCCTCGGCGGAGCGGTCCGAGACATGGTTGATGCTGACCGTGAGTTCCTCGATGGCCGCCGCCATGCTGGCGGACGCCTCGCTCTGGTCGTCGGAGCCGGTGGCCACCTGGTGGGCGGCCGAGGCGAGGCGGGCGGCCGCCTCGCTAACCTGCTCGGTCTGGGTGCGGAACTGCTGGAAGCTCGACTGGACCTCCTCCAGCAGCGTATTCAGCGCCCGACCGGTATCGGAGACTTCGTCCTGCCCCTTGGCGTCGACGCGTCGGGTGAAGTCGCGCTGGCTGGCAATCTCGCTGACGGTTGTCTTGATGCGGCCCAGCGCGCCTACGACCTGCCGGTAGGTCGTTGCCCCCAGAAACAGTCCGGCCGCGACCGCAGCGAGGATGACGCCGGCCATGGTCCACAGGCCGGTCCGGTAGGAGGCATCGGCTCGGACGTTGGCGTACTCATCCGACAACTCGATGTTGAACTTGATGTGTTCCTGGAAGGCATCGTTCGTCGCGCCGACCTTGGCTCGGGCTTTTTCAATCAGGATCTTGGCCTTGTCGGGTTGCTGGGCCCGGGACAGGGCCAGCGGCTCCTCGATCAGGGCATAGAATTCCTTGAGCCTCTCCCGCTCTGCCAGCAGGAGTGCCTTGTCCCGGTCGTTGGTGACGTAGTTGTCCAGGTAATGCTGCAGGTTCTTGTCCAGGCGGGCGCGGATCTCCAGGATCTGCGTGTCGATGTTTGCCATGTCCTTGTCATCGTCCGACAGGATGTGCCGCAACACCAGAGCCCGGATGATGGTGAAGTCGTTGGCGGCCTTGTCGATGGCGACGACGCTGGGCAAGACGTTCTCGTGAACGAACTTGATGTTGTCGTTCAGCGTCTTCATCTGCAGCAGGCCGACCGCACCTACTGCGGCAAGGGCCAGCATCAGCGTGGCCAACAGGATCATCAGGCGTTTGGCGATGGTCATCGATGCCTCCTCAGCAGACTAAAGTGGGGGTGTCAGGAGCGGGGCGAGGGAGAGCCCCGGGAGTGCCAGGGCTTATCGTACCCATATTGGGATACTTTAGTTTTATCTACAGATTTATCTAAATTTATAGATCTGCATGAATCTGGATAAAACGGTCTCACTGCGCACTGGCAGGCGGGGAGGGCGTGATGGGCGCTCGTCGAGGGCAGGACCCACATCGTCAAGGCATGCTTGCCGGCTGGGCATGGCGGGGCCTGGCCGAGCGGTCAGGCCTGAAGAGAAGGCGTGTGTGCGAGGCGCAGAGGCCCCGCCTGGCGGATCAGTTGCGGAGCGAGATCACCGGCCAGCCCTGGCCCTCGGCATGGGCGCGGAGGGTGTCGTCCGGATCGACGGCGACCGGGTTGCTGACCTTGCCGAGGAGTGGCAGGTCGTTGTGGGAGTCACTGTAGAACCAGCTCCTGGCGAAGCTGCCCCAGCACAGGCCGAGGCTTTCCAGCCAGCCTTCGACCCGCTCGATCTTGCCCGTCTTGAAGGCCGGGGTGCCGCGCGGCTGGCCGGTGAAGGCGCCGTTCTCCTGGGCTGGAATGGTGGCGATCAGGTGCGGGATGCCGAAGGCACGGGCGATGGGGCCGGTGACGAAGCTGTTGGTGGCGGTGACGATGGCCACCACCGAGCCGGCGGCCAGGTGCTGGTTGACCAGGGCCCGGGAGGCCTCGGTCATCATCGGCTGGATGCGGGTGTCCATGAACTCCCGGTGCCAGGCGTCGAGCTGTTCACGGCTGTGGCGGGCCAGGGGCTTGAGCTGGAAGTCGAGGAACTCGAAGATGTCCAGGGTGCCGGCCTTGTACTGGTCGAAGAACTCCTGATTGCGGGCTTCGTAGACCTCCTTGTCCAGTACCCCGCGGGAGATCAGGTACTGGGCCCATTCGAAGTCCGAATCGCCGGCGAGAAGGGTGTTGTCCAGGTCGAAGAGTGCGAGTTCCATGGCGGGGCTGTCAGGGCAAGTCAGTAAAAAGGGGGCTCGGAGGGGCTCACAGGCTCAGGTCGCGCTGCAGGATCTCCCGCAGCAGGGGCAGGGTGATGGCCCGCTTGCGTTCCAGGGAGGCGGCGTCGAGGGCGTCGAGGGTGCGCAGCAGGCTGGACAGGTCGCGGCGGCCGTGGCGCAGCAGATACTGGACGATTTCGGGTTCAAGCCGCAGGCCCCGGCTGGCCGCCTGGGCGTCGAGGATGGCCAGGCGGTCCTCGTCGGTGAGCGACTTGACCTCGAAGATCAGGCTCTGGCCGATGCGGGTGCGCAGGTCTTCCCGCAGGTGCAGATGCAGGGGCGCCGCACAGCCGCTGGTGATCAGGGTCATGCGCTGGCTGCGTGCTCCGTTGAAGGCCCGGAACAGGGCGATCTGGGCCTCCGGGCCCAGGGCTTCCACGTCATCCACCGCCAGCAGCAGGGTCGGTGCCTCCGGCAGGGTCGCGCCCACATCGGCGGCGCGCAGATAGCACGCAGGGCGCCCGGCCTGGGCCGCGGCGCTGACCACGCTTTTCAGCAGGTGGCTGCGGCCGCTGCCGGCATCGCCCCACAAGAAGAGATGCTGGGGGACGTCGGCGACCGGGACGGCCTCGTAGAGGGCCGCCAGGAGGTCGGCGTTGGCCGCCGCGACGAAGTTTTCCAGCAGCGGGGGGGCGTCGGCGTGCAGATCGAGGGTGAGTTGCTTCACGGGCGTTTCGCCTCCGCGCACCGGGCAGGGGCGGGCGGGCGACATTTCGGCTAAAATTCGGGTTTGTTTGCGCGCAACGGGCGGAATGGTCCGGCGGTTTGCGGCGCAAGGCCCGTTAATGTAGCCGGTCGCGGCGGGGCGCTCAACCCGATGAGCGTTTTACCCAAGCTGCCGGTCGCTTCAGAAGAGATCAAAGAACCCATGAGCTCCCTTACCTATCGCGATGCCGGTGTGGATATCGATGCCGGCGATGCCCTGGTCGACCGTATCAAGCCCTTTGCCAAGCGCACCATGCGCCCGGAGGTGCTCGGCGGCATCGGCGGTTTCGGCGCGCTGTTCGAGATCTCCAAGAAATTCAAGGACCCGGTGCTGGTGTCCGGTACCGACGGCGTCGGCACCAAGCTCAAGCTGGCCTTCCAGCTCAACAAGCACGACACCGTGGGCCAGGACCTCGTGGCGATGAGCGTCAACGACATCCTGGTGCAGGGCGCCGAGCCGCTGTTCTTCCTCGACTACTTCGCCTGCGGCAAGCTGGACGTGGATACCGCCGCCACCGTGGTGCAGGGCATCGCCCAGGGCTGCGAGCTGTCCGGCTGTGCGCTGATCGGCGGCGAGACCGCCGAAATGCCCAGCATGTACCCCGACGGCGAGTACGACCTGGCCGGCTTCGCGGTTGGCGCCGTGGACAAGTCCAAGATCATCGACGGCTCCACCATCCGCCCGGGTGACGTGGTGCTGGGCCTGGCCTCCAGCGGTGCCCACTCCAACGGTTACTCCCTGATCCGCAAGATCATCGAGGTCAGCAAGCCCGACCTGGAAGCCGACTTCCACGGCCGCAAGCTGAAGGATGTGATCATGGAGCCGACCCGCCTGTACGTGAAGTCCATGCTGGCCCTGATGGAGAAGCGTGACGGTCTGGTCAAGGGCATGGCCCACATCACCGGCGGCGGCCTGCTCGACAACGTGCCCCGCGTGCTGGCCGACAACCTGACCGCCATCCTCAAGAAAGACGCCTGGGAGCTGCCCAAGCTGTTCCAGTGGCTGCAGAGCGCCGGCAACGTGGATGCCCAGGAGATGTACCGGGTGTTCAACTGCGGTATCGGGATGGTGGTCATCGTTGCCAGCGAGGACGCCGAGATGGCTGCAGCTCAGCTGCGCAGCACCGGTGAGACGGTTTATACCCTCGGTACCATCGAGGCTCGCGCTGAAGGCCAGGCCCAGACCGTGGTGATCTGACCCTCACGGGGCGGCAGCCCCCGAGCGTGACAAGCGGGCCCTTCGGGGCCCGTTTTGCGTTCACCCGGCACTGCGGCGTTCTCCAGGAAACCCAGGGTACGAACGGCGGCGACCTTGAGTCCGTTTGGCCGGGTTAGGGAACCTCTGGCCTGCGTGGCGGCTCTACCTGAAAACGCATCCCGTTCCGGTTCAGCTGTCGGGATGTTTCCCGGCGCTTCCACGACTCGCCACTCCCTGCTGCCAGCTGCTGCGGCGCTTTTGCGTCCGTGGGCCGACGGCTTTGAAGGAGGAGACCGCATGACGCTCGATCTATCCTTTCTACCCGGCTGGATCCCGCCCCTCGACACCAGCTTTGCCCTGGCCCTGCTGCTGGTGATCGCCCCCCTGGCCGGTGAGGCCGTGTTCCGGCTGCTGCGCTGGCCGCGCATCGTCGGCTACACCCTGGTCGGGTTGCTTGCATCGGCCAGCCGTTTCGATGGGGCCGGGCTGGAACTGTCCGAGGGCTTCCGCCATGGGCTGGAGGTGGCCATGGCGGTGTTGCTCTTCGAACTGGGCAGCCGGGTCAATCTGCCCTGGCTGCGGGCCAATCCCTGGCTGGCTGCGACCAGTGTGGCCGAGGCCGGGCTGAGTTTCTCCCTGGTCTTCGGCATCGGCCATTACCTGGGCCTCGGGCCTGGCAGCTCGCTGGCCCTGGCTGCGGTATGCATGGTCAGTTCGCCCGTGGTGGTGATGCGGGTGGCGAGCGAGATCGGCGCGCGGGGCCAGGTCACCGAGCGCCTGCTGGTGTTGTCCGCGCTCAATACGATTTATGCGGTGGTGGCGGTGCAGCTCGTCCTGGGACTGCTCGGGCAGGTGCATGGCAACAACGCCCTCGAGGCCCTCCGGCCGCCCTTGTGGTTCCTGCTCAACACGCTGGTGCTGGCGATCCTGCTGGCCCTGGCGGTGGGTTATGCCCGGCGTCGGCTCGATCTGGCCAACGAGAACAGCGCGCTGCTGCTGCTCGGGCTGATCTTCCTGGCCCTGGTGCTGGTCCGCCTGTCGGGGGCTTCGCCCATCCTGGTGCCCCTGCTGGCCGGCATGCTGCTACGCAGCCGCGATCCGCGACCCTGCCTGTGGCCACGCCATTTTGGCACCGCCGGCGGGGCCTTGGTGGTGTTGCTGTTCGTGGCCAACGGCATGGCCGCTGACTGGCGGCTGATCGTCGGTGGGGGGCTGGCCGGGGTGGCCTTGCTGCTGTTGCGGGCTTTCGCCAAGGTGGCCGGCACGGTGCTGTTCGGCCGCCGCTCCGGCCTCTCCACGGCCCAGGCAACGGCTCTCGGGGTGGCCCTGCTGCCGATGTCGGGTACCGCCTTCCTGCTGACGGCCAGCCTGTATTCGGCCTTTCCGGCGATGGGCATGAAGGTGGCGGCGGCCCTGGCCGGTGCGGCGATGGTGATGGAGATCCTGGGTCCCATCGCCACCCAGTGGGCCCTGAGCCATTGTGGCGAGACCCCGGACGGCAAGGAGGTGACCCGTGGCGCTTGAGTCCTTTGCCCATTCCCGCTGCCTGACTCTGGGCATCGAGCTCGAACTGCAGCTGGTCAGCACCCATGATTACGATCTGGTCGGCGTGGCCCCGGACCTGCTGCGGGTGTTGCACCAGCAGGGATTTTCCGGTGACGTGAAGCCGGAGATCACCCAGAGCATGATCGAGGTCGCCACCGGCATCTGTGATGGCTACGCCGACGTCCTGTCCCAGCTAACCGCCTTGCGTGATGGCCTGCTGGAAGGGGCCCGCAGGCTAGACGTCGGCATCTGCGGCGGGGGCGCCCATGCTTTCCAGCACTGGGGCGAGCGGCGGATCTCGGATGGGGCGCGCTATCAGCATCTGAGTGATCTGTACGGCTACCTGGCCAAGCAGTTCACGGTCTTCGGTCAGCACGTGCATATCGGCTGCCCTGGCTCCGACGAGGCCTTGCTGTTGCTGCACGGCCTGTCCCGCTACATCCCGCACCTGATCGCCCTGTCGGCCTCGTCCCCCTTCGTGCAGGGCAAGGACACCGGCTTCGATTCGGCCCGCCTCAACTCCATCTTTGCCTTTCCGCTGTCCGGTCGGGCGCCCTTCGTGCTGAGCTGGGAGGACTTCAAGCGCTACTTCGCCAAGATGACTCGGACCGGGGTGGTGGAGAGCATGAAGGATTTCTACTGGGACATCCGCCCCAAGCCGGAGTACGGCACCATCGAGGTGAGGGTGCTGGACACGCCGCTGACCGTGGAGCGGGCGGCCGCGCTGGCTGCGCTGATCCAGGCCGTGGCCCGCTGGCTGATCGTGGAGAAGCCCTTCCGCCCCACCGAGGACGACTATCTGGTCTACGCCTTCAACCGCTTCCAGGCTTGCCGCTTCGGCTATGGCGGCGTCTGGGTGGATCCGTCCAGCGGCGAGCGTGGCATGCTGGGTGATGAGATCGTGCGCCTGATCGGCCGGATCAGCCACCATGCGGCCGAACTGGGAACGGCAGCCGTGTGCGCGCGTCTGGCCGACGATGCGGGTGCCCGCCGCAATGATGCCCAGTGGCTGCGGGACCGGCAGGCCGGCGACCCATTGCTGCCCGAACTGGTGCGGCAGCAATGCCTGCGCTGGGCGGAGCCATGAGCCAGGCTGGCTCCCGTCCGCTGCGCATCGGCCTGTCGGCCCGCCTCATGCACGAGCCGCCGGCCGAGCTCAATTTCCCCGGCAAGACCCTGCAGTACATCGAGCAATCGATCGCCCACTGGGTGATGGCCCATGGCGCGCTGGCCTTCATGGTGCCGACCATCGAGACCGGTGGCGGTGTGGACAGGCGGGCCGTCTCGCTGAAGGAATACGCCGCCGAACTGGATGCCCTGGTGCTGCAGGGAGGCGCCGACATGGCGCCGGAGTCTTACGGGATGGTACCGACCAGCCCTTTGTGGCCGGGGGATCGTATCCGCGATCGCTACGAGATCGAGCTGTTCTGGGAGTTCGTGTTCCAGGGCAAGCCGGTGCTGGGCATCTGCCGGGGCTGCCAGCTGATCAATGTGGCTCTGGGTGGGAGTCTCTACCAGGACATCGCCAGCGCCTGCCCCGAAGCGGCCCGCCATGTGGAGCCCGCCCTCTACGACCGGCATGTCCATGATGTCGCCGTGGTGCCGGGCACCCGCCTGGCCGAACTGTACGCGGGCCGGGTGGCGGGAAAGGTGATCAGCATCCATCACCAGGCCATCGACCGTCTGGGGAACGACCTGGAAGTCGAAGCGAAGGCCGCCGATGGCATCGTCGAGGCGATCCGCTGGAAGGGCGCCGGCTATGTGGCCGGCTTCCAGTGGCACCCGGAGTTCCACGGCGCCAGCGCCGATCTGCTCGACAGCGCGCCGATCATGCTCGACTTCCTGGCTGCGGCCCGCCAGTCACGGGGCGCATAGGCGGGGCAGATGGATCAGGCGGGTTTGGCCGCCGGCTCGGTTTCGGTCCTGATGCTGTTCAGCTGCTTGTTCAGGAACTCGTCGTAGCCCTTCTGGACCAGATCCCAGGTGTTCTGGATGCCGCTGGCAATATCGCCCTCCAGGACCTTCAGCCCCTTGAGGATGTCCTTGGCTTCGTTGAAGCCCTGCTCAAAGCCCGAGCGGATCACTCCGACGAAGTCGTTGAGCACCTTCTCGGCGTCTTCCCCCTGGCGTTGGCCCGCGTAGGCCGAGTAGAAGCCCGTGGACAGGCTGACGATGCGGTCCGCGGTGGCCTGGGCGGAGTTGTCCTGGTTGGCGGCGGCCGCCTGCAGGGCGTTGTCACCGAACTCCGGTGCCAATAGTTCGTTGATGCGGCTGATGGCCGACTTGAAGAGCAAGGTCTGGGATTCGTCCCCGGCCTTGATCGAGACTTCGGCCGAGGCCTGCAGAATCTGCGAGGCGGTGGTCTGGCGAACCGATTTTTCCACTCCGGCCGCAGTGAGCGCAGGGGTTTCCCGTGCTTTGGCGGCATTGCCCGTGCTTTGTGCGGTGCTGACGACCGAGGTGCTCAAGGCATCGATGGCCATGATGATTGGCTCCCTTTTGTGTCAGGGATGAGTCCCTGTCCAGCCCCAGTATAGGAGGCGTGCGGGACATTTGCCGGCCGGGAAGACCGCCGGCGTGCACTACGGCATGGTGGACTCAGAGGCCGGCGCGCTTGCGCACCGCGTCCACGTAGGCGCGGGCATCCAGCGGGGCCTTGTCGCGCTGGGCCTTCCAGATCGTCTCGCCGAGGCATTCGAGCACGTCGTGGAGCGCCGCATGGCGGTCGCCATGGCGGGCCTGACAGTGCTCGAAGGCCTCGCGCAGGCCCGGCGGCTGGTTGATCGACAGTTGCTCCTCGATGGCCAGGTGCAGGGACAGGTGCAGGAAGGGATTGACCTGCCCGTCTTCGGGGCTGAAGTCCTTGTACACCGCGTCCGGGTCTTCCAGCAGGGGCTGGTACTCCGGGTGGTGGGCTACCAGATCGGCAGCGATGATCTCGAGCTGGGTCAGGACTTCGCGGTTCTTGTGCTTGGCCCAGGCGGCTACGAAAAACTGGCGGGCCTGGTCGCGGGAGGGGTCGAACATGGTGTCGGGGTTTCCTTATTCCGTCTTGTCGCGGTAGAGGCACAGGTCGCGGATGAGACATCCGCCGCATTTGGGCTTGCGGGCGATGCACACGTAGCGGCCATGCAGGATCAGCCAATGGTGGGCGTCACGCATGAATTCCTTGGGGATGCGGCGCACCAGGCGCTTCTCCACCTCCAGCACATCCTTGCCGGGGGCCAGCCCGGTGCGGTTGGCGAGGCGGAAGATGTGGGTGTCCACCGCCATGGTGGGTTCGCCGAAGATGGTGTTGAGGACCACGTTGGCGGTCTTGCGGCCGACGCCGGGCAGAGCCTCGAGGGCGTCCCGGTCATTGGGCACCTCGCCGCCGTGCCGCTCCAGGAGCTGTCGTGACAGAGCCAGGGTGTTCTTGGCCTTGTTGCGGAACAGGCCGATGGTCTTGATCTGCTCGGCGATGCCTTCCTCCCCAAGATCCACCATGGCTTCGGGGGTGGGGGCCAGGGCGAAGAGCTTGCGGGTGGCGATGTTGACGCCTTTGTCGGTGGCCTGGGCCGACAGCACCACGGCGACCAGCAGCTGGTAGGGCGAGCCGTATTCCAGCTCGGTGGTGGGAGTGGGGTTAGCCTCGCGCAGGCGGCGGAAGGCTTCGGCCACGCTGGCCAGGCGCATGTCGGCCATCTCAGGCGGCCTCGGCGGTGTCGCCAGCAGGGCGTGGCGTGGCTGGCGGCTGCAGGCGGGCACGGGCCTGGTTGCGGGCTTCCAGCCAGTTGCGGCCGGCGATCAGGAAGCCCAGGGCGATGAAGGCGCCGGGTGGCAGCACCGCCACCAGGAAGCCCGGGTAGTCATCACCGAACAGCACGATGCCGTGCGCAGACGGGAAGATCATTTCGATGCCCGAGAACAGGGTGCCACTGCCGATCACTTCGCGCAGGGCGCCGAGTACGGCCAGGACCAGGGTCAGGCCGATGCCCATGGCGATGCCGTCCACGGTCGAGTCGATGGGGTCGTTCTTGGCGGCAAAGGCCTCCACCCGGGCCAGCACGATACAGTTGGTGACGATCAGCGGGATGAAGATCCCCAGCACCAGGTAGAGCTCGTGCAGCCAGGCATTGAAGGACAGGTCCACCACCGTGACCAGCGCAGCGATGATCAGGATGAACACCGGGATGCGGATCTCGTAGGGGATGAAGTTGCGCAGGGCCGCGATGGTCAGGTTAGACAGGGCCATCACCAGGATGGTGGCCAGGCCCAGGCTGACCGCATTGACCACGTTGCTGCTGATGGCCAGGATGGGGCACAGGCCGAGGATCTGCACGATCCCGGTGTTCTGTTTCCAGATGCCGTTCCAGGCAATCTCGCGACAGGCTTTCAGATCCATGGCGGGGGCTCCGGTCAGAGGGTGTCGCCGGCGCGGGCGGCGAACAGACGGTCCTGGTGGTCGGCGGCGAAACGCGCCGCGCGGGCCACGGCGTTGGTCACGGCGCGGGCGCTGATGGTGGCGCCGGTGTGGTAGCTGATCTGGCCGCCGTCCTTCTTGACCTTGCAGTCCGGCACGTCGGCGGCCTTGAGGTCGGCGAACTGGGTGACCCAGGGGCTGCGCTTGTCCTTGTCCTTGCGCGGGTCGATGTAGTCGCCGAGGCCCGGGGTCTCCCGGTGGCTGACGGCCCGCACGCCGGACACCGCGCCGTCGGCACCGACCGCGATGATCAGCTCGATGCGGCCGCTGTAGCCGTCGGGGGCGGTGGCTTCGATCAGCAGCGCTGCGGGCTGGCCGGCCTTGCGGGCACGGTAGATGCGGCCGCCTTCGTCGAGGCCGAGCTCGCGGGTCGGGCCCAGTTTGATGTAGTCGTCGAGCAGGGCGTTGTCGTAGCGACCGGCGGGCAGCACCTCGGAGACCAGCTTCATCTTTTCCTCGGTCGCCGAGGCGGCGATCTGCTCACGGGTGGCGTCGTGGGTGAAGGCCATCATGGCGGTGAACACGACAGTGAAAGCCACCATCACGCCACCGGTGCGGGCCGACAGGCCGAAGGCTGTAGGTTCGCTCATCGCCGGTTCAGTCCTTCTTGTGGCCGAAGACCGGCGCCTGGGTCTTCATGTCGATCAAGGGCACGCAGATGTTCATCAGCAGGGTGGCAAAGGCGATCCCGTCGGGGTAGGCGCCGAAGACCCGGATCACATAGGTGAGGATGCCCGCGCCCGCCGCGAACAGCAGCTTGCCACGCGCGGTGGTGGCGCCCGACACCGGATCGGTGAGGATGAAGAAGGCGCCGAGCATGGCCCCGCCGGAGGCCAGGTGGAACAGCGGTGAGGCGAAACCTTCGGGCTTGAGCGCCCACAGCAGGCCGGCCACCGCGAAGAGGGCTGCGCAGAAAGCGGCGGGGATGTGCCAGGTGATGATGCGCCGTTGCAGCAGCCACAGGCCGCCGATCAGGTAGCCGAGGGCCACCCATTCGCCGCCGCGGCCGCCAACGAGGCCGAAGGCGGGGCCGTCCATCAGCTGGGCGGCGCGCAGGCCGTGCTGCGTGGAGGCGGGGTCCGCTGCGCTGCGCAGCGCGGTGCGCAGGGCGTCGAGAGGGGTGGCGCCGGTGATCGCATCGATCTGCCGGGCACCGCCGAAGATCAGGTCGAGTTGGGTTCGCGCATCCAACTGGCCGGCCGCCGGCCATTGGGACATCAGCGCCGGGTAGGCGACGATCATCAGGCAGAAGGCCGCCATGGCCGGGTTGAACGGGTTCTGGCCCAGCCCGCCATACAGCTGCTTGACGATCACGACGGCGAGCAGGGTGCCGGTGACGGTCAGCCACCAGGGGGCGATGGGCGGGAAGGTCAGGGCGATCAGCCAGGCCGTGACGATGGCCGACAGGTCGCTCAGGAACAGGGCCTTGGGCTTGCCGCGGATGGCCAGCATGGCGGCTTCGCCGGCCAGGGCGGCCGCCGTGGCGAGGGCGATCTGCACGAGGATACCGGGGCCGAAGAACCAGGCGTAGGCGGCAATGCCGGGGAGCAGGGCGAGCAGCACCTGGAGCATCACGCTCTGAACGCTGGCCGGCTTGCGGACGAAGGGCGAATTGATCATGGGGTGGAGGAGTCAGGCCCCGCTGGAAGGGGGGCTATCCGTCGGGGGCGTGGCGGAGGCCAGGCGGCGGGCCTCGATGGCGGCGATCTCGGCCTGCACGGCGGGATCGGCCGCGTCGGTGTTCCTGGCCTGGACCTGGGCCTTCTGCTGGCGGGCTTTCTCCATCGCTGCTTCGATCAGGGCACGCTTGGCGTCATCCGCAGAGGGCTTGGCAGGCGCAGCGCCGCCGCTTGCTGTTGCTGTAGCAGCGCCATCGGCGCCAACCTTCTCGCGGGTGGCGGCGGCTTTGGCGGCGAGCTTCTCGGCCTTCTCCTGCTTTTCGCGCTCCTGACGGAAATTCTTGAATTCAAAGCGGTCACGCGCCGCGTCGGCTGCTTCCTTCTCCCGCTCCCGGGCCCAGATCTCGCTCTTGGAGAAGCGGAAATAGTCCACCAGCGGAATGTGGGAGGGGCACACGAAGCTGCAGCAGCCGCATTCGATGCAGTCGAAGAGGTGGTACTCCTGGGCCTTGCCGAAGTTCTTCGCGCGGGAGTGCCAGTACATCTCGAAGGGCGCCAGGTCCGCCGGACAGGCCTTGGCGCATTCGCCGCAGCGGATGCAGGGCATCTCGGGCGGTGGTGGCGGAAAGAGGGCGGGGCTGCCGACCAGGATGCAGTTGGTGGCCTTGACCACCGGCACGTCGAAGGCCGGCATGCGCGCGCCCATCATCGGTCCGCCCATGATGTAGCGGTCGGTGCCCGCGCGGGCCCCGGACAGGCGTACCACGTGATCCATCGGGGTGCCGATCAGCACCTCGTAGTTGCGCGGGGCGTCCACGTTGCCCGCCACCGTGACGATGCGCGAGATCAGGGGGCGGCCGAGCTCGAGGGCCTCGAAGATGCTGTAGGCGGTGCCCACGTTGAAGCACTGCACGCCGAAGTCGGTGGAGCGGCGCCCGTGGGGCACCTCGATGCCGGTGAGGACCCGGATCAGCTGCTTGGCCCCGCCGGCCGGATAGCGGGTCGGGATGGCCACCGCCTCGATGCCGGTCTCGCCGCTGGCGGCGATGGCGGCCTGCACGGCGGCAATGGCCTGGGGCTTGTTGTCCTCGATGCCGATCAGCACCTCGCGGGCCTGCAGCATGTGGCGCATGGCGATGATGCCCTTGAGCATGTCGCCGGCGCGCTCGCGCATCAGCATGTCGTCACAGGTGATGAAGGGCTCGCACTCGGCCCCGTTGATCACCAGGGTCTGCAGTGCCCCTTCCTTGCCGGGCTTGAGCTTGAGATGGCTGGGGAAGACGGCGCCTCCCAGGCCGACGATGCCGGCGTCGCGCAGGAAGTCGCGCAGCTCGTCAGGCGGCGTGCTGCGGAACCTGACCTTGTCCAGCTCTCCCCAGCGGTCTTCACCGTCGGGCTCGATGACCACCGACAGGGTGGTCAGGCCGGAGGTATGGGGCATGACGGCCGGCACGATGTCGCGCACCAGGCCGGAGGTGGAGGCGTGCACGGCGGATGACAGGGATCCGTCCGCCGCGCCGATGCGCTGACCCTTGAAGACCCGCTCACCCGGCTGGACCAGCGGCCGCGGCTGTCCGCCGACCGACTGGTGGAGCGGGATCACCAACCGCTCGGGCAGCGGCACGGGGGCGATCGGGTCGAGGGTCGATTGATCCTTGTGGGTGGCGGGCTTGACGCCACCGTGGAAGCTGAAGAGTTTGCGCAGCATGTTCGGTGGTCAAGCGGCCTGCTTGATTGCGAAGACCGGATAGCGCCACTTCCAGGTGTCCACCGTCTCGGCGATGGGTTCCATGGAGATGCAGTCCACCGGACAGGGGGCGAGGCACAACTCGCAGCCGGTGCAGTCGGCAGCGATGATGGTGTGCATCTGCTTGGCGGCGCCGACGATGGCGTCCACCGGGCAGGCCTGGATGCACAGGGTGCAGCCGATGCAGGTCGCCTCGTCGATGACGGCGACGGCCTTGGGCTTCTCGACGCCGTGCTCCTCGGACAGGGGCTTGAACTCGCGGCCGAGCAGGTCGGCCAGCTTGCGGATGCCTTCCTCACCGCCGGGCGGGCACTGGTTGATCTCCGCCTCGCCGCCGGCGATGGCCGTGGCGTAGGGGCGGCAGCCCGGGAAGCCGCACTGGCCGCACTGGGTCTGCGGCAGGATGGCGTCGATCTGGTCCACCAGGGGGTCGCCCTCGACCTTGAACTTGATCGAGGCGAAACCCAGCACCGCCCCGAGGACGAGGGCAATGCCGGTCATGATGAGGATGGCCGTGAGCATGGTTCTGCGTCAGTGGTACTTGTCGAGGCCGGCGAAGCCCATGAAGGCCAGGCTCATCAGGCCGGCGGTGATCATGGCGATGGCGGTGCCCTTGAAGGGCTGGGGTACATCGGCCCCGTCGAGGCGCTCGCGGATGCCGGCGAACAGCACCAGCACCAGGGAGAAGCCGACCGAGCTGCCGAAACCGAAGAGCAGGGATTCGAGCAGGTCGTGGTGCAGGGCCACGTTGAGCAGCGGCACGCCCAGCACCGCGCAGTTGGTGGTGATGAGGGGCAGGTAGATACCGAGCACCTGGTGCAGCACCGGGCTGGTCTTCTGGATGACCAGTTCGGTGACCTGCACGATGGCGGCGATGATGACGATGAAGGCCAGGGTGCGCAGGTAGTCCACGCCGGCCGGCATCAGTACGTAGTGATCCACCAGATAGCTGGTGCCGCAGCCGAGGGTGAGCACGAAGGTGGTGGCGGCACCCATGCCGACGGCGGTGTCGAGCTTCTTCGAGACCCCCATGAAGGGACAGAGGCCGAGGATGCGGACCAGGACGACGTTGTTCACCAGAACAGCGCCGAGGATCACGAAAAGATAGCTCGTCATGCTTGCCGTAGAGGGAAGGGCCGGGCGGGATTATCCCGCTCCGGCCGGAAGGGGCTCAAGCCTGTCGTGAGTAGGGGCATCCGCGCCATCAGGCGAAGTCGCGGGTCTCGGCGACGGCCTCGCGGACCAGGGCCGGTCCGCGGTAGATCAGGCCGCTATACACCTGCACCAGCTTGGCGCCGGCCTCCAGCTTGGCGCGGGCCTGGCGACCGTCGAACACGCCGCCGGCGGCGATGATGGGCAGCTCGTTCTGCAGCGCCTTGGCCAGGGCAGCGACCACCGCGGTGGAGGCTTCGAAGAGTGGTGCGCCGGAGAGCCCGCCTTGCTGATCGCCGAAGGGCACACCCTGGACCTTGTCGCGGGCCAGGGTGGTGTTGGTGGCGATCACTGCGTCGATGCGGTGGCGGCGCAGTGCGTCGGCGATGTTGGTGATCTGGCTGTCGTCCAGGTCGGGGGCGATCTTGAGGGTGATCGGCACGTAGCGGCCGTGCTTGTCGGCCAGCTGCGCCTGACGGGCCTTGAGCTGGCCGAGCAGGGCGTCGAGCTCGGACTCGCCCTGCAGCTGGCGCAGGTTCTTGGTGTTGGGCGAGGAGATGTTGACGGTGATGTAGCTGGCCAGCGGATAGGCCTTGTCGAGGCCGATCAGGTAGTCGTCGGCCGCCTTGTCGATGGGCGTGTCGGCGTTCTTGCCGATGTTGATGCCGAGGATGCCCCGGTACTTCATGGCCTGGACGTTGCCGATCAGGGCATCCATGCCGTGGTTGTTGAAGCCCATGCGGTTGATGATGCCCTTCACCTCGGGCAGCCGGAACATGCGTGGCTTGGGATTGCCGGGCTGTGCCCGCGGCGTGATGGTGCCGATCTCGATGAAGCCGAAGCCCATGCGGGCCAGGCCGTCGATGGCTTCGCCGTTCTTGTCGAGGCCCGCGGCGAGGCCGATGCGGTTGGGAAACTGCAGGCCCATGACTTCGACGGGCCGGGCATCGAGAGGCTTGCCGGCGGGTAGCAGGCGCCCGGCGGCATTGAGGGCGGCCAGGGCGGTTTCGTGGGCGGTCTCCGCATCGAGGGAGAACAGCAGGGGGCGGGCGATTTCGTAGAGCATCCGCCATTCTACCGCAGTGCGGAAAACTCTTGTTTTCCTGTACTTACTCGATGGCGATGCGGATCTGCAGCCCCAGGTAGCCGCTGTAACCGGGGAGGTTGGGCAGGGCCACCAGGTTGGCGCCGACTCGGCCGACGCTGACCGAGGCGGCGGGCAGTACGAGGATGGGCGAGGGATAGCCGCTGGCCAGCAGGCCGAAGGCGCCGAAACGGAAGGGGCCGGCCTCCAGGGGCATCCAGCGGCCACCCACGTAGAAGGTGTTCCTGTCGTAGCTGTTACGGAAATAGCCGGCGCTGGCTACCCACGGGGTACCGGTGAGCTCCCGCTCGAATCCGAGGCCCGGGTTGACCTCCCGCCAGTCGCGGCGATAGGGCTGGAAGTGGTGGGAGACGCCCGACAGGGTCAGCCAGTCACGGTGCGGGGCGGATTGCAGGTCGTCGAGGGTGGGCAGGGCGCAGGCGCTGAAGCTCACCGCGAGGAGGCTGACGGCAGAGAGGGGCATGAGGGCGAGCCCCCGGATCGTCTTGAACATGCGGGCAGGTTTCAGTCGAGTTGTTGCAGGTCGGCGTCGGAGAGCGTCTGCCACTGGCCGCCGATGCGGCCCTGCAGGGGGCGGAACAAGGCCTTGTAGGCCATCTTGCGGCTGTCGCGGATCCAGTAGCCGAGGTACAGGTAGGGTAGCTTGAGTTCGCGGCAGACTTCGATCTGCCAGAGTACCCCGAAGGTGCCCAGGCCGGGGCCGCGCAGGTCAGGGTCGTAGAAGGTGTAGACGCTGGACAGCCCGTCGGTGAGGCAGTCGATGACGCTGACCATGCGCAGGATGCCGTTCTCGCGGAATTCGATGAGCCGGCTGTCCACATGGCTCTGCAGCAGGAAGTGGGCGTACTGCTCGCGGTTGTCCTGATCCATGCCGCCGCCGGCGTGGCGGCTCGCCTGGTAGCGCTGGTAGAGCATGTAGTGCTCTTCGATGAACTCCAGGGGCAGCTCACGGGGCTGCAGCTTGCCATGCGCGGCCCAAGCGCGGCGCTGGCTGCGGTTCGGCGTGAAGCTGTCCACCGGAATGCGCACCGGTACGCAGGCGCGGCAGGTGTCGCAATAGGGGCGATAGGTGAAGATGCCGCTGCGCCGGAAGCCGGTGCGGACCAGTTCGCTGTAGAGCGGGGTGTCGATGAGGTGGCTGGGGGTGGCGACCTGGGACCGGGCCTGACGGTCGGGCAGGTAGGAGCACGCGTAGGGTGCGGTGGCGTAGAACTGCAGCAGGGAGTAGGGGTAGTCCTTCAGCATGTCGCGCTACGTCCAGGGAATGCTTGCTCCATCGGTTGGCCAGCGCTCTGGGGGTGCGTCCTGGCCCGTCAGTGTATCCAGCAGCTTCGAAAAGACTTCGCGCGGAATCTCCCTTCCGCCCAGTGAAGCCAGGTGCTGCGTGGTCATTTGACAATCTAGCACGCGGAAATTCCGTTGCTCAAGGTAGCGCGTCAGGTGGGCGAAGGCGATCTTGGAAGCATCGCTGCGCCGGCTGAACATCGACTCGCCGAAGAAGGCTCGCCCGAGGGCCATGCCATAGAGGCCGCCGACCAGTTTGCCATCCATGTAGGTTTCGACGCTGTGGGCGTAGCCCAGCCGGTGCATGCGGATGTAGGCCGCCTGGATGTCGGCGGTGATCCAGGTACCGACCCCGGCGGCGCGGGGCTCTGCGCAGGCCCGGATGACCGCCGGAAAATCGTGGTCCAGGCGGACTTCGTACTGGCTATTGCGGAGTGTCTTGCGCAGGGAGCGGGTGATCCGGACCTGGTCGGGGAATACGACCATGCGGGGATCCGGGCTCCACCACAGGATGGGCTCGCCTTCGTTGAACCAGGGAAAGATGCCGCGTCTGTATGCGGCGAGCAGCCATTCGGGGCTGAGTGTTCCGCCGGCTGCGAGCAGCCCGTTGGGCTCACGCAGGGCCCGTGAGACCGGTGGAAAGGCAGGTGTGTCGCCGAGCCAGGGGATCATGCTTGGCGTGCGCGCATGGCCAAGCCGTCAGCAGTGGGCATGACGGCCGTGGCTGAAGGTGCGTCAGTTGGTCTGGGGTGGGCGGGGCTGCGCGCCGGGGAAGGGCGCATTGGGAAAGGTGCCACCCTGGAATGCATTGCCGGGGAACTGGGTGCCGGGCAGGACACGCCGGGCGCCGTCATAGCGGGCAGCCCAGTAGCTCAGGCGCATGTCTTCAACCCGAACCACGCCACCCGCGGAGGGAGCGTGCACGAACTGGTTGTCGCCGAGGTAGATTCCCACGTGGGAGAAGGCGCGCCGCATGGTGTTGAAAAAGACCAGATCGCCGGGCTTGAGTTCGGCAATGCTGACTTTCTCACCCATCTGGGACATTTCGCTGGCGGTACGGGGCATGCCGAAACCGAGGGCGTCGGCGAAGACCTTGCCAACAAAGCCGCTGCAGTCCAGGCCCGTCAACGGGCTGGTGCCGCCAAAGCGGTAGGGAACGCCGAGCAGGTTGAGGCTACGGTCCACCAGGGAACGGACGGATTCCGTGTAGCGTTCGAACATGGACGGCTGGGGTGTAGGCTCATCTCCCCGAACCTGGGGGAGCTCCGCTGCGAATGCCGCGCCGGAGCACGCGATCGCTACAAAAAAGCCGAGTATCGTCTTCTTGATAGGCATCCCGCCAATATATACGGCACCGATACGGGTGTAAAGAATTTCGACAACATAATCAATGCTGTCTTGCAGCATGTGAGTTCCTCCACGGACGCCAGTCCAGCTGCTCGCTAGCATGCAACTGCACTGGACGCGAGCGAAGAGGTCGGGAAGGCCGCGCGGGAGACGGATTGAACCGGTCAATGCGTTTCCATCAAAGGGCCCTTCGGCTTTCCCCGACGGAGCGCTCGTGCCAGTCGCACTAATTCCAGGTCTTCCCTGGGCGGCGTTCAGCCGAACAGGTTGAGGATGCCGTCCAGGCCGCTGTGGTTGAGCGCGTAGGTGGCTTTTTCGCGCACCACCGGCTTGGCGTGATAGGCGATGCCGATGCCAGCCTCTGCCAGCATGGGCAGGTCGTTGGCGCCATCGCCGGCGGCGATCACGGTTTCGGGCGCGAAGCCGTGGTGCTTTCGCACGACCTGCAAGGTGTGGCGCTTGGCCTCGCCATCGATGACCTCACCCTTGACCTTGCCGGTCAGCTTGCCGGCCCGCACCTCCAGCTGGTTGGCCACGGCGTAGTCGAAGCCGAGCTGCTTCTGCAGGCGGTCGGTGAAATAGGTGAAGCCACCGGACACCAGCACTGTGACGATGCCTGCCTGCTTGAGGCCGGTGATCAGCTTCTCCGCGCCTGGATTGAGCTGCAACCGCTCGTTGAAGACCCGCGCCAGGGCGTCCTCGGGCAGCCCTTCGAGCAAGGCGACCCGGCGTGCCAGGGATTCCCGGAAGTCGAGTTCACCGCGCATGGCGGCTTCGGTGATTGCGGCCACCTCGCTCTTGAGGCCCTGCATGTCGGCGATCTCGTCGATGCACTCGATGGTGATGAGGGTCGAGTCCATGTCGGTGACGAAAAGCCGGAAGTCCGCCAGGCGGCGGTCGTCCGGGACAAACGCGAAATCCAGTTGGCGTTCTTCGCAGTAGGCCGCCAGCCCCTCGTGGGGCTGGGCGTCGAGCAGCCGGAAGGCGTTCGGGCCGATCCGGCCAAGGCCTTCGGAACCGGTGAGGGCGGCAAGATCTTTCAGGGCACGGGTTTCGACCTTGGGGCCCTGGACTACCAGATTCATCAGGCAGCGCTCCGCTTCGGCAGGATGTCACGGAGGATGTCGCGGGTGCCGCGGATCATGGCCTCGGTGGTGCTCCAGTCCACGCAGGCGTCGGTGACCGAGCAGCCGTAGCGGAGTTGGGAGAGATCGGCGGGGATGGGCTGGTTGCCGGCTTCGATGTGGCTTTCGATCATCAGACCGACGATGGACTGGTTGCCCTCACGGATCTGGTGGGCTACGTCACGCATCACCAGGGGCTGGTAATCCGGGTTCTTCCAGGAGTTGGCGTGGGAGCAGTCGATCACGATATTGGCCGGCAGCTTGGCCTTCTGCAGCGCCTTTTCGGCCAGGGACACGGAGACCGTGTCGTAGTTGGGGCGGCCGCCGCCGCCGCGCAGCACCACATGGCCGTAGGGGTTGCCGCGGGTGCGGATGACCGACGACTGGCCCTGGCCGTTGATGCCCAGGAAGCTGTGGGGGTGGGAGGCCGAGAGGATGCCGTTGACGGCCGCGTCGAGGGAGCCGTCGGTGCCGTTCTTGAAGCCGACCGGGGTGGACAGGCCGGAGGCCATCTCGCGGTGGGTCTGGGATTCGGAGGTGCGGGCGCCGATGGCGGTCCAGGCGATCAGGTCGCCGTAGTACTGGGGGGCGATCGGGTCGAGGGCTTCGGTGCCGGTGGGCAGGCCGACCTCGTTGACGTCGCGCAGGAACTGGCGGGCCTTCTGCATGCCTTCGTCGATGCGGAAGGAGTCGTCCATGTAGGGGTCGTTGATGTAGCCCTTCCAGCCGGTCGAGGTGCGCGGCTTCTCGAAGTACACGCGCATGACCAGCACCAGGGTGTCGGCGACTTCGTCGGCCAGGGCCTTCAGGCGGCGGGCGTAATCGATGCCGGCGACCGGGTCGTGGATGGAGCAGGGGCCAACCACCACGAAGATGCGCGGGTCCTTGCGGTCGAGGATGTTCTGGAGGGTGCGGCGGCCTTCGGTGACGACCTGGGCGGCCCTGTCGGAGAGCGGCAGGGTGGCCGTGATCTCGTCCGGTGAAGGCATCCGGTCGAAGGCCGCGATATTCAGGTTTTCAGTCTTGGAGAAGGGCATGGCGGACTCGCTGGTTCAGTAGCGGAATCCGGCATTTTACCTCGAAGTGCGTGAACTGATCGCGTGTCGCGCCAGTCCGAGCACGGAAGTCAGCTGGCAATCGACGAAGTCGGGCTGGCGCAGGCTGCGGCTGATCCATACCGTGCGCATGCCAAGGCGTTTGGCGGTGCGCAGGTTCTCGGCGCTGTCCTCGACCATGATGCAGTGCCTCGGGTTGAGCCGGTGATCGCGGATCAGGTGCTGGAAGCCTGCCAGTTTGGGCTTGGGATGGAAGCGCATGCGCTCGACCGCATAGACGTCGGTGAACAGATGCCGGATGCCCATCTCGGCCAGCACGGCGTCGGCGTAGTGCTGCGGGCCGTTGGAGAAGATGATCTTCCGGCCCGGCAGGCGTCGCAGCAGGTGGCGCACCGCGGTGTCGAAAACGACCATGCGCGACAGGTCGGGGAATTGGTGGGTTTCGTGCAGGAAGTGTTCCGGGTCGGTGCCGTGGTGGCGCATCAGCCCGGTGAGGGTGGCGCCGTAGCGCTTCCAGTATTCCATGCGCAGCCGGTTGGCGTCCCGTTCGCCCAGATCCAGATGGCGCATCAGGTAGGCCGTCATGCTCCGGTTGATGTGCGGAAAGATGTGCGGGCTGGCGTTATGGAGCGTGTTGTCGAGGTCGAAGAGCCAGATGGGCTGCATGGGCTCAGGCCGGCTTGCGCTGGAACTGGATGACAGAACGCCCGTCCTCGGTGACCTTGGGCGCGGCTTTCCAGGCGTGGCCGTAGACCACTTCGACGCTGGCCGGCAGGCGCCCGTCGCGGCGCAGGGCTTCGTAAGCAGCTCGCAGGTGTTGCCAATGCGACTTGCCGGTGAGGCCGCGAGGCCGCCCGGTGGCGGCGTTGTTGCAGCCGCTGGCGCGGAGGTCGCGGAACAGGTCTTCCAGGCGTGTATAGGTGACGGTGATCATCTCCATGTCCATCACCGGATCGGAGAAGCCGGCGCCCACCAGGGCATCACCCAGGTCGTGCATGTCGATGAAGCGGTGCACGTGTTCGTGCGACGACGGCGGCAGCGCGCTGCGCAGCTCCTTCAGGGTGTCGGGGCCGAGGGTCGAGAACATCAGCAGGCCGCCCACCTCCAGCACCCGATTCAGTTCCTTGAGGGCTGGCAACGGATCGTGCAGCCAGTTGAGCATCAGGTTGGACCAGGCCAGCGAGATGCTGCCGCGGGCCAGGGGCAGGGCGCTGGCGTCAGCACACACGAAGTCGGGATCGGCGGGCTTGCCGAGGCGCATCAGGCGCTTGAGCAGGCCCCGCTCACCGCGGGCCTCGGCCAGCATCGCCGGTGCGGCATCGACGGCGACGCGCTGTATGCCCGGGTAGCGCTCGCCGAGCGTGGGGAGGTCGGCACCCGGGCCGCAGCCCAGGTCGAGGATGCGCCGGGGCTCGACGCGGATGTACTCGAGGCGCTCGGCCATGCGGCGGGAGACCTCCCGGGCCAGGGCATCCACGGTGGCATAGCCGGCCGCAGCGTGCCCGGCCCGGCGGCGTACGAGCCGCGGGTCGAGCTGGAAGTCCGGCATGCTCATCGAGCGCGCTGCACCTTAGACGGACTTGAGGCCCAGGCGGGCGAACAGCTTGTCGTCGGCGTCGGCGTCGGGGTTGTCGGTGGTGAGCAGGCGCTCACCGTAGAAGATCGAGTTGGCGCCGGCCATGAAGCACAGGGCCTGGATGCCGTCGCCGAGTTCCTGGCGTCCGGCCGACAGGCGTACGTAGCTCTGCGGCATGGTGATGCGGGCGGCGGCGATCACGCGCACGAAGTCGAAAGGATCGATGGCTTCGTTGTTGCCCAGGGGCGTGCCTTCGACCTGCACCAGGTTGTTGATGGGCACGGAATCCGGCGGCGGGTTCATGTTGGCCAGCTCGGCGATCAGCGCCGCGCGGCTCTTCTTGGTCTCGCCGAGGCCGACGATGCCACCGCAGCACACGTTGATGCCGGCGTCACGCACCTTGTCGAGGGTGTCGAGGCGATCCTGCAGGGTGTGGGTGGTGATGATCTGGCCGTAGAACTCCGGCGAGGTGTCGATGTTGTGGTTGTAGTAGTCGAGGCCGGCGTCCTTCAGCTGTTCGGCCTGGCCGTCACGCAGCATGCCCAGGGTGACGCAGGTTTCCAGGCCCAGCTTCTTGACCTCGCGGACCATGTCGAGCACCGGCGCCAGGTCCTTCTCCTTCGGGCCGCGCCAGGCAGCGCCCATGCAGAAGCGCGAGGCACCCTTGGCCTTGGCGGCGCGGGCGTTGTCGAGCACTTCGTTCAGCGGCAGCAGGGCTTCCTTCTCGAGGCCGGTGTCGTAGCGCGACGACTGGGAGCAGTAGCCACAGTCTTCAGAACACCCGCCGGTCTTGATGGACAGCAGGGTGGAGCGCTGCACGGCATTGGGGTCGAAGTGCTCGCGGTGCACCTGCTGGGCGCGGAACAGGAGATCATTGAAAGGCAGGGCGAACAAGGCCTCGACTTCGGCGACGCTCCAGCGCTTGCGGGCGGGGACGTTGGCGGTGGCGGGGCTCTCTGCCTGGGCGACGGTTGCGGTCATGGTCTTGCACCCTTATTGTGGCTGTAATTATAAATTACGAAGCCTTTTAGTTTCCCTGAAGGGGTCCGGAGTTGTCAAATCAAGCGCTTTGGCGGCGTCGTGGGCTGGACAGCGTGCTGCGTATCCTGCTGCCCCAGCAGTGCTTCGCCTGCGGAGCCGGGAGTGGTGACGACGTACTCTGCCGGACCTGCCAGGCAGACTTGCCGGGCGTTGGGCGGACGCGCTGTCCGGTGTGTGCCTTGCCGGCTCCGGCGGAGCAGGTCTGCGGAGCCTGCCTGGCCCACGTTCCACCCTATGAGGCCACCCTGGCGTGCCTTGATTACGCCTTTCCGGTGGATCGGATCGTCCAGGCGCTGAAGTATGCGCACCGGCTTGTGGTGGTGCGGCTGTTCATCGACCTGATGACCCGGCAGCCTGCGCCCGAGGCGGACCTGGTGTTGCCGATGCCCCTGCATGAGGCCCGCCTGCGTCAGCGCGGCTTCAATCAGGCTGCCGAGTTGGCCCGGCCGCTGGCACGCCGCTGGGGGGTGCCGGTGTTGCTGGACGGGGTGGTGCGGGACCTGGATACCCGTCCCCAGGCCGCGCTGCCCTGGGCCGAACGGGCCGCCAACATGCGCGGGGCTTTCCGGGTGACGCGGCCTCTCGAGGGGCTGCGCATCGTGGTGCTGGATGATGTGATGACGACCGGGGCCAGCCTGGCCGAGCTGGCGCGGAGCCTGAAGGCGGCAGGGGCGGCCAGGGTGGAGAACCGGATCGTGGCGCGGACGCCGCCGCCGGCTTGATGGAAGGGCGGGGGGCGGGCACAATCCGCGCCCATGTTCCATGTCGTCCTGCATCAGCCGGAGATCCCTCCCAACACCGGCAACATCATGCGCATGTGCGCCAACTCCGGCGCGCGTCTGCATCTCGTTGAACCCCTGGGTTTCACCCTGGAGGAAAAGCAGCTCGTCCGCGCGGGCCTGGATTACCGCGACATGGCGGTGGTGACGGTGCACCCGGACTGGGCTGCCTGCCGCGCCGCCCTGGCGGGGCAGCGCATGTTTGCGCTGACCTCCCATGGTGGGCGGAGTTACGCGGAGGTGCCCTTCGAGACGGGGGATGTATTCGTTTTCGGGTCGGAGTCCAGTGGCCTGCCCGCAGCCCTGCACGAGGAGTTCGGCAATGAGCGGCGCCTGCGCATCCCGATGCGGCCAGACAACCGTAGCCTGAATCTTTCCAACGCCGCTGCGGTGGTGGTCTACGAAGCCTGGCGCCAACTCGGCTTTGCCGGCGGCGCCTGAGCCGGGCGTCCTGCGACGCCCGGGCGGGGCTTATTCCTGTTTCGGGTCGCGCGCCAGCAGTTGTTCCACCGCGTCCCGGGCCGACAGGGTGCCGGCCAGCACGCCAGCGACGGCCAGCGTGATGGGCATGTCCACCCCCAGGCGGGTCGACAGGGCGGCCACCTCCCGGGCGGTGCTGACGCCTTCGGCCACATGGCCAAGGGCCTGCAGGATGTCGGGCAGGGTCTTGCCTTCCGCCAGCATCAGGCCGACCCGGCGGTTGCGGGACAGGTCCCCGGTGCAGGTGAGCACCAGGTCGCCCAGGCCGGCGAGGCCCATGAAGGTGTCCCGGCGGGCGCCGAGGGCGACGCCCAGGCGGGTGATTTCGGCCAGCCCGCGGGTGATCAGGGCCGCCCGGGCATTGAGGCCGAAACCCATGCCGTCGGCCACGCCGGCGGCGATCGCCATGACGTTCTTGACGGCGCCGCCCACTTCCGCCCCGACCAGGTCGTCGTTGGCGTAGAGGCGCAGGCGGTTGTTGTGAAGGGCCTGTACCCAGTGGCGGGCGAATTCGATGTTGCTCGCCGCGAGGGTGATGGCCGCCGGCAGTCCCTGGGCCACCTCGGCGGCAAAGCTGGGGCCGCTGAGGACACCACAGGGTGCGTCGGGCCCCAGTTCTTCGGCGACGATCTGGTGCGGGAGCTTGGTGGTCCCCGCTTCGAGGCCTTTACAGGCCCACAGCAGCGGGGTGCCTGGGGCGGCTGCGCGCAAGGCGCGCGCGGTGTCGCGCAGGCCCGCCAGCGGGGTGACGACCAGGTGCAGGTCCGCTTCAGCGGCTTCGGCCAGGTCCTGGGTGAAGCGCATGTCCTCGGCGAGGCGGACGCCCGGCAGATAGCGGCGGTTTTCGCCGTCCCGGCGCAGGGCCTCGATCTCGGAAGCTTCGCGGCTCCACAGGGTGATGGCGTGGTTGCGGCTGAAGGCGATGGCCAGGGCCGTGCCCCAGGCGCCGGCGCCGAATACGGCAATACGCATGGCGTTCAGAGCCCCCAGACCTGATTGACGCGGATGAATCCGGTGGTGCCATCCCGGTGCCTGACCTTGACCCAGCCATCGGTCGGCTTGTCGGCAAGCTCGAGGACGATGTCCTTGATGGCTTCGAAGGCCAGCGGTGAGCCGTTGTCGGGCTTCTGGCGAATTTCGGCCTTGGGGACGGTCACGATCAGGGTCCGCTTTTCCGAGAGCTGCCGGCGTTCCAGCCAGAGCAGGCTTCCGGAGGGCTCGCGGACCTTGACCCAGCGGTCGATGTTCACCACGGTCTCAACCGGGGTGTAGCGCTGGATCACGAAGAGTGGCTTGCCCTGCTTGGACGGCGCATCGTAGAGGATGGCCGGCTCGGCGAGGGAGCGGAAGTCCGAAGCGCCGGCGCCTGCCGCAGCCAGAGCGAGCGGCAGGGTCCACAGCGCCGCGGTGAGGGAGCGGCGCAAGGGCATTACTGGATGGTCGCTTCTGCGCCGGCCTGTTCGGCGGCTTGCTGGCGGTTCTGCTGGAACAGCGCCTCGAAGTTGACCGGAGCCAGGATCACCGGCTGGAAGCCGGCGCGTGCCACGGCGTCGGACACGGCTTCGCGGGCGTAGGGGAAGAGGATGTTGGCGCAGCCGATCATCATGATGGGCTCGAGGTCTTCATCCGGCACATTGCGGATCTGGAAGATGCCGGCCTGGGCCACTTCGACCAGGAACACGGTCTTGTCGCCCGGCAGCTGGGCGGTGACGGTGACGGTCAGGTTCACTTCGAACACGCCTTCGTCAACCGGGTTGCCTTCGGTGCGCAGTTGCACGTTGATCTGGGGGGTTTCACGCTCCAGGAAAATCTTGGGGGCGTTCGGCACCTCCACGGACAGATCCTTGACGTAGAGCTTTTCGATGGAGAAGACGGGTTGTTGCGCGGTTTCGGACATGGTGGTTTTTCCGTGGATGAAAGGAGGAGGGCTGATCAGATGGCTTCGCCGCGAAGCAGCGGATCGAGCTTTCCGGCGTGGTCGAGGGCGAACAGATCGTCGCAGCCGCCCACGTGATAGTCGCCGATGAAGATCTGCGGCACGGTCCGACGGCCGGTGCGGGCCATCATTTCGTCCCGACGCTCGGGGTCGGTGTCGATGCGGACCTTTTCGATGTCGGTCACGCCCTTGCGGCGCAGGAGGCCTTCGGCCCGCACGCAGTAGGGGCAGACAGCCGTTGCATACATGAGGATCTTGGGTTCCATGGCGCTCACTTCTTTTTCTTGCTGCGACTGACCGGCATGCCAGCCTGTTCCCAGGCTGCGATGCCACCTTCGAGGTTGTGTACCTGCGTGAAGCCGGCCTTGCGCAGGATGTCGCAGGCGGAGGCCGAGCGGCTGCCGGTCTGGCAGTTGAGGATGACAGGCTTGTCTTTCAGCTTGTCGAGCTCGCCGAGGCGCTTGTCGAGTTCGGCGAGGGGGATGTGCTGGGCGTTCAGGAGATGGCCTGCGGCATATTCGCCGGCATCCCGCACGTCGATGACGACGGCGTCGCTGCGGTTGATGAGCTGGGTAGCCTGGGCCGGGCTGATGCCCCGGCTGCCGCGCACCGATGTAACGACGAGCAGCGTGCCGCTGACGGCTGCCAAGGCGGCCCAATACCAGTTTTGCTGGATGAATTCCACTGAAAAGACTCCGGAGCTTAAGGGTTCAGTCGTCCCGGCAGAACACTTCGCGCATCATGCCGATCAACTGCAGCGTGCGTGGATCGCCAACCCGGTAATACACCCGGTTGGCATCCTTGCGGGTCAACAGGACTTCCTTGTCGCGCAGGATGGCCAGATGCTGCGATATGTTGCTCTGGGATGTGCCGACGGCCTCGACGATGTCCTGCACGCAGACTTCCTCGCTCCCCACCACGCACAGGATCTTCAGACGCAAGGGATGCGAGATGGCCTTGAGGGCCCGCGCGGCGGTCTCGATGTGCTCCTGCTTGGCGATGAGGTCTACGATGTCGGTCTTCACGAATGGCGTGGATGAACTTGGGTAAAAAATTGATGTCGGGGAAAGTCGGAACGAACTGACCTGGTTTTTATGTGGCCTGACCGACCGATTGAGGTATCGGCAGGTCTCGTAAAATACCACTTTTCGCGTTGCGGGTGCGCAGCGGCCTGTGTTGACCTCGCCGTCGCCGCCCTTCCACCTGGCGGGAATGTGGGGGTGGGTGGGTGCCGGGGCCGGCGAAGGAGTGGGGCGCCTTTCCGGTTTATACTTCCAACCCTTATTGAAGAGCCCATGGCGGGCGCGAGAAGGTGACCGGAGCCTGCCCTCCGGCACCACGACGGAGACTTTATGCGCAGCAAACTGCAACAGGCCGGCCTGGTGTTCACCGGGCTTTGTGCGGGTGTCCTGATCAGCCTCAATTTTTCGGCCAACGCGGACAAGAACGCCGCGCTCGCACCGCTGCCCGTCGAGGAGCTGCGCAACCTCGCGGATGTCTTCAATGCCATCAAGCAGGGCTACGTGGAACCCGTGGAGGACAAGAAGCTGATCACCCATGCGATCAGCGGCATGCTCTCCAACCTCGACCCCCATTCGGCCTATCTGGACGCGGAGGCTTTCAAGGAGCTACAGGTCGGTACCCAGGGCGAGTTTGGCGGCCTGGGGATCGAGGTGGGCTCCGAGGACGGCTACGTCAAGGTGATCTCGCCCATCGAGGATACCCCGGCCTTTCGGGCCGGCATCAAGGCGGGTGACCTGATCATCAAGCTCGACGACACCTCGGTGAAGGGGATGTCCCTCAACGATGCGGTCAAGAAGATGCGCGGCAAGCCCAAGACCTCGATCGTGCTGACCATCGCGCGCAAGGGCGAGGCCAAGCCCATCACCGTGACCCTGGTGCGGGAGGTGATCAAGGTCCAGAGCGTCAAGTCGAAGCTTGTCGAGCCCGGCTATGGCTATGTGCGGGTCGTGCAGTTCCAGGAGCAGACCGCCGCCTCCCTCGTCCAGCACCTGGAGAAGCTCGTCAAGCAGGGTGAGCTGAAGGGGCTGGTGCTCGATCTGCGCAATGATCCGGGTGGCCTCCTGAACGGGGCGGTGGGTGTGTCTGCGGCCTTCCTGCCGCCCAAGGCGCTGGTGGTGTCTACCGACGGGCGCACCGAGGACGCCAAGCGTAAGTATCTTGCGGTACCGGAAGACTACCTGCGTGGCGTGCGCGACGATTACATCCGCAATGTGCCGGCGTCGATCAAGACCGTGCCGATGGTGGTGCTGGTCAATGGCGGTTCGGCGTCTGCCTCGGAGATCGTGGCAGGGGCGCTGCAGGATCACAAGCGCGCCGTGGTGATGGGCACCCAGAGCTTCGGCAAGGGCTCGGTGCAGACCATCATTCCGCTCAACAGCAACTCGGCGATCAAGCTCACCACCGCCCGCTATTTCACCCCCAACGGTCGCTCCATCCAGGCCAAGGGCATCGTGCCCGACATCGTTGTCGAGGAGTCGCCCAACGGTGCCTCCCGCGAACGTCTGCGGGAAGCGGATCTCGAGCGCCACCTGAGCAATGGCAAGGAGCCGGAGGCGCCGCGTGGCGAGGTGGTCCCGGCGGTGCCCCGCAAGGACGTGCCGCCCAAGGGCAAGGACAAGGAGCGCGAGAAGGACAAGCCGAAGGACGAGGCTGAAGAGTCCAAGCCGCCCTTCGAGATTGCCGGCAAGGATGACTACCAGCTGGCCCAGGCGGTCAATTTGCTCAAGGGGCTGCAGATCCTCCAGAATAGTGGCAAGTGATTCCGACGGCGGGGGGGCTGAATGCGACGTGAGACTGCTTACAAGCTGGCTGGGCGCAGACATGGCAACCCGCATCAGGCGGCGGCCGGTGTTCTGAAGACCCGGGAGATCCGCTTCAAGCCCTGGCCTGCTGATCAGGTCGTTCAGGCCGGGCGCTCACTGGCCGCATTGCGCGGGGTGCAGGTCGAGTCGGGGCGTGACCCCCTGAGCCTGATCATCCATTACAACGTTCTCGATTTCACCCTCGAGCTGCTGGAGGAGGCGCTGGTCACCGCGGGCTTCCAGCTCGAGCGGACCTTGCTGATCCGCCTGCATCGGGCGCTGATCTATTACGTCGAGGAGACCCAGGTGCATAACCTGCGTTCTCCGGAGCGCCTGATCAAGCAGTCCCACGAGGTCTATGTGCAGGCCTACTCCGCTCATCCCCACGGGGATCACGACGACACGCCGCCGGATCTTCGCGAATACCGGTAGGGCGTGTCCGGGCTTCCCTTGTTCCGGATGGGGTCTCCCCACCATTGATTGTGCCCATCAACCATGAATGACGACCAACTGCTGCGCTATTCGCGCCATATCCTGCTTCCCCAGATTGGTATAGAGGGGCAGGATGCCATCGTGAATGCCCGGGTCCTGGTGGTGGGGGCGGGGGGCTTGGGCTCTCCGGCGGCGATGTATCTGGCGGCTGCGGGGGTGGGTACCCTCGTCCTGGCAGATGGTGATACGGTGGATCTGACCAACCTGCAGCGTCAGATCCTGCACAGCCAGGAGGGGGTGGGGCGGCTCAAGGTGGAGTCCGGCCGCGATACCTTGGCCCGCCTGAATCCGGAGGTGAAGGTCGTGCCGCTGGCCCACCGCCTGGAGGGCGAGGCCCTCGAAGACGAAGTGGGTCTGGCCGACGTGGTGCTGGACTGCTCGGATAATTTCGTCACCCGCCATGCCATCAACCGGGCCTGCGTTGCCAAGGGCAAGCCGCTGGTGTCCGGGGCCGCGATCCGCTTTGACGGCCAGGTCTCGGTGTTCGATATGCGGCAGGCGGAGAGCCCCTGCTATCACTGCCTCTTCCCGGAGGGAGAAGATGTCGAGGAGGTCCGCTGCGCGGTGATGGGGGTCTTTGCGCCGCTGACCGGCATCGTCGGTGCGGTCCAGGCGGCTGAGGCGCTCAAGCTGCTGGCCGGGTGTGGCGAGCCACTGGTGGGGCGTCTGTTGCTGCTGGACGGGCTGGCCATGGACTGGCGGACGATCCGCCTGGGTCGTGACCCATCCTGCCCGGTGTGCGCGACGCGCTGAGGCCCACGCCGGCCGGGCCGGCTTGGGCTGGCTGTGTCAGGCCGGCCGGGCCAGGATGCGCAGGTCCTGACCGATCATGCGCACGTCGCGGAAGGTCAGGGGGCGTTTGTCGGTCAGGGTGCTCAAGGCCGGCAGGTTGAACAGGCCTCGCGCCGCGTCGCCCACCAGGAAGGGTGCCAGGTAGAGCACGAGTTCATCCACGCAGCCTTCGCGCAGCAGTGATCCGTTGAGCTTGAAGCCGCTCTCGGCGGTGACTTCATTGAGGCCCCTGCGCCCGAGTTCGAGCATCAGGGCGTTCAGGTCCACCTTGCCGCCGTCGTTGGGCAGCACGACCACGTCGGCACCCCGGCGCTGCAGGGCGGCGATGCGTTCCGGGTTGTCCACCGCCGCGGCGATCAGCACAGGGCCTCCGTCGAGCAGGCGGGCATTGAGCGGTGTGTCGAGGCGTGCATCGACGACCACCCGCAGCGGCTGGCGCTCGGTAGCGACGGCGCGCACGTTGAGTTGCGGGTCGTCATCGCGGATGGTGCCGATGCCGGTCAGTACGGCACAGGAGCGGGCGCGCCAACGATGCGCATCACGTCGCGCGTCGTCACCCGTGATCCACTGCGAGACGCCGTTCTCGAGGGCGGTCTTGCCATCCAGGGTGGCGGCAACCTTGAGGCGCAGCCACGGACGGCCGCGGCTCATGCGGGAGATGAAGCCGATGTTCAGTTCGCGGGCTTCGGCTTCCTGGACTCCGGTCAGCGTGTCGATGCCGGCATCGCGCAGGCGCTGCAGGCCACGCCCGGCAACCAGCGGGTTCGGGTCGCTCATCGCCACCACCACGCGCTTCACCCCTGCCTTGACCAGCGCATCGGCGCAGGGCGGGGTCCGTCCGTGGTGAGAGCAGGGTTCGAGGGTGACGTAGGCGGTCGCACCACGGGCGGCCTCCCCGGCCATCGCCAGGGCGTGGACTTCCGCGTGGGGCCCGCCGGCGCGGATGTGCCAGCCTTCTCCGGCCAGCTGGCCATCCCGGACGATCACGCAGCCGACACGCGGGTTGGGAGTGGTCGTGAACAGTCCGCGCGCCGCCAGTTCGAGGGCGCGGGCCATCCACCGGAAATCGTCGGCGGTGGCGCTCATGGGGAGTCAGCTTGCTTTCGGAGGGCGTCCGCGGGGACGGGTGGTGACTTCGCGGATCACTTCGGAGAATTCATCCACGTCTTCGAAGGCTCGATAGACGGAGGCGAAACGGATGTAGGCAACCTTGTCGAGCTTCTTCAGCTCACGCATGACGAGTTCGCCGATGCGCTCCGAGGCGATCTCACGTTCGCCGGAGGAGAGCAGCTTGGCTTCGATGCGGTCGACCGCGGCGTCCACACTCTCGGCCGTGACCGGGCGCTTGCGCAGGGCCAGCTTGAGGCTGCCGAGCAGCTTGTCGCGGCTGAAGTCGGCGCGGCTGCCGTTCTTCTTGACCACCTGGGGCATCTTGAGGTCGATGCGCTCGTAGGTGGTGAAGCGCTTGTCGCAGGACAGGCAGCGACGGCGGCGCCGTACGATGTCACCGTCTTCGTTTTCACGGGTGTCGGTGACCTGCGTATTCTCGGCGCCGCAGAAAGGGCAATGCATGCGCTAGTGTCCCTGCCTGCCGCTGATGCTGCTTAGGCGCCGTACACCGGGAACTTGCGGCACAGCTCGGCAACCTTGGCGCGCACGTTCTCGAGATTGGCTTCGTCGTTGGGCTTGTCGAGCACGTCGGCGATGAGGTGCGCGATGCGCTCCGCTTCGATTTCGGTGAAGCCGCGGGTGGTCATGGCCGGCGAACCGATACGGATGCCCGAGGTGACGAAGGGTTTCTGCGGATCGTTCGGGATGGAGTTCTTGTTGACCGTGATGTGGGCACGGCCGAGGGCGGCTTCGGCTTCCTTGCCGGTGATGTTCTTGGACTGCAGGTCGAGCAGGAAGACGTGGCTCTCGGTGCGGCCGGAAACGATGCGCAGGCCGCGCTCCTCACCCAGGACGCGGGCCATCACGCGGGCATTGGCGAGGACCTGTTCCTGGTAGTGCTTGAACTCGGGGGTGGCGGCTTCCTTGAAGGCCACGGCCTTGGCGGCGATCACGTGCATCAGCGGGCCGCCTTGCAGGCCCGGGAAGATGGCGGAGTTGAGCGCCTTCTCGTGCTCGGCCTTCATCAGGATGATGCCGCCGCGCGGGCCGCGCAGGGTCTTGTGGGTGGTGGAGGTGACCACGTCGGCGTGGGGCACCGGGTTGGGGTAGTAACCGGCAGCGATGAGGCCGGCGTAGTGGGCCATGTCCACCCAGAAGATGGCGCCGATTTCCTTGGCGATCTTGGCGAAGCGCTCGAAGTCGATGCGCAGGGCGTAGGCCGAGGCGCCGGCGATGATGATGCGCGGCTTGTGCTCGCGGGCCAGCGCTTCCATCTTGTCGTAATCGATCTCTTCGTTCTTGTCGAGGCCGTAGGCGACGACGTTGAACCACTTGCCGGACATGTTCAGCGGCATGCCGTGGGTCAGGTGGCCACCTTCGGCGAGGCTCATGCCCATGATGGTGTCGCCCGGCTTGGCGAAGGCCATCAGGACGGCCTGGTTGGCCTGGGAGCCGGAGTTCGGCTGGACGTTGGCGGCTTCCGCGCCGAAGAGGGTCTTGAGGCGGTCGATGGCGAGCTGCTCGGCCAGGTCGACGAACTCACAGCCGCCGTAATAGCGCTTGCCCGGGTAGCCTTCCGCGTACTTGTTGGTGAGCTGGGAGCCCTGCGCTTCCATGACGGCGGCGCTCACGTAGTTTTCGGAGGCGATCAGTTCGATGTGATCTTCCTGACGGCGGTTTTCGGCCTCAATGGCTTGCCACAGTTCAGGATCGACCTTGGCGAGGGTATTTTGCTTGGAAAACATGGCTATCCGGCGGGTGCGTGAGTCAAAAGCGGAGTTTAGCACGGCATCCGGGGCTTGCCGAAAGCCCCGGATGTGTCGCCCGCCGGGTGGGCGGCCGGATCAGACGCGGAAATGGCCGATCTTGGTTTCGAGGTCGCTGGCCAGGCGCTCGAGGGTGGCGGTTTGTTCGTGGGTTTGAAGCGTGATCTGATTGTTCTGTTCGGCCATCCGGGCGATCCGCTCCACGCCACGGGCCACCTCCTGGCTGGCCGAGCTCTGCTCGTGGGTGGCGCTGGCGATATCGAGCACGGCGCTGGTGGTGCGCCCACTCTCATGGCGGATGGTCTCCAGCACCTCGCCGGACGCCGTGGCGGAGTCGACGCCGCCCTGGACCTCGCGGGCCACCCCGGCGATCATCGTGACGACCCGCTGAGCCTCACTCTGTACCTCCGATACCGTGGCCGAGATCTCCCGGGTCGAGCTGGCCGTGCGCTCGGCCAGCTTGCGGACTTCGTCCGCGACGACCGCAAAGCCGCGCCCGCTCTCGCCGGCCCGGGCGGCTTCGATTGCAGCGTTGAGGGCCAGCAGGTTGGTCTGGTCGGCGATCTCGTTGATGATCTTGCCGATGTTGGAGATGCGCGCGGAGCGTTCCGAGAGCAGATTGACGGCTTCACCGGCCTTGCCGATCTCGCTGGCGATACGGTCCATGCCGCTGATCACGACGCGTACCTTGTTACTGCCATCGTCGGCATGGCCCTGCGCCTGCTGGGTGAAGTCGCGGGCCACGGCCGCACTGTCGGAAACCTGGGTGATGCTGACCGACAGCTCCTCGATGGCGGCAGCCAGGCCTGCTGCGGCCTCGCTCTGGGCGGTGGTGCTGTTCACCACCTGGTCGGATCCCAGCCGCACTTCGCGTGCGGCATTCTTGACGGTGCTGGTCGTCTGGATGACGTCACCGATCAGCTGGCCGATCTTGCGGATCGTGCCGCCCAGGGCGTTGGCGATCTGGTCGAGCTCGTTGGCGCTGTTGGCGGGGGCGTCGGGGAAGCGCACCGTGAGGTCGCCTTCACCCATCCGCCGGCTGGCTTCCAGCATGTGCTTGATCGGTGCCAGGCGATTGCGGGTGATTGCGTAGAGCGTGCCTGCCAGGATGAGGGCGCCGCCCAGGCACAGCGCGATCAGGGTGTCGCGCAGTTTGCGGGCTTCAACGGTGAATTCATCGATGAAGCTGCCCGTCGATACCACCCAGCCCCAGGAGGGCGAGGACCGGTAGACGACGATTTTCTCGTCCAGGTCGGATCCGCCGGGGGTGTGGGGCCAGGCGTAGGTCAGCTGCCCCGACTTCTTGCTGATCTGCTCCTCCGCGATCTTGATCAGCGTGGGCTGGGCGAGTTCGCCGATGGTCTTGCCGGTCAGCGTCGGGTGATAGATGAACTCGGCCTTGGTGGGGTCACTTTCGTTGGTCAGGATGTAGGCGTAGCCAGTCTGCCCCGACTTGATCGATGCGACAGCCTGCATCAGGCGATCCATGTCCTGCTGGATGCTGACCCGGGCGGCGAGCGCGCCGATCACCTTGCCCGAGCTGTCTTTCAGCGGCTCGATGGCGGACACGTAGTATTTGCCGGAGCGTTTGACCACCCCGGCGTAGGGCTTGCCGGCGAGCAGGGCTTTGGATTCGGGGCTGCCAGCGGGGATGGGCGTGCCTTCGGTGCTTTTTCCGTCTTTGGTCTTGAGCAGGGTGGCTGCGCGGATCAGATCGTCGCCGGAGCGGAGCAGCAGTGCGGGGTCGGCGTCCGTCTGCTTGCGCAGGGCTTCGAGCAAGGCGGTATTGCCATTTACGATGCGGTCACCGCTGCGCACGACGGGGAGCTGGTAAGCGCCCTGTGTCTGGGTCTCCGGGCCGATCTTGAGATCACCCAGGGTGTCCTTCACCCTGCCAAGGCCTTTCGTGGCGTGAGCCACGGCGCTGTCGTGGCTCAGCTCCAGCATCTGGATGATGCCTTCGATCTGATGCGACAGTTCCTCGTTGGTCTTGGCGAGTGCTGCCTCGCGGGTGAAGTGGGTGGTGAAGCCGATCAGAATGGCGAAGACGGCCAGACTGACGGCAGTGCCGGTGAGGGCGATCTGCCGGACGAGGGATTGTCGATTCAGGGTCAGCATGATGAACTCGCAGCAACCGGGAAATTGGCTGAAAGTGCATACGACAACTGGAAAGCTTTCTTGAGCCTTGCAACACTTTTTTGAGTTCGTGTCTGAAGCCTGTCAGGCGTTCGGGAGCTCGTCGAGGCTGTCGGTCAGGTGCGCCTGGCAGGCCCAGGTGATGAGCGACCAGTCGGTTGCGGAGCTTCCGTGCCACTCGATCCAGTTGAGTGCGGCGTTCGGGATCGTGAAATCCCGGGGGGCGTCCAGCGCCTTGCCGGTGGCCAGACGGTGGGCGATGTCGAGTACCCCGCCGTGGGTGACCACCAGTACCTGCCCACCCAGGTGGTTCTGGGCGATGCGGTGAAGGGCCTCCTGGATGCGTGCGGCGAACACCTGCAGGCTCTCTCCGCCATCCGGGAATACGAAGGTCGGATCCCGGCTCTCGAAGCGATGGTAAGCGTCCGGGAAGCGGTGCCGGGCTTCGTCATAGGTCAGGGACTGGAAGGCGCCGTAATGGCGTTCCCGCAAGCGTGCATCGAAGGCGGGCGTCAGACCATTACGGGTTACGATGGCATCGGCGGTCTGGCGGGCCCGCTGCAGATCCGAGCAGTAGGCTGCGGAGAAGTGCTCGCCAGCGAGGCCGGCTGCGGTGGCGCGGGCTTGTGCGTGCCCCTTTTCGTTGAGGGGGATATCGATATGCCCCTGGAGGCGGCGTTCGGCGTTCCAGGCTGTTTCGCCATGGCGGACAAGGCAGATACGGGTGCTCATGCGGCTATGAATGAAGGTGCGGGAAGAGCCTGGAGTATCGCATGGGGCCGGGCTCATGATCGCGGGTGAACGTCCTGGCGTATCGGTAGGCGTAATCCCTGATTGCCGGAACGATGATCTCGTCGATAATCCCGCCCCAGTGCGCAGGTGCGCCCAGCCCTGCGATGTCGGTTGCGGAACTATAAAACTACAAGGAGGTATGGGACGTGCAAGCCCTGCTCAAACTATCTCGCGCAATAGACGCCCTCAGTGAGCGCGTCGGAAAGGCGGCGGTCTGGCTGGTCCTGATCGTCACCCTCATCAGCGCGGGCAACGCCTTTGTGCGCTATGCCTTCAACTACAGCTCGAACGGTCTGCTGGAGATCCAGTGGTATCTGTTCTCGGCGATTTTCCTGCTGTGCGCGGGCTACACCCTGATGCGCAACGAGCACGTCCGCATCGACGTCATCTCCGGTCACCTCTCGCCCCGGGCCCATGCCTGGATCGACATCATCGGCACCCTGTTCTTCCTGGCGCCGATGGCGTTCGCGGTGCTCTACCTGTCCTGGCCGATCTTCATCAACTCCTACCTCAACAACGAATACTCCTCCAATGCAGGCGGCCTGATCGTCTGGCCGGTCCGGGCCCTCGTGCCACTGGGCTTCGGATTGCTGATCCTCCAGGGGGTGTCCGAGTTCATCAAGCGGATCGCCTTCCTGAAGGGGCTGATCGAAGATCCCAATGCCAAGAAGCATGTGCCCTCCGCAGAAGAGGAACTTGCAAAGGCCATCAAGCAGCAGCGCGGGGAGGCCGTCTAAATGGAATTCATCGCCGCCAACATGGCGCCCCTGATGTTCGGGTCGCTGGTCCTCTTCATGTTGTTTGGTTATCCGGTAGCTTTTGCGCTGGCTGCCAACGGCATCGTCTTCGGCCTGATCGGGATCGAGCTCGGCATGCTCACCCCGGCCCTGTTCCAGGCCTTGCCTGACCGCATTTTCGGGGTCATGTCCAATGACACCCTGCTGGCCATTCCCTTCTTCACCTTCATGGGGCTGATCCTGGAGCGATCGGGGATGGCGGAGGACCTCCTCGACACCATCGGCCAGCTGTTCGGGCCGGTGCGCGGTGGCCTGGCCTTTGCCGTGATCTTCGTCGGCGCGATCCTGGCCGCTACCACCGGCGTGGTGGCCGCGTCGGTGATCTCGATGGGCCTGATCTCCCTGCCGATCATGATGCGCTACGGCTACGACCAGCGCCTCGCCACCGGGGTCATCGCGGCTTCCGGCACGCTGGCCCAGATCATCCCGCCCTCGCTGGTGCTGATCATCATGGCCGACCAGCTCGGCCGCTCGGTGGGCGACATGTACCAGGGGGCGCTGATCCCGGGTTTGGTCCTGACGGGCTTCTATGTGGCTTATGTGGCGCTTGTCGCCATCTTCAAGCCGTCTGCTGCGCCAGCCTTGCCCCCTGAGGCGCGTGTGCTGCGCGGCGGCAAGCTGCTGCTGCGGGTGATGACCACCCTGGTGCCGCCCTTGATGCTGATCTTCCTGGTGCTCGGGACGATCTTCCTGGGCATCGCCACCCCGACCGAGGGTGGGGCGATGGGGGCTTTCGGCGCGCTGGTGATGGCTCTGATGCGCAAGCGCATCACCCTCTCCCTGCTCAAGCAGGCGATGGAGAGCACCGCCAAGCTGACCACCTTCGTGGTCTTCATCCTGGTCGGCGCGCGGGTCTTCTCGCTGACCTTCTATGGCGTCGAGGGGCACCTGTGGGTCGAGCACCTGCTGGCTGATCTGCCGGGCGGCCAGGTGGGCTTCCTGATCGTGGTGAACATCCTGATCTTCCTGCTGGCCTTCTTCCTGGACTTCTTCGAGCTGTCCTTCATCGTGGTGCCGCTGCTGGCGCCGGTGGCCGAGAAGTTGGGGATCGACCTGATCTGGTTCGGCGTGCTGCTGGGCGTCAACATGCAGACCTCCTTCATGCATCCGCCGTTTGGCTTTGCGCTGTTCTACCTGCGCTCGGTGGCGCCCTCGTCGGTCAAGACCACCCAGATCTACTGGGGTGCGGTGCCTTTCGTCCTGATCCAGATCATCATGGTGGGTGTCCTGATTGCCTTCCCGCAGCTTGTGACCATGGGGCTCGAGACCCAGCAGGTCGTGGATACGGATCAGGTGGAAATCTCTGTTCCGGACGAGCCGCCTCAGGATGAGGCCCCCATCCAGTTTGATGGCGGCGAGAAGGAGGGCGAGGTGCCGGCTCCGGGCACGGAAGCGCCGGCCTCGGCGGAGGAGGATGCAGCCAAGGCGCTTGAGAAGGCGCTCCAGGGCGAGAAGAAGTAGTCCGCCGCGTCTGTGTGAAAAAGCCCGCCGGATTCCGGCGGGCTTTTTCATTCACGGGGTCGGAGTGGCTGAGCGCTGTTTCATTCCGCCCTGTGCAGGCGATTGCGCCCCCCTTGCTTGGCCTTGTACAAGGCATGATCGGCGCGGGCGACGAATTCTTCCGTGCTCTCTCCGGAGCGGAAGGTCGCGAGGCCGATCGAAACGCTGATCTGTGCGAGGCGTTCGCCGCTGCGGTTGTCCTTGAGGGCCAGGCGCTCGACGGACATACGGAGGTTTTCGCACAGATTGACTGCCTGGTCGGCTGACCCGCCACAGAATACGAGCGCAAACTCTTCGCCCCCGTAGCGGTAGGCCGAGACGCCCAGCTTGCCCGTGTCGTTCAACTGTTTGCCGACCAGGCTCAGGACACGGTCGCCGACCTGGTGGCCGAAGCGGTCGTTGAACTGTTTGAAGTGGTCGATATCCAGCATCGCCAGATGCAGCGGCACCCCGCGTGCGGCCTGCGGCGTCAGTTGAGCCAGTTCCGTATCGAAGGCGCGGCGGTTGTTGACCCCGGTCAGCTCGTCATGCATCGCGTTGCGGCGGAGGGCCTCCATCTCGTCACGCAGGCGGCGGATCTCGGCGTTGGCGGACTTGAGCTTCTGCTCGAAGCGGGCGCTGCTTTCGTGCATGGCGGTGGAGCCTTGCAGGAGCTTTTCCACCGTTCCGAACACGTCCTCGAAGCTGTTGCCGGTGCTCTGAGGGCTACGCAGATCCCGGCTGCATTCATCCAGCAGGGTGGTGAATTCCTGGGTGCCGCTCAGGGTGGCATTGAGCTCCTGGCCAATGCCCTGGACCATCTTCTCCAGGTCTTCCTTGACGCGGGCAATCGCCGCATCGTGCTCGCCGTTCGGTGAGACATGTTCATGAAAGAGGTCTGCCGCCCGGCTGAAGGGCACCGTGCCATAGGTGGCGACGATGTCGTCGATACGACGGTTGAGGGTGGGGTCGTCGTTGGAGACGTAGGTGTACCAGAGGGCGTAATTGACGGGTGTAACGGGGATGCCGTGTTTCACCATGATGGGAACCGCCTTGCGGAGGCGTTCCGCGGCTTTCTCGACAGACACGCTGATCACAATCTCTCTCCCCGGAGCGCGTTGGGCGCAGGATCCGGTAACGGGTGGTTGATGGTCTTTGTATTGGGTGACGCTTGGCGTTGGTTCCGTTACGGCCGCGGGAGGTATTTATTGATGCAGTTGAGTACCGCATTCACAATATGTGACAAATTTAACTTCACAGAAATAAAAAAGGCGCGTAAAGCGCCTTTTTTATTTCTGTGATTTTTGAATTTATAAAATTCGTCAAATTTGTGTGTCGTACATCACCGAGCCTTCGACCAGGGTGTAGCGCACCTTGCCAGGCAGCTCCAGGCCCAGGAAGGGCGTGTTCTTGCCCTGGCTCTTGAGCATGCTCCGGCTGATCAACTGGTGGGCATCAGGGTCGAAGATGCAGACGTCGGCCCGGGTGCCGACGCTCAGGTGGCCGCCCTTGGCGATACCGGCAATCTTTGCCGCTTCTGAGGTGATGCGGGCCAGCGCGTCGATCAGCGGCAGCTTGTACTCCGCAGCCCACTTGAGGGTCAGGGGCAGCAGCAGTTCGAGTCCGGTGTTGCCGGGCTCGGACTCACTGAACGGCGCCTGCTTGGCGTCGTCATCCACCGGGGTGTGGTCGGAGCAGATGGCGTTGATGCGGCCGTCGGCCACGGCCTGGGCCAGGGCCTGGCGGTCGCGCTGGCTGCGGTAGGGCGGGATCACATGGCAATGGGGGTTGAAGTAGCCGATGTCCATGTCGCTGAGGTGCAGGTAATGGGCGGCCACATCGCAGGTGACATCGACCCCCTCGGCCCGCGCGCGCTCGATCAGGTCGAGGCTTTCGGCACAGGACAGGCGGGTGATGTGCAGCCGGGCGCCGGTCTGGCGGGCCAGACGCAGGTAGGTGTACAGCGCGATGATCTCGGAGCTGGCCGGAATGCCCGGCAGGCCCAGGCGGGAGGCCACCTCGCCGTCGTGGGCGACGCCACCCTTGGCGAGGAAGATGTCGAGGGGCTGCAGCCATACGCGGAAGCCGAAGGTGGCGGCGTATTGCATGGCGCGGCCCAGCACTCGGGTGTCGAGGATGGGGGTGTTGGCCTGGCTGAATGCCACGCAGCCGGCTTCGACCAGCTCGGCCATCTCGGAAAGCTGCTCGCCCTTGAGCCCGATGGTCAGGGCGCCGACCGGGTAGACGTGGGCGCGGTTGAGCTTCTTGGCGCGGTAGCAGAGCATCTCCACCAGGCCAGGCTCGTCGAGCACCGGATCGGTGTCGGGCGGGATGGCCAGGCTGGTGACGCCGCCGGCCATGGCCGCATCCATCTCGGATTCGAGGGTGGCCTTGTATTCAAAGCCGGGTTCGCGCAGGCGGGCGGCCAGATCGATCAGCCCGGGGGCCACCACCAGGCCGCTGGCGTCGATGGTGCGCTGGGCGCTGAAACCGGCGGGCGCCGTGCCCACGCCCGCGATCTTGCCATCGACGATGTACAGGTCGTGTTGCGCGTCGATCTTGTTGGCCGGGTCGATCAGCCGGCCGTTCTGGATATGGATGTTCATTCTGTGAACCTGTCTCTGCTCAGTGGCTGCCCAGCATGCTCATCACGGCCATGCGGACCGCGATACCGAAGGTGACCTGGGGCAGGATCACCGCCTGCCCACCGTCGGCCACGGCGGAGTCGATCTCGACGCCACGGTTCATGGGGCCGGGGTGCATCACGATGGCGTCGGGCTTGGCCAGGGCCAGCTTCTCGGCGGTCAGACCCCAGACCTTGAAGAACTCCTGCGGGCTGGGCAGCAGGGCGCCGTTCATGCGTTCGTTCTGCAGACGCAACATCATCACCACGTCGACCCCCTTGAGGCCTTCTTCCATGCTGTGGAAGACGCGCACGCCCATCTTCTCCACATCGGTGGGGAGCAGGGTCTTGGGTCCGATCACACGCACCTCGGGCACGCCGAGGGTGGTCAGCGCGGCGATCTGCGAGCGGGCGACCCGCGAGTGCAGCACGTCGCCGACGATGGCCACGGTGAGGTTGTGGAATTCCTTCTTGTAGTGCCGGATGGTGTACATGTCCAGCAGACCCTGGGTGGGGTGGGCATGCCGTCCGTCACCGGCGTTGACCACGTGGATGTGGTCGCGCCCGGTGTTCTCCAGGTGCTGGGCGATGAGGTAGGGCGCGCCGCTGGATTCGTGGCGCACCACGAACATGTCGGCGTGCATGGCGCACAGGTTGTCCACCGTGTCGAGCAGGGTTTCGCCCTTCTTGGTGGAGGAGGTGGCCACGTTGAGGTTGATCACGTCGGCGGACAGGCGCTTGGCGGCGATCTCGAAGGTGGTGCGGGTCCGCGTGCTGTTCTCGAAGAACAGGTTGAAGACGCTCTTGCCACGCAGCAGCGGCAGCTTCTTGACCTCCCGCTCGGCCACTTCGGTGAAGGGCGCGGCGGTGTCGAGGATCTGGGTGATGATGGCGCGGGGGAGTCCGTCGAGGGTCAGCAGATGCTGCAGCTCGCCGTGCTTGTTGAGTTGGGGATTACGCATGGATCAGCCTCAGGGTGAGGGCGCCGGAGTCGTCGCGCTCAAGTTGGAGGTTTTGCCCGGCGGGCAGGGGGGCCGGCAGGGTCAGGGCACAGAAGCTCGCCGCGATGGGCAGCTCGCGCCCGCCGCGGTCGACCAGTACCGCCAGGTCCACCTGGGCGGGCCGGCCGTAGTCGAACAGTTCGTTGAGGGCGGCACGGGTGGTGCGGCCGGTGTAGAGCACGTCATCGACGATGACGATGTGGCTGCCTTCCACGTCGAAGGGGATCCGCGAGCCCCGGGGCTGGGGATGCAGCCCTTTGGCCGAGTAGTCGTCGCGGTAGAAGCTCACGTCGATGCTGCCCAGGGGCTGGGACAGGCCGAGCAGGGCGTGCAGGCGTTCGGCCAGCCAGACGCCGCCGGTGTGGATGCCCACCAGGCAGGTGTCGGGGCTGACGTGGGGGCGCATGGACTCGGCCAGCGTGGCGATGAGCTGATCGGCTTCAGGAAGCTGCATGTCGGGCACTTTCAAAGTACTGGAGCAGGATGATCTGGGCGGCTGCGGAATCCAGCCTGGGCTTCTGCTTGCGCCAGCCGTGCAGCCCGGCCTCGGCGAGGCGCTCCTCGGCCTCGGCGGAGGACAGGCGCTCGTCCACCAGGGCCACGGGCAGGCCGTAGCGGCCGTGCAGCTGGTTGGCGAAGCGGCGGCAGCGGACCGTCATGGCGTGTTCGGAGCCGTCGAGGTGTACCGGCAGCCCGACCACCAGGGACACGGGCTTCCACTCGGCCAGCAGCTTTTCGATGGCGGCGAAGCGGGCCGCATTGGCTTCGTCGGAGATCACCGCCAGGGGATGGGCGTGGCCGGTTTCCGTTTCGCCCACAGCTACGCCGATGCGCGCCAGGCCGAAGTCGAAGCCAAGGACGGTTCCCACTCAGGCGTGTCCGGCGACGTCCGAGAGCTTGGCGAAGTCCACGCCGAGGAGCTGCATGGCCGCAGCGAGGCGCTCCTCGGGGGGCAGATCGAAGACGATGGTCAGGTCGGCCGGCACGGTCAGCCAGGCGTTCTGGGCGAGTTCGTGCTCGAGCTGGCCGGATGACCAACCGGCGTAGCCGAGTGCCACCAGGACCTCGGCGGGCTTGCCCTCTGCGGCGAGGGACTGCAGCACGTCGCGGGAGCTGGTCAGGCCGATGTCGTCACTGACCGTCAGGGTGGAGTGCCATTTGCCGGCCGGGCGGTGCAGCACGAAGCCCCGGTCGGACTGCACCGGGCCGCCGAAATACACCGGCAGATCGGCAAAATCGGGCTGCTCGAAAGGAATGTCGATGCGCTCGAACAGGGTGGCCAGCCGCATGTCGGTGGGGCGGTTGACGATGACCCCCATGGCGCCGTTCTCATTGTGTTCGGCGATGTAGGTGAGGGTGCGCGAGAAATTCGGATCGGCCATGGCGGGCATGGCAATCAGAAAGTGGTCGGTCAGATTGATGGTCGTCGTAGTCACGGGCGCTATTTTAAGCCGAGGTGAGCGATTGTAGTGGCAACTTTTGGGGCATGCTTGCGTCCCATCTGTCCATTGTCCGTGCCATTGGTTCCATGTCTGCTGCCCTTGTCTGGTTTCGTCGCGATCTGCGCGACTTCGATCATGCCGCGCTCCACCATGCCCTCAAATCCCACCAGCGGGTGTACTGCGCTTTCGTCTTCGATACGGAGATCCTGGAGGCCTTGCCGCGCCGCGCCGATCGGCGGGTGGAGTTCATCCATGGCAGTGTCGTCGAGCTCGACGCGGCCCTGCGGGCCCGGGGCGGCGGCCTGATCGTCCGCCACGCGGCCGCGCGGGAGTGCATCCCCGCCCTGGCGGCTTCGCTCGGTGTCGACGCGGTCTTCGCCAACCGAGATTACGAGCCCGCTGCGCTGGCCCGCGATGGGGACGTGGCGGAGCGGCTGCGGGTGCTGGGCTGCGACTTCCGTGACTTCAAGGATCAGGTGATCTTCGAGAAGAGCGAGGTGCTGACCCAGGGGGGCTCGGCCTTCTCGGTGTTCACGCCCTACAAGCGGGCCTGGCTCAAGACCCTCACCGACTTCCATCTCAAGGCCTATCCGATCGACAAATACGCGGGGCACCTGGCGCCGCCCCCGGCGGGGGAGGCGGTGCCCGCCCTGACCGAGCTGGGCTTCGAGCCGACCAATCTCGTCGAGCTGGGCATCACGCCCGGCATGGCGGCGGGGCGGCAGCTGTTCGAGGCCTTTCTCAAGCGCATCGGGCGCTACAAGGCGCGGCGGGATTTTCCGGCAGTGAAGGGGGTCTCCTACCTGTCCGTGCATCTGCGCTTCGGGACCGTGTCGATCCGTGAGCTGGCGCGGGCCGCCCATGCGGCTGGCGGGGAGGGGGCGGAGACCTGGCTGTCCGAGCTGATCTGGCGGGACTTCTATTTCCAGATCCTGTGGCACCACCCGCATGTGGTCGGCGCCAGCTTCCGGCCGGAATACGACAAGGTGCGCTGGGACGACGCGCCGGGCTTGTTTGAGGCCTGGTGCGAGGGGCGCACGGGCTACCCGATCGTCGATGCGGCGATGCGCCAGATCAACCACAGCGGCTACATGCACAACCGCCTGCGCATGATCGTCGCCTCCTTCCTGACCAAGGACCTGGGCATCGACTGGCGTCTCGGAGAAGCCTACTTTGCCGAGCATCTGAACGACTTCGACCTGGCCGCCAACAACGGCGGCTGGCAGTGGGCGGCGTCCACCGGCTGCGATGCCCAGCCTTACTTCCGCATCTTCAATCCGGTGACCCAGTCCGAGCGCTTCGACCCCGATGGTGCCTTCATCCGCCGCTATCTGCCGGAACTGGCGAAGGTGCCGGACAAGTACATCCATGCCCCGTGGACCCTGCCGCCGATCGACCAGAAGCTGGCCGCCTGCCAGATCGGCAGCGACTACCCGGCGCCCATCGTGGACCACGCCCGGGCCCGGGAACGTACCCTGGCCCGCTTCGCGGTGGTGAAGGGCGCCAGCGGAGAGGCGGGCGAGGCGGCCGACGACTAGCGCCGGGCGGTGGCGATCAGGACTTCACCTTCGACCTCGCAGGCCGTGCCCTCATCGTCACAGCGGTGGGCTTCGAGTTCGGCGGCGACTTCCCGGCGCAGCAGGGTCTGGGTGGCCTCCGGCAGGCGCGACAGCGACTCGGCTGCGCCCCCCGCCAGGTCGAGAAAGGCCTGCCAGTAGGCGTCGGCGTCGGCGAAGCGGCAGCGCAGGGTGTGGGCCTCGATGCGGATGGCGCCGAAGCCCGCGTCCTGCAGCAGGGCCTCCAGCACGGCGGGTTCGCCGAGCCGGAAGACCGACGGTCGCGCCACCTTCGGCGCGGGCAGTAGGCGGGCGACGCAATCCTGGGCGCGGGCGATCAGCGGCACCGTTTCGCGGCGCCCCCAGACCGACAGGGCGATCCGGCCGCCCGGCCGGAGGACGCGGTGCAGTTCCGCCAGGGCCCGGGCCGGGTCGGGAAAGATGAACAGCCCCAGCCCGACCAGGGCGGCATCGAAGCCGCCGTCGGCAAAGGCCAGGTGCTCGGCGTCGCAGGCCGCCGCCAGCAGCGCGGGCAGGCCTTCCTCGCCAGCGCGCTGGCAGCCTTCGGCGAGCATGCCCTCGGCGATGTCGCTGGCCACCACCCAGCCATCGGGCTGGACCTGACGCAGCGCATCGCGGGCCAGCAGGCCGGGGCCGGCGGCCAGATCAAGCACCCGCTCGCCGGCCTGCAGCGCGGCAGCGTCGAGCAGGGCGGCCTGCAGGCTGGCGCGCAGGGGCGCGCCGTCGGCGTAGCGGGTGGCGATACGGTTGAAGCCGCTGCGTTCCAGCGCCTTGAAGCGGCGTGCGTCGAAGCCTTCGGGGAGTGTCGTCATGGGGTCGTCAGCAGTCCTGCAAAACGGAGGATCTCATCCAGCCAGGCATCCCAGCGGGTGAAGCTGTGGTCGCCGCCCTCCAGCACGGTCTGGCGGCAGCCGGCATAGTGGGCTACCGCATGGCGGTAGTCGAGCACCTCGTCGCCGGTCTCCGCGAGGAGCCAGTAGTTCTCCGGCTGCGCCAGCTGCGTCACCTCGAGCTTGCGCAGTTCGGAGATGTGGGCGTCGGTCAGCTCGAAGGGCTCACCCGTGTACATGTGGGTCTGGACGCCCACATAGGCCGACAGGGAGAGGGGCGCCAGCACCGCCGGGTTGACCAGCACGGCGCGACAGCCGTGCCTGTTGGCCAGATAAGTGGCGTAGTAGCCGCCCAGGGAGCTGCCGACCAGGGTGGGCGGCGTGCTGCAGCGGGCGATCTGGCTTTCGGCCAGGGCGATGGCGGTGGAGGGCGAGACCGGCAGCTGGCCGCACCACAGGTGGTCGGCCAGCCCCAGTTCGGCCATTCGCGCGCCGAGGCTGCGGGCCTTCCAGGACTGGGGGCCGGAGCGGAAGCCGTGGAGATAGATGATCATCGGATCTCGAAGCGGTCACCGGGCTGCAGGCGGCCCGGAAGGGTGGTATGGAGCCAGTCGAGGCTCGGGCTGTCGTCCGCCAGATGGGCCAGCCAGAAGGCGGTGGAGGCGGCCAGCAGGGCTTCGCCGAAGCGCGGTGGATTGCGCCGGAGGCGGAACACCGAGCCTTCCGCGTCGCTGGCCTGGCCGGCGAAGTCCAGGTGGGTGCCACCGTCGAAGACCAGCAGGTACTTGTGCCCCGGGGCCATGTGGCGGAAGGGGAGTTCGCGGTTGGCGGCGGTGATGTCGGACAGGCCCATGCCGTCGTCACGGGTGCCGGTCAGGCTCATGAAAGGCAGCTCGATGGCGCTGAAGCGTTGTGCCAGTCCGGGGCCCAGCTCGGGTTGCCGGGCCGAGGGGCTGAGGGCCAGGGCCGCCCGGACCCGCGGGTCGAGGGGGCGGGGTGTGCGTCCGGGGCGTCGTTCGCCTGTCAGAAGCTGCACCGTGACCGCGCCGAAGGAATGTCCGCACAGCCCGATCGCCGGCGCCGTGGCGAGTCGCGTCGGGAGGGCCGGGTTGGTGCCGATGGCGGCGAGCAGAAAATGCAGGTCGTCGAGCCGGAGGCTCAGCTGCTCGGGGCTCATCGCGGCCTTGAAGGCCTGGCGCAGCGCCAGGGGGGAGCGGCCCTCGCCGAGCAGGCTCGCATCGCTGCCCGGATGCTGGATCGCAATGGCGGCGAAGCCATGGCTGGCCCAGTGGCTGAGCCAGGCCTGACCCCCGTCGCGCGTGCCGCCAAGGCCGTGGGAGAACACCAGCAGGCCCCGCAGCCAGGGGGCCGCGGGGAGGTAGAGGCGCAGCGGCAGGCTCCGCTGGCGCTCAGGGTCGTGGATCTCGATCCGGCTGCTGTCGAAGTCCCAGGGCCCGGGGAGGCCGGGATCGGCGTCGGCAATGGTCAGTGGGCGGTCCATTCAACCAGGCCGAAGTGCCAGGTGGTGAGGACCACGATGCCGAAGGCGATGCGGTACCAGGCAAAGGGCACGAAGTCGTGGTTGGAGATGTAACGCAGCAGCCAGCGCACGCACAGGAAGGCCGATGCGAAGGCAGCAATGAAGCCCACCACCCACATGCCCAGATCGTCGGCGCTCAGCAGCGCCCGCTCCTTGTAAAGCTGGTAGACCGTTGCAACCCCCAGGGTCGGAATCGCCAGGAAGAAGGAAAACTCCGTGGCGGCATGGCGGGAGAAACCGAACAACATGCCGCCGATGATGGTGGAGCCCGAGCGGGACGTGCCCGGAATCAGCGCGAAGGCCTGGGCGATGCCCATCTTGATGGCATCCACGGGGCTCATTTCGTCCACACTGTGAATCCTGACCGTGTGCGTGCGGCGTTCGGCCCACAGAATGACGAAGGCGCCGAGGATGAAGGCCGTGGCCACTGGCAGGGGGGCGAACAGCGAGGCCTTGATGGCCTTGCCGAAGGCCAGCCCGAGGATGGCCAGGGGCAGGAAGGCGATGAAGAGGTTGAGGACCAGGCGATTGGCTTCACGCTGCCGCCCGAGGCCCGAGAAGGTCTTCATGATGCGCTCCCGGTACTCCCAGACCACGGCCAGAATGGCGCCTGACTGGATCACGATCTCGAACAGCTTGCCTCTGTCATCGTTGAAGTTGAGCAGGTCGCCGGCCAGGATGAGGTGGCCCGTGCTGGAGATGGGCAGAAACTCGGTAAGGCCTTCGACCACACCGAGGATCAAGGCCTTGATGAGCAGGGTGATGTCCATGAAATAGTTGTGTGCAGTGCAAAAAAGGAGTCGGCATTATAGCGACAGAGCCCGACGCCTTTTGTGTCGAAGCTGCGGTGAGTTGCTTATGCGATACTCAAGTCGGGTATTGCGTCGCCGTTACTGTATTGTTAATGAGATTATCAGGCCGCGAGGCCTCAGACGGATGCTGAAGAAGATTCCCGTGTCCCGGCTCAAGCCGGGCATGTTCATCCAGGAAATGTGCGGGGACTGGATGTCCCACCCGTTCTGGCGCGCCCAGTTCAAGCTGAAGGATTCGGCCGACCTGCGCCGCATCGTCGAGTCCGGCATCCAGCACGTGTACATCGACACCGACAAGGGCATCGACGACAGCGATGCCGTCGCTGCCGAGGATGTGAAGCAGGCCGTCGAGCAGGAGATCATTGCTGCACTGTCCGTGCCCGAAGCCCAGCATGTGCGGGCCACTGTGCATGAAGAGCTGGCGCGGGCGCGCAAGGTGCATGAGCAGGCCCACAAGGTGGTGCGCACCATGATGAGTGACGTGCGCCTGGGCAAGGCCGTGTCCCTCGAAGATGCGGAGCCGGTGGTCGAGGCCATCACGGGCTCGGTGCTGCGCAACAGTGGCGCGCTGCTGGGCCTGATCGGCATCAAGAACAAGGACGACTACACCTTCCTGCATTCGGTCAGCGTGTGCACCCTGATGATCGCCTTCGGCCGCTCGCTGGGCCTGGAGGGCGATGAGTTGCGCCAGGGCGGGATTGGCGGGCTGCTTCACGACATCGGCAAGATGAAGGTGCCGGACGCCGTGCTCAACAAGCCGGGGCGCCTGACCGATGCCGAGTTCGACCTGATCCGCCAGCATCCCGGTGACGGGCACGCGGTGCTGGTCAATACCCCGGGCATCGGCCCCATTCCCCTCGACATCACCCGGCACCACCATGAGCGGCTGGACGGCACGGGCTATCCCGACCGCCTGGCGGGTGACCAGATCTCGGCGATGGCCCGCATGGCGGCGATCGTGGACGTCTATGACGCCATTACCGCCGATCGCTGCTACCACAAGGGCATGCCGGCCGCGGAGGCCCTGCGCAAGATGTGGGAGTGGAGCACCGACCACTTCGACCAGAAGCTGCTGCAGGCTTTCATGCGCTGCGTCGGCATCTACCCGGTGGGGAGCCTGGTCCGGCTCGAGTCCGGGCGCCTCGGGGTGGTTGTGGAGCAGAACGACGGAAGCCTGCTCACCCCCAAACTGAGGGTTTTCTTCAGCACCCGTTCCAACGGCTACATCAAGCCGGAGATGCTTGATCTGGGGCGCAAGCTGGGCAGTGGTGGCGGGGATCGCATCGTGTCGGCGGAGTCGCCCGACAAATGGGGCGTCGATCCCCAGCGCTTCCTGTTCCCGGTCTGATCCAGGGCCGGGGCGCGGCCCCGGCATCTTCCGTCAGCGGGCGCGCAGGCGGGCATCCAGTGTGTCGATCACCGGGCTCCAGTCCGCATCCTCGGCGATCTCCGTTTTGAGGAAGGCGGCCTGTGCGGCATTCCAGAATGGTGCGTCCACCAGCTGGACATCGTGCGGCAGCGGATGACTGCTGATGAAGGCGTCGATGGCTGCGGCCTCGTCCGGCAGGCCGAGCTGGGCGAACAGATGCGCGATGCTGTGGGTCTGGGATTCCATGACATGCTCCGGTGGTGGGGGATCCATATTGGTCTCTTGCGGACGGGATTGGTTTCCACCCGATTGCGATGGCGCGGTGCGTCAGCTCTGGTCTGGGGCGGGTTTTTTCTATATATTAGAATATTCTGATTGATAGGTGCCCGCCATGCTCCGTATCGCTGTTGCCCTGACCGTCGGCCTTGCCGGCATTGCCCAGGCCCAGGACCTCGAGTCCCTCAAGCTCGACACCCGCAAGAACGCCTTGCCCGTATTGCCCAAGGTTGTCGCCATGATGCAGGAGACGGTGGCCGAAAAGGGCGCGGTCGCGGCCATCCCGGTGTGCAAGGAAGCGGCCCCGCAGCTGCTCAAGGAGCAGTCCGACAAGACGGGTTGGGCCATGAGCCGGGTCAGCCTGAAGACCCGCAACCAGGCCAAGGGTACGCCCGATCTCTGGGAGGCCCGCCAGCTGGCGGATTTCAACATCCGCGCCGCGAATGGCGAGAAGGTGGAGACGCTCGAGGTCGGGGAAATCCAGACCATCAACGGCAAGCCGGTATTCCGCTACATGCGCGCGATTCCGGTGGGGGATGTGTGCCTCAAGTGCCACGGCCCGGTGGACACCATCGAGCCCGCCCTCAGGCAGGCCCTGGACACCCACTACCCGCAAGACAAGGCCTTCGGCTATGCGAAGGGGCAGATCCGCGGCGCTCTGACCGTGAAGCGGCCCCTCTGAGTATCCGCCTTAAAAGGTCCAGCCGTAGCCGGCGTAAGCCAGCGGCTGGATGCGGGTCTCGACAATCGGGCTGTCGGCCTGGGCGCTGCCCAGGCGGGTTGCCATCAGGCCGAACAGCACGGATCCCCGGTTGCCTACCGGCCAGGCACCGTTGATGCCGGCCTGGAGCTGGGTGCCGGCACTGGCCCGGTAGGCAGGCCGCTCAGGGGTGGCCTCGCGGGTCGAGACCCCGAAGTAGTAATCGTTCATGCGGCGATCGTTCCAGGTGATGCCGACGAGTCCATTGAGGCGCAGCCCCGGCCCGCGGATCAGGGCCCGCACGAACTGCAGCTGGGCGCTCTGGCCCTTGCTCGCCGAGCCTGCATCAAAGCCCCATTGGGCGTTGAGGGTGCCGTAGTCGGTCTGCCAGCGCAGCGCCGGGCCGATGTCCACCGAGAAGTCGCGATCGTCCATGCCGCGGGTACGTCGCCCGTCTTCCGCCTTCCAGCCAAACCGGGCGTCAGCGGCAAGGCCGAAGCGCAGGCGCCGGTCATCGGAGTCGGCCAGCCAGACGCCGGCGCGCAGGGCGTTGATGTAGAAGCGTTCGCCATAACTGGCCTGGATGACGGGGAGCACCATGGTTCTCAGTTCATCCGATCCGGATGTCGCCGGTAGGACGCCGACGCCAATCCCGTACAGATTGCCGCTGCGGGGGATGGCGGTCTCGGTTTGCAGGTCGATCCGTTCAGTGGCGAGAGCAGGCATGCTGGGCAGGCACACTGCAGCGAGAGGGATGATCAGTTTGCGCACGTTGAGGTCCAGTCTGTTTATCAATGACGCTCAGATCCTCAATCCGGAACGGGGTTCCCGGCGCTGCGGCGGATTGACGCAGTCCTGCTCCGGGCGGCCTGTCCCGATTCTTGTGGAATAATCCGCCGGTCGGTCGGCGGCTGCATGCCTTGCCCGTCCGTCTTTCCTGCAACGGCAGCATGCCACTCAAAGAGGGAGTCATTTCATGAAGATCAAGCACGTGCTGTTTGCCCTGGCCGCCGCAGGCCTTGCCGCTGGTGCCAGTGCCCAGGCCAAGCCCGAAGACCAGATCAAGAACCGCAAGGCGGGTTATGCGTTCATGTCCTGGAACATGGGCAAGATCAAGCAGCAGGTCATCGACAACCCGGGCAGCTTCAACAAGGATCAGGTCCTCGCTGCTGCCAATGTGATCGCGGCCATCGCCAACTCGGGCATGGGCGCCCTCTACGGTCCGGGTACCGACAAGGATGTGGGCAACCAGAAGACCCGCGTGAAGCCGGAGTTCTTCCAGCAGTCCGACGAGGTCAAGAAGCTGGCGCTGGCCTTCATCAAGGAGTCCAACGAGCTGCAGAAGGTCGCCGCCACCGGTGACGCCGCCGCCATCAAGGCTCAGTTCGGCAAGACGGGCGAGTCCTGCAAGGCCTGTCACGACAAGTTCCGCAAGGACGAGTAAGGCGTTTGCCCGCATGGCACGGGCGGCAGCCGCAGGCTGCCGCCCGTGGCAGGATGCAAGGGACCCGCCGGGCACGTATCATGCGGTGCACAATCCATTCATCCTGAGGTGAGTCTTGAAGAAAACGATGCTGCTGATGCTGCTGGCCGGTCTGGCTGGCGGTGCGAATGCCTGCGGTACCCATCATGACGACTGGAGCGGCAGCGACAAGGCTGCTCATTTCGGCGTGTCCCTGGCCCTCGGCGTGGGGGCGTCCCGCCTGTCCGACGACACCCTGACGGCGGTCGGTCTGGCCCTGGTGCCGGGTCTTGCCAAGGAGCTCTACGATTCGCAGCAGGACTGCAACCGCTTCTCCTGGAAGGACATGGCCTGGAACGCGGCGGGTGCTTACATCGGCGTGCGGGCGGGCAACTGGATCCTGGGGCCGACCGGCGCCAGCTACAGAATCTCTTTCTGAACAGTGCCCGGCATCCGCCGGGGTGCAGGGTGATCCAGGCGCACCTGCTCCAGGGTGGCCTGGAGAATGCGCGCGTCATTGCTGGCCCGATGGCGCTCAAGACCCAGGTCGTTCTGGAGACGGGTTTTGGTCAGATGCCAGTGATCTGCTTGCGCCTCGGTCAGCAGGCAGCGGATGTCGTCCAGGCGGAAGCGCTGGACGCGCCCGGTGGCCTCGAACAGGCGGCTCAGCCAGGTGAGGTCGTGGTACCACGCATCGCAATAGACGGTCTGGCCAGCCAGCAGCGCGTTGATATGATCGGCCACCTCTTCCGGTGCCCGTCCGTGTTTCAGCAGGGTGCCGCGTTGCACCCGATGGACCTGCTCGGCGCTGTCGTCCCAGTGCGTCCATTGCGGTAGAGGACGGACCAGCGAGCAGTAGCTCCGTCCATCGGGCAGGGCCACGCCGACCTCTATCGGGTAGCTGGCTGCGCCGAAACCGGATGCTTCGACATCGATGATGGGGGGCGCGGTCGGTGGCACCTTGAATGCGGATGAGATAGGTGACCCATTCTAACCGCAAGTGCCTGACGGCCGCCTGAGCCAGTCTCAGTGGTGGTCGTGCTCGTCCTGATCCTGATCATGTACATCCATCGGCCACAGGCGATGGGCGTCCAGCAGCAGCCTGTAGCGGGCCTCGCTGGCGTCCAGCCGGGCCAGCTGGGCGGATAGTTGCGCCTCATGGGCCAGGCGCCGTGCGTTGAGGGTATCGCTGAGGCTGCCCTCACCGAGCTGCCAGGCCCTTTCGGTCAGGTCCGCGCTGCGTGCCAGGGCCGCGGCGGCATCCCGCTGGCGGAGCCAGCCGGCATGGCTGGACAAGGCCTGACGGTGCAGCGCTGCGGCTTCGGTCTCGACCCGGCGCAGTACGGCGGCTTCCCGGTGGGCACTGGCGCGTGCCTCGGCAATGGCGGCGTCCGCATCAGCGGCACGGCCGCTGCCAGGCAAGGGAATGCTCAGGCTCATGCCCAACAGGCGTTCCTCACCATCCCGCTCGCGCGCCAGGCGTACGCCCAGGCTGGGATCGGGAATCCGCTCGGCGTCGGCGCGGCTGGCCCCGACCCGGGCCCGGGCGCTCTGCGCGCGGGCCACCCCGAGCTCATGGTTGTGCTCCAGGATGGCCTGGATCCATTCGCCCTCGCCACCGTCGATCGGCTCTGGAGCATGTTCCACGAGGTTGGCCGGCAGGCTCAGCCCGGGGTAGAGGCGGCGCAGGCGCTCGCTGGCCACCTGGACCCGCCCACTCGCCTGGGCATACTGGGCGTCGGCCTGGGCCAGCGCGGCTTCGGCCTGCAGACCCTCCAGACGGGGAGCGTCGCCGAGCTGGACCCGCCGCGCCACCACCTGTGCCTGGCGGGCCAGGATGTCCCGCTGGCGGCGCCATTGTTCGGTGCTGCTGAGTTCCCGCAGCCCCTCGAACCAGGTGGCCAGCAGGCCCCGACTCGCCTCATGGAGGGCGTCGCCCCGGGCGATCCGGGCGCCGGCGACACCCGCTTCGCCGAGTTGCCGGTCGAGATCCCGTTTGCCGGGCAGGCGCAGGGCCCGATCGATGCCCACGTCCCATTCGTTGTAGCGTCCGTCGGGGGTGCCCCGCACGCGTCGCTGCTGCTCGGTGATCCGCAGGGACCATTCATGGGGGCCCGCGGCAAGGCGGCGGGCACGGGCTTCCTCGGCCTCGATGCCGGCCCCGGCGGCGCTGACCATGGGGCTGGACAGCAGCACGGCCATGGCTTGCGTGGCGGGGGGCAGGTCCGGTGCATCAAGGGGGCCGCCTGCCTGCGCGGTCAGGGGGAGGGCCAGCAGGAACAGCGCAATCCGGATGGGCTTCATGCGAGCCTCCCGCTGGCCAGGGCCGGCACCATCCAGAAGAACACGCGGCTGGTGGAGAAGCGGCGGCGCAGGATGTCCAGCAGGTTTTCGGCGTCGTTGCGGGGAATCACCAATTGAACCCGGCAGTGAGCGGCGCTGCCGCGCACATGCTCGGCGGTGCCGATGAAGGTGACCCGCTGGCCCATGCCTTCGACCCGGTGGGCAGTGAAGCCCGGGGCAAGCTCCGGGTACTCCAGCAGGGTCTCAAGCAGGGCATCTTCGACTTCGATGGGCATCACGAGGGTCAGTACGACCCCCGCGTCGGTGGTGCAGTTCATGAGGGGGAAGCCTCGGCAGTGACGGGGGCGACGCCGTAGCGCCGGTAGAGGAGGGGCAGCAGCAGCAGGGTCAGGGCCGTGGCGCTGAACAGGCCGCCGATGACCACGATGGCGAGCGGACGCTGGACTTCGGAGCCCGGGCCGCTGGCGAACAGCAGGGGCACCAGGCCAAGGGCGGCGATGTTGGCGGTCATCAGCACCGGCCGCAGGCGGCGGCGGGCACCTTCGACCACCACCTGGCCGATCGGCATGCCGCGGGCCTGGAGCTGGTTGAAGTAGGTCACCATCACCACGCCGTTGAGTACCGCGATGCCGAGCAGGGCGATGAAGCCGACCGAGGCTGGCACCGACAGGTACTCACCGGACAGGGCCAGCGCGAACACCCCCCCGACCATCGCGAAGGGCACCATGGCGAGCACCAGCAAGGCCTGCCGCACCGAGCCGAAGGTGGAGAAGAGCAGCACGAAGATCAACCCCAGGGCGACCGGCACCACCACGCCCAGACGGGCCGCAGCGCGTTGCTGGTTCTCGAACTGACCACCCCAGGCCAGGCGGTAGCCGGCGGGCAGCGGGACCTTGGCGTTGACGGCGGCACGGGCTTCCTCGACGAAGCCGACCAGGTCGCGGCCGCGAACATTGGACTGGATCACCGAGTAGCGCTGGGCGTTTTCCCGGTCCACCTTGACCGGGCCGTCCACCCGCTCGATCTTCGCCACGCTGGCCAGGGGCAGGCTCTGTCCGTCCGGTGTGGTGATGCGCAGGGCGGCGAAGGCTGCGGGGTCGCGCTGCAGCCCGGCGGGGCCGCGGATCAGCAGCGGTACGCGGCGGGTGCTCTCGATCACCGTGCCGGCGACGCGCCCCTCCAGCAGGCTGCGCAGGGCGTTCTGGACGTCCTCGACGTTGAGGCCGAAGCGGCCGGCGGCCAGCCGGTCCACCTGGATGCGGAGGTACTGCACCCCTTCGTTGCGGATGGTGATGGTGTCCTCGGCACCCGGAACGGCCTTGACCACGGTCTCGATCTCGGCGGCCAGGCGGTTGAGTGTCGGCAGGTCCGGTCCGTAGAGCTTGATCGCCAGGTCGCCACGTACGCCGGTGAGCATCTCCGACACGCGCATGTCGATGGGCTGGGTGAAGGTCAGGGCGATGCCCGGGAACTGCTCCATCACCGCGCGCAGCTGATCGGTCAGCCAGTCCTTGTCGGGCTGGCGCCATGCCTCGCGGGGTTTGAGGACCAGGAAGGTGTCGGTCTGGTTGAGGCCCATCGGATCCAGTCCCAGCTCGTCCGAGCCGGAGCGAGCGACGATGGCCTTGACCTCTGGCACCGCCGCCAGGATCGCCTTCTGCACCTGCAGGTCGGTGGCGATGGTCTGGTCGAGGCTGATGGAGGGCAGCTTCTCCAGCTGCATGATGATGTCACCCTCGTCCATGGTTGGCATGAAGGCCTTGCCAAGCCCGACGTAGGCCACCCCGGCGGCCACCAGGGAGGTGCCGGCGATGGCCACCATCAGGCGGCCGTGGGCCAGGGCGAAGTCGAGCATCGGTGCGTAGGCCGCCTGCAGCTTGCGGACCAGCCAGGGCTCATGGGCATCACCGCGCTTGAGCAGCCACGAGGCGAGCACCGGCACCACGGTGAGGGACAGCAGCAGCGAGGCGCCGAGCGCGAACACGATGGTCAGGGCCACCGGGCTGAACAGCTTGCCCTCCAGGCCTTCCAGGGTCAGCAGGGGCAGGAACACGATGATGATGATCAGGATCCCCGAAGCCACCGGCGAGGCGACCTCGCGGGTGGCCCGGAACACCAGGTGGAGCAGGGGCTGGCGGGTTGCCGCGCCGCCGGCGGAGAGTTCGGTTTCGACGTTCTCGACCACCACCACGGCGGCGTCCACCAGCATGCCGATGGCGATCGCCAGGCCGCCCAGGCTCATCAGGTTGGCCGACAGGCCCACCTGGCGCATGGCGACGAAAGTGGCGAGGGCGGCGAGCGGCAGCATCAGGGCGACCACCAGGGCGGCCCGCAGGTTGCCGAGGAAGGCGAGCAGGAGCACCAGCACCAGCACGATCGCTTCCACCAGCGCCTTGGACACCGTATGGATGGCCCGGCCCACCAGTTCGCTGCGATCGTAGAAGGCCTCGATGTGCACGCCCGGCGGCAGGGCCGGAGCCAGCTCGGCCAGACGCGCCTTGACGCCGTCCACCACCTTGCCGGCGTTGGCGCCACGCAGGCCGAGGACCAGGCCCTCGACGGCCTCGGCCTGGCCGCTGCGGGTGACCGCGCCGTAGCGGGTCAGGGCGCCTATGCGCACGCTGGCCACGTCACCGACCCGTACGACGGCACCGCCACGGCTGCGCAGCACGATGGCGCGCACGTCCTCGAGGTCACGGATGGCACCCTCGGCGCGGACCAGCAGGGTCTCCTCGCCCTCGCTGAGGCGACCGGCGCCGTCGTTGCGGTTGTTGGCCTCCAGGGCGGCCTGCAGCTCTCCCAGGGTCAGGCCGCGGGCGGCCAGGGCGGCCGGATCGGGGGCCACCTCGAAGCTGCGTACCTCGCCGCCCAGGCTGTTGACGTCGGCCACCCCGGGTACGGTGCGCAGGGCCGGGCGGATCGTCCAGTCGAGCAGGGTGCGCTTCTCCTCCAGGGAGATCGGCCCTTCGATGGTGAACATGAACATCTCGCCGAGCGGCGTGGTGATCGGCGCAAGGCCACCGCTGGCGCCGGGGGGCAGGTTGCCGAGCACGCCCGACAGGCGTTCGCCGACCTGCTGGCGGGCCCAGTAGATGTCGGTGCCGTCCTCGAAGTCGAGGGTCACGTCGGCCAGCGCGTACTTCGAGGTCGAGCGCAGGATGCGCTGGTGCGGGATGCCCAGCATCTCCTGCTCGATGGGCACGGTGATGCGCGCCTCGACCTCCTCCGGGGTCATGCCCGGGGCCTTGATGATCAGCTTGACCTGGGTGGTGGACACGTCGGGGAAGGCATCGACGGGCAGGCCGTTCCAGGCCGTCACGCCGGCGCCGACGAGCAGCAGGGTGGCGACCAGGACCAGCAGGCGCTGGGTGAGGGAGAACTCGATCAGACGGGACAGCATCGTTTCATTCTTTCCCGACGCCGAGCCAGTTGGCCTTGAGGGCGGCAATGCCGTGGGTCACGACCTGGGCCCCGGCAGGTAGCCCGGACACCAGCACGGCGTCGCCGATGCGCCCGCCGACGGTGACCGGCAGTGCCCGGTAGCCCGTGGCGTCGCCTTCCCGGGCCGTCACGAAGATCCACGACTTGTCCTTGTGATGCAGGACGGCCGAGGCCGGTACCTGGCTGTCCGCAGCGCCTGTGGGTCCCTTGGGGCCCTCCGCCAGGACGAGGTCGGCCGTGGTCACCTGGCCCGGACGCAGGCTGTCGGCGCCGCGGTTGATGGTGCCCCGCACGCGCACGCTCTGGCTGGCCGGATCGACGGCCCGGCCAACGGCGGTCACCTCGCCGCTGGCACCGGTGGACGGGATGCGGATCGGGGCGCCGGCCCGGACCCGCGACGCCACCGGGAGCGGCACCTGGATGTCCACCACCAGCGGGTCGAGGCGGGCGATACGGTACAAGGGCGCCGACTGCTCGACCCGCTGGCCGACCGTGACCAGCTGTTCGAGGACGGTGCCGGCGATGGGGGCGGTCAGGCTCAGGGTATGCCCACCGCTGTGCTGGGCAAGGCTCAGTTCCTGACGCCGCTCGGCAGCCTGGGCAGCCGCCTGGGTGGCGTTGGCGCGGGCCGCCTGCAGGCGCGACTCGGCGATCAGGCCCTCCCGGAAGAGTTGCTCGTCCCGCTGCAGGGTCTGTTTCGTCAGCGACGCCTGGGCGTCGGCCTGGATGCGGTCGCGCTGCAACTCGAGGGCCTGGGGGCTGGCGAGGCGCGCCAGCACCTGTCCCTTCCTGACCGACAGGCCCGGGGAGGTCTCCAGGCTCTCGATGATCCCGGCGAGGGGGGCGGCAATGACCCGCTGCTGGCCATTGGGAATCTCGATGGTGGCGGGGAGCCCGCCGGCAAGTGCCTGCCCGGGCGCCGAGGCACCCTGGGCGACAATGCCGAGCGCCTTGCTCTGGCTCGCCGTGACCGGGATGAAGTCACTGGCCTTGACGAGGGGGCTGCCGCACAGCGCGAGGAGGGACAGCAGCAGGGGAAGGGGACGGGGACGGACGCCTTGCATCATCATGGAGATCGGACGAGAGGGACTCTTTAGTGTGTGTCTGCTAGCTTAAGGCAACATTAAGGCGGCGTTGGCATGATCCCCGGACGATCCGTCGTTGACCGGGTCGCGGGGCAGGAGAAGAGGATGCGTGTTTTGGTGGTTGAAGACGACAGGTTGCTGGGCGATGGCATCCAGGCCGGCTTGTCGGGGATGGGTTTTGCCGTGGATTGGGTGCGGGATGGCGAGTCGGCGCTGGCGGCGCTGAGCACCGAGAGCTTCACGGCCATGGTGCTGGACCTCGGCTTGCCCCGGCGCGATGGAATGGGCGTGCTGTCAGCCCTGCGCGCGGCAGGCAAGGATCTGCCGGTGCTGGTGCTCACCGCCCGTGACGGTGTGGCCGACAAGGTCGGGGCCCTCGATTGCGGTGCCGATGATTACGTGGTCAAGCCCTTCGACCTGGACGAGTTGGCGGCCCGCTTGCGGGCGCTGATCCGACGGGCCAGTGGTCGCGCCGACGCCTGCCTGCGGCACGGTGACATCGTCCTCGATCCGGCTGCCCGCACCGTGACCCGGGGTGGGGCGGCGGTCAGCCTGACCGGCCGGGAGTTCGACCTGTTGCATATGCTGCTGGCCGGGGCTGGCCGGGTCCTGACCCGTCGTGTCCTCGAGGAGCGCCTCTATGCCTGGGGCGAGATCGTCGAGAGTAATGCCCTCGAGGTCCATGTGCATCACCTGCGCCGCAAGCTGGGCAGTGAGTTGATCCGCACGGTCCGCGGGGTGGGCTACCTGGTCGGCGAGGCCGTGACGTGACGCCACAGGTTCCGGTTTATTCATTGCGACGGCGCCTGCTGGCCCTGCTGATCGGGGTGGTGGCGGTGTTGTGGAGCCTGTCCGCCGTGGTGGCCTTCCGCACCGCCCACGGGGAGGCCGATGAGCTCTTCGATGCCCAGCTGGAGCAGGTCGCCGAGACCCTGCTGGCCATCGTTGCCACCGGCGACGCGCCCGGCGTGGCGCAGGAAATGGTCGAGCACCAGCACGACTACCCGCTCCCGGTGGCCTTCCAGGCCTGGCGGCTCGAGACGTCGGGCGAGTGGAGCCTGCTCGTCCGTTCTTCCGAGATGCCCGCGGTACCGCCCACCCGCGCGCCGGGCTTCGACGAACAGGAGATCGGTGGCGCCTTGTGGCGCTTCTACTCGATGGATCATGGCCACAGCCCTTACCGGGTCATCGTCGGGCAGAACCATGACGCGCGCTACCGGCTTGCGGGGGAGATCGCCCTGCACCTGCTGGCGCCCATCCTGATCGGGCTGCCGCTGATCGCCCTGGCGATCTGGATTGTCGTCGGGCGGGCGCTGGCGCCGCTCGATGCGGTGGCACGGGCGGTGGGCGGACTGGAGCCGGGCTGTCTGCAGCCGGTGCAGGTCAAGGGCCCCCTGCCGGCGGAGATCGCGCCCCTGGTCAGTTCGCTGGACGCCTTGCTGACGCGGCTTGCGGAGGCGCTTGACAGTGAGAAGCGCTTCACCGCGGATGCGGCCCACGAGCTGCGGACACCGCTGGCCGCCCTGCGTGTCCAGGCCCAGGTGGCGAGTCGTACTGACGATGAGGCGGGCCGGCGCCATGCCTTGTCGCAGGTGTTGTCGGGGGTCGAGCGGATGACCCACCTGGTCGACCAGCTGCTGACCCTGGCCCGCCTCGATCCGGATGCGCCGCCGCTGGGCGGCAGCCGCGTGGACCTGATTGAGGTGGCCGGGGAAGTCTGCTCGGTGCTGGCCGGCCAGGCCCTCCGGCGGGGCCAGAACCTGTCTCTGGAGGCACCGGATGCCTTCATCGTTGCGGGCAATCGCTGGTGGCTCGAGGTGCTGCTGCGCAATCTGGTGGACAACGCCCTGCGCTACACGCCGGATGGCGGCACGGTAAGAGTGGTCGTGGATCAGGCGAGCGGCAGCCTGCGGGTGGAGGATGACGGGCCGGGTATTCCGCCAGGCTTGCAGGAGCAGATGCTGACGCGCTTTGCCCGCGGTCCGGATCAAGAGGCGGAAGGCTGCGGCCTGGGCCTCTCCATCGTGGCGCGCATCGTCAGGATTCTCGGCGCAAGCCTGACGTTCGGGCCGGGACTCGAGCAGGAAGGGCGAACCGGGCTGGCCGTCACCGTCCGTTTCGCCACACCGTCAAAAGGGCCGGACGCCTGAGGGGCATCCGGCCTGTCGAGCGTTTTCAGGTGCTCAGGCCACCGGCGATGTAGCCGGACAGCTGCTCGATGGTGGCCTGTTGCTGCTCCATCACCGACTTGACCGCGTCACCGATGCTGACGATGCCGGTCAGGCGCCCTTTGTCGACGACCGGCAGGTGGCGGATGTGGTTGTTGGTCATGATGGCCATGCAGTCATCCACCGTGTGGGTCGGGGAGATGGTCAGGACGTTCTGGGTCATCAGGTCGCCCACCTTGGTGTCCTTGGAGGCCAGCCCCTTGAGCACGACCTTGCGGGCGTAGTCCCGCTCGGTGAAGATGCCCACGAGGCGCTCCCCCTCGGTAACCAGCACGGCACTGACGTTACGTTCGGCCATGAGCTTGAGGGCCTGCAGCACTGTGGTGTCCGGCGCAACCGAGTAGGTGGTGTCGCCCTTTTTCTGAATGATCTGCTGAACCGTTGCTGCCATTGTCTACCCTCCTTATTGTTGGCTTCGGCGTCCCCTGCGGTCATGCACCGGGTGCTCGCCGGTTCTTATAGCTTGGAGCCAAGTCGGCATCAGCGCAAGGGGCGGAGCACCTATTTTGGCTGTGCTGGTGGGCGCTGGCGAGAATCCTGATGCGCTTTGCCGGCTGCGGGTTTGCGGACACCAGGGGCATCCGCGGGCCGTGAGTTTCGGTGAGGGTCTAGGTGAGTGCCCCGGATTGGGCTAACCTTGCGCCCGCATGCGGCTTCGTCATATTCGATCTTCGTCGGGATGTGCATTCCGGGTAGGGCTCCGCCCCGCCAGTCATGCCTTTGGCAGTCTTCCGCTGCAGTGCCTGATGGCCGTGCTGCTGACCCTGCTGGCAGCGGCCTGCATGGCATGCACCCCACCAGGTGAAGTCCTGGTCGATGACGAGGGGCATCGCCTGCTGAGCGGGGCCGACATGCAGCTCTACCGGGACAGCAGTGGCCAGCTCGGTATCGAGGACGTCTCATCCCCCGCTTTCCAGAAGAACTTTGTCCCCTCTACCGCCGATGGTCTGGCGCTCGGCTACACGCGGGACGCGCTGTGGGTCCGGCTGTGCCTGCGTCGAGCCCCCACGGCGCCGGCGGAGTGGTGGCTGGAGTCCCGTGCGCCCTACCTGGACGACATCCGCTTCTATGCGCGGCAAGACCATGGCGGCTGGGATGAGCTGCGCGCAGGCGACCGCTTCCCGGTCAATTCAAGGGCCATCGTCTATCGTACGGCGGTGTTTCCCTTCGAGCTGCCGGACGGGACGGCCCAGGTCTTCTATGTCCGGATCAAGGCCAGCACGAGCATGGCGACGGCCTTTACCGTGTGGCAACCGTGGTCCTTCCGGATGCAGGTCCAGCGTGACCTCCTGGGCATCGGCATGGCGCTCGGGCTGGTGCTGACGGTGTCGGCGATGAACCTGGTCAACTGGTTCTGGACCGGCCAGCGGCTTTATCTCGCCTTTGCCGCCTTCATGTTCATGATGGCGGTGGCAGTGGCGGCTGCCAACGGCTTGCTGGCCCAGTATTTCTTCCCGGAGAGTGACTGGGTGGCCCATGGCCTGACCCGCGTGCTGCACTGTGTCTTCTATGGGTTTTCGATGTTGCTGGTGCGCAAGCCCCTGCGCCTCGCCGAGCACTTTCCGGTGTTCGACCGGATCCTGCCCTATCTGGCAGGGGCGATCGTACTGTGTGCCATCAGTGTTCCGCTCGGGCTCTATGTGCACGTGATGCCGGTGGTGCAGTGGCTGCAGCCCTTCATCGCCGTGGTGGGGGTGATGGCGTGTTACCGCAATCTGCGGGACGGGCACCTGGGCGCAGGCTGGATGCTGGGTGCCTATCTGTGCTTCACGGGCCTGATGCTGATCCATGTGTCGAGGGCCCTTGGCCTGCTGACCTGGAACTCCACCTTCGAGACGGCGGCGCCGGCGCTGATCGCCTACGCGATCTTTCTGCATTTCGGCATCCTGTCCGAGCTGAGGGACGAGCGTCAGGCGCGGGAGGCGGCAGATGGCGAGGCCGTTGCCCAGCGCCAGCTCGCGGAGCAGGAGGAGCGCCTGCGCCACGAGCAGTCCTTGTTCTTTGCGTTCGTGGCCCATGAGTTGCGCAGTCCCCTCGGGGTGCTGCTCACCGGACTGGGTAATCTGCGGCGCAGTCTGCCCGAGGTGGCGCCCGAGAATGCGGAACGTCTCGCGCGGCTGAACCATGCCGCCCAGCGGATGAGCGGCCTGATCGATCGCCACCTGCGCCTGCAACGCATCGGTCAGCCTGATTTCGAGCCGGATTTTGCCCTGGAGCCCGTCGGCCTGCCTGCCCTGCGCGCGCTGGACGAGATCCGGGCCCTGCATGGTGGGCGTGATCTGCGCTTCCAGAAGAGGGGGGCGCTGGAGCAGGATGTGTCGATGGACGCCGAACTGGTGGTGCTGGCCTTGTCCAATCTGCTCGACAATGCGGCCAAGTATTCTCCCGAGGCAACGCCGATCCGCCTGGAGGTGGAGGCTTCCGCCGGGATGGTGATCTACCGGGTGATCAATGCCGGTGAGGGACTGCCGCCGGATCTGGCCGAGCGCCCGTTCCAGGTATTCAGGCGCAGCCGCAAGTCGGTGAGTACCAAGGGGGGCTTCGGCATCGGCCTGGCCCTGGCCAGCCATGTGGCGCGGGTGCATGGTGGCGCCCTGGTCGGCGGGCATCGCGACGGCGAGACCTGGTTCACGCTGCGCCTGCCGGTCGGGCCGGAGGGGCCGCCGGGCGCTACTGGCAAGGAGCTGCCGGCATGATCTCGGTGCTTCTGGTGGAAGATGATCGCGACCTGTGTGCGGAGATCTCTGCCTTCCTGTCCGGGGCGGGTTTTTCGGTATGCGTTGCCGGCACCATCCGTGAGGCCGATGCGAGGCTGGCCCGGCCCTATGATCTGCTCGTCCTCGACATCAACTTGCCGGATGGTGATGGCTTGAGCTTCTGCCGCCAGGCACGGCGCTACATCCGCTCCGGCATCGTGATGTGCACGGGGCGCGGCGAAAGGGAACTGCGCATCGCCAGCCTGCGGGATGGCGCCGATGCCTACCTGGTCAAACCCGTGGATCCGGAGGAGCTCGAGGCCACGCTGCTCAGCGTGCATCGCCGCCTGCAGGGAAACCTGGCTTCGCTGGCCTCGGGCATGCTGCCCCAGCCCTGGTACCTCGATGGAGAGCGCCGCCTGCTCACGGCGCCCAACGGGGGCACCTTCCTGCTCAACGTGGGGGAGACCCGTTTTCTGGCTGCGCTCTTTGCCGACCCTGAACGACATGCCCGCAAGGAGGATTTGGTCGCCTTGCTGGCGGGCGATGAGCCTGACTACAGCGCCCACCGCCTCGAGGCCATGGTCAGCCGGCTGCGCTCGAAGGCCCAGTCCCGCTGCGGTCTGCGCCTGCCCGTCGTGTCGGATTACGGGCGTGGTTACACCTTCACCGAGTATGCCCGCCTGCTCTGAGCCGCGGCGGTGAGAATCTGTCAGCATTTCTTGTCCGAGACATATCTGTCTAGCATCCGCTCCCGTTCTGGTGATTCTGTTCTGAGGGGATGTATCGATGCGACTGGCGCTGCTGATTGGCGACGTGCATTTGGCCGAGGCCTTGTCCGGGCTGTTGCAGGGAGTGGGGCACGCGATCCATGGTTTTGACCAGGAGCAAAGGCTGCGTCGCGCTCTGAGCAGGGAGAGCTTCGATCTGGTGCTGGCTGACGGTGCCTTGCTGGGGGACGACTGCGCCTCCTTTGTGCGACGGGTACGTGATGTGCCCGGCAGTGAGCTGCCCGTGATGCTGATCAACTGCGTCGATGACGAGGCGCTGCTGTCGGAGGTGCTGGCGGCCGGCGCCGAGGACTACATCTCGCGCCCCCTGGCTGGGCGGGAGCTGGTGGGCCGCATCGCCGCCGTGCTGCGCCGGCGCCACCCGGATCTGTTCCGCCTGGAGTCGGAGCTCATCTTCGGTTCGTACCGTTTTGACCTCCAGGCCAGGAGCGTGTGGCTGCGGGAGGAGATGATCGACCTGACCGAGAGGGAGTTCGATCTGGCTCTGTTCCTCTTCCGCAATGTGGGTCGCATGATCTCCCGGGGCCATATCCACGAGATGATCTGGCAGGTCTCCCGGCCGATGGAGTCGCGCACCATCGACACCCATGTCAGTCGCCTGCGGCGCAAGCTGGCGCTGCTGCGGGGTAATGAATTCCACCTGTCCGCCGTTTACGGGACCGGCTATCGCCTGGAGCGTTCGCGCCAGCCCTGGGTGTCCCCCCTGGTCACCATCGCCCTGGAGGAGTCCGGTGATGCCGCGGCCGGAGCGCGTATCTCCGGAGCCCAGGTCTGCTCGGCCTGAGCGTACGCGCACGGCGCGTGCCAAGACAGCGTCAAATTTGGTCAAAACGCTTTATGCTCAACGATTTTCATTAATATGCCGGGGGTGACAATATCCTTTGGGGTAGTGGATGACCCGGATGTGCAAAAGTGTGGCCCTGCTGAGTACCGAGTCCCGCTCCGTGCCTGCAGTCCTGATCAGGCGGCTTGAACTCACGGGACTCCGTGTCCGGGTCTTCGAGGACGCCCTTGGATTGAGCCAGGAAGCCCAGCATGGTGCCTTCCAGCTTTACCTGCTCGACCAGCAGGCCGGTGAAGCCGAGCTCGCCCTTCAGTTGTTACGGGCAGACCCCTGCGATGGGGCTCCCATCGTCTTCTACAACTGCGAAGACAATGAGGCGCGCCTTGTCGATGCCCTGCAGCAGGGGGCGGACGATTACGTCACGGTCGCGCGCGGTGGGGAGCTGTTCGCCCGCAGTTGTGCGCTGCTGCGCCGGCGCGAGGGACGTTCGGTGACGTCCATGAGGGTGCTCGAGCTGCCTCCCTACCGCTTTGAAGTGGCAAGCAAGCAGGCATTCATCGAGGGGCGCCGCGTGGAGCTCACTGAAAAGGAGTTCGAGCTCAGCGTCCTCTTCTTCCGTAATCCCGGCCGCCTGTTGTCCCGCGGGAAATTGCTCGAAGTTGTATGGGGCGACAGGGTCGGGACAGCTTCAAGGACCGTCGATACCCATGTCAGCCGGATCCGGTGCAAACTGGACATCCACCCTGGACGGGGCTTCCGCCTGAGTGCCTCGTATGGGAGCGGCTACCGTCTGGAGCAAGTTGAGGATTCGGATGGCACGGTGTCGTTCCATCCAGACCTGATACTCGCCAAATTCTCTCATCCACTGTGAATTAATTGCACGGTCGGTCGGCCAGCCTCCCACTAAGCTTCGAGGGCAAGCAGATATTGGGAGACCCGGACCGTGAACATGCACCTATTCGCACTGATTGGCCTGTTGGCCCTGGCCGTCCTCGCCTGGCAGGCCTGGCGGGAGCGTGCAGGTGCCCGTCTGCGGATGCCCGCCATCTGGGAAGAGAGCTTGCAGCGCATTGCCATGGATCAGCGAAAGGGGCACCACCGGGTGGTCAGGGAGTGCATCCTGCAGGCCTGCAGAAGGCTGGAGCTGCATCCCGAGGCCTCCGGCTACGCACCCCATGTCCGGGTCCGGCTGGCCGCGATGCTTGGAGAGGACCCGATCTATCCCACCGTGCTGCGGTCCATCCGCGCCGCTTCCGCCTCGGCGGAGGGCGTCAGCGAAATGGCCTTGTGCATCGAACTGCGTCAGTTTCTGGTGGAGGACATTCGCACCTGCATGGCGCTGGCCGAGTGCTTCGGCCAGGTCCGGCGCATGTGCGAAGGCGGGGACTGCCGGGTGGAGGCCAACTTCATCCGCTCCGCCTGAGCCCTCAGGGCGAGGCCCCAGGGCGGGTTCTCAGATTTCGAGGTTGTCGATCAGCCGGGTGCTGCCCAGGCGCGCCGCGCCCAGCACCACCAGCGCGTCGCCTTCGCTGGCCGCTTGCAGGTCGGCCCGGCGGCGGATCGCGATGTAATCCGGCTGCCAGCCGTGGGCTGCCAGTTCTGCCACCGCCTCGGTCTCGAGCCGCAGGAAATCCCGTTCCCCAGCGCTGATCCGGCGGCGGATCGCTTCCAGCTGACGATACAGGCGAGGGGCCTCGGCCCGCTCGGCCGCGCTCAGGTAGCCGTTGCGTGAGGACAGGGCGAGCCCGTCTTCGGCACGGATGGTCTCGCCGGGAATCACCTCGATGGGCAGGGCCAGTTCGCGCACCATGTTGCGCAACACCATGAGCTGCTGGTAGTCCTTCTTGCCGAACAGGGCGGCATCGGGCTGGACGATGTTGAACAGCTTCAGCACCACCGTGGCGACGCCGCCGAAATGTCCGGGGCGCACCGCACCTTCCAGGATGTTGATGTGCGCGGCGTCCGGCTCCACGTGGTAGCGCTGGGGGGTGGGGTACATCTCCTGTTCGTCGGGGGCGAACAGGATGTCCACGCCGGCATCCCTCAGCCGGTTGCAGTCGTTTTCGAAGGTGCGCGGATACTTGTCGAAGTCTTCCTTCGGCCCGAACTGCAGACGGTTCACGAAGATGCTCGCCACGACCACGTCGGCCTGGCTGCGGGCCTGACGCATCAGGGCGATGTGGCCGTCGTGGAGGTTGCCCATGGTGGGCACGAAGGCGACGCGGCCGGCATCGGCCAGGGCGGCCCGCAGGCCGGCGATGGTGGGATGAATCTGCATGGCGGATCTCAGTAGCTGTGCTCGGGGCCGGGGAAACGGCCGGCCTGGACGTCGGCCACGTAGCGGGCGACGGCCTCATCGAGGCTGGCGGCGCTCTCCATGAAGTTCTTGGCGAAGCGGGGCCGCTTGCCGGGGAAGACGCCGATCAGGTCGTGCAGGACCAGGACCTGCCCATGGCAGTCGACGCCTGCGCCGATGCCGATGGTGGCCATGGTGCTCAGGCTGGCGGTGACTTCGGCGGCCAGGGCCGAGGGCACCATCTCCATGACGATCAGGGACGCACCCGCCTGTTCCAGGGCCAGGGCGTCGGCCTTCAGGGTGGCGGCCCCCGCGTCGCTGCGCCCCTGTACCCGGTAACCCCCCAGCTGATGCACGGACTGGGGCGTGAGGCCGATGTGGGCACATACGGGGACACCCCGTTCGACCAGGAAGCGGACCGTCTCGGCCATCACTGCGCCGCCTTCGAGCTTGACCATCTGGGCACCGGCGGCCATCAGGCGGGCGGCGTTGCGCATGGCCTGGGCCGGGCTTTCGGCATAGCTGCCAAAGGGCATGTCGGTGACGATCAGCGGGCGGCTGCAGCCACGGGCGACGCATTCGGTGTGATAGACCATGTGATCCATCGTCACCGGCAGGGTGGTCTTCTGCCCCTGCAGCACGTTGCCAAGCGAATCGCCGACCAGGATGACGTCCACGCCATTACGCTCGAGCAGCGCCGCGAAGCTCGCGTCATAGCCGGTCAGCATGACGATCTTGCGACCCTCGGCGCGCATCTTGCCGAGCTCGAAAAGGGTGACGGGTTTGTTGTTTTCTTGCAGGTAGCTCATTGCTGGTTCTCCTCGCGGCGGGAGTTAACCCCAATCTTGTGCAGGGCACAAGGGGCGTGATGACCAAGGGGTTGGGCGAAGGGCAGGGGCGGTCAGGCGGCGTAGCCGAAGAATTCGCGGTAGCTGCGCATTGCCAGGAGGCGGGAGAAGAGCAGTTCGAAGTCTTCGTCCTTGTCCACCGGGTTGAGGGACTCCGCATTGACGATGAACAGCGGTGCGGCGTCGTAGTGATGGAAGAAGGTCGCGTAGCGTTCGGCAACGCGCTGCAGATAGGCCTCGCTGATCTTGCGCTCGGACTCGACGCCGCGCTTGCGGACACGGTCGATCAGGATGTCGGGCTGGGCCTGCAGGTAGATCACCAGGTCGGGCTTGCGGGCGTCGGGCTTGAGGCGCTCGTAGAGCTGGCGGTAGAGCTTGAGTTCGTCTTCGGCGAGGTTGAGCTCGGCGAACAGCGGGTCCTTGTCGATCAGGAAGTCGGAGACGACCCGTCGGTGGGACTCCTGCTCGAAGCTGGCGAGCTGCTCGCTGCGCTGGAAGAGGAATGCGATCTGGGTGGGCAGGCCCCAGCGTTCCATGTTCTGGTAGAAACGTCCGAGGAAGGCGTTGTCCGCCGGATTCTCGAGAAGGGTGTCGGCACCGATGCGGTCGGCGAGGCGCCGGGCCAGGGTGGTCTTGCCGGCGCCGATGGGGCCTTCCACGACGATGTAACGGGCTTTTTCGAGCATGGGGTCTTTCAGCCCTTCAGGCACGGAAGATGAAGTAGACGGCGCCTAGGATACACAGGGCGGCCCACAGATAGTCAAGCTTGAGGGGCTGCTGCATGTAGAAAATGGCGAAGGGCACGAAGATGGCGAGGGTGATCGCCTCCTGCATGATCTTGAGCTGGGCCAGGTTGAGCTCCTGGGCGCCAATGCGGTTGGCCGGCACCTGCAGCAGGTACTCGAAGAGGGCGATCCCCCAGCTCACCAGGGCGGCGATGTACCAGGGAGCGGTGTTCAGGTTCTTGAGGTGTCCATACCAGGCAAAGGTCATGAACACGTTCGACGCCGCCAGCAGCAGCGCGGTTTGCATCCAGATCGGCATGTGGGTCAGGCCTGCTCGGTCACCATGTCGCGTGTCAGCTTGAGGCGCGTGCGCCCGCTGCAGGGGGGGCGGTGCCTCATTTCACAGCGCCTCGAAGCGGTGAATGTCCTGGCCAGCCACCTGGTCGAGAAAGTCACGGCCCAGGCCCAGGCCGGGGAGCCGGATGTCAGGGGCGATCTCGAGGAGTGGCAGCAGCACGAAGGCGCGCTCATGCATGCGCGGATGGGGCAGGGTCAGCTCGGTGCCGGCCTGCACGCTGTCGCCATGCAGCAGCAGGTCCAGGTCGAGCGTGCGGGGGGCGTTGGGGATGCTTCTCACCCGCCCATGCACGGTCTCGATGGCCAGCAGCTGGCGGAGGAGTTCGAGCGGAGCCAGCGTGGTGTCCACGGCCACCACGGCATTGATGAAGTCCGGCTGATTGAGGAGTCCCACCGGCGCGCTGCGGTACAGGGAAGAGCGCGCCACCACCCGGGTGCCGGGCAGGGAATCCAGATCGCGGACGGCGGCGCGCAGGTGCTGCACCGGCTCGCCGATGTTGGCGCCAAGGGCTACGAAGGCCCTGGCGCAGGCGCCTGGCGTGCTCATTCGCCGGTGGCTTCAGCGGCGGCTGCAGGCTTGCGGCGCCGGCGGCGTTTCTTGGGGGCGTTGCCGCGGTCGGGCAGCAGCATGTTCTCGCGGGCCTCGGGGTGGGCGTCGGCAAAGGCCTCCCACCAGTCGGGCAGCTCCATCGGCAGCTCGCCGGATTGGGCACGCAGGCGCAGGAAGTCCCACGCAGCCCGGTAGCGGACCTGCTCCAGCAGGCGGTAGGGGGTCTTGCCGGCGCGCTTCTCGAAGCGCGGTTGCAGGGCCCAGATCTCCTTGATGTCGCCCGCGATGCGGCGGGTGATGGCGAGCTTGCCCGACTGCTGCTCAAGCACCGCATCCATGGCGTCGAAGAGCGCCGGCTGGGAATGCTCGCCCTTGGCCTTGCGGGCTTCCCAATCCGCCAGCACTTCGTGCCACAGCAGGGTGGCGAAGAGGAAGCCGGGGGAGATGGGCTTGCCCTGGCGTACGCGCTCGTCGGTGTTCTCGAGGGACAGCCAGACGAAGCGTTCGCCCAGCGGCTGCTCGAGGATCACGTCGAGCAGGGGCAACAGGCCGTGGTGCAGGCCCTCTTCGCGAAGCTGGCGCAGGCACTTGACCGCATGGCCGGACATCAGCAACTTGAGCATCTCGTCGAAGAGGCGAGCCGGCGGCACGTTCTCGAGGAGGTCGGCCATGTCGCGGATCGGCGCCCGCGCCGCGGGGTCGATGGTGAGGCCCAGCTTGGCGCCCAGGCGGGCGGCGCGCAGCATGCGTACCGGGTCTTCGCGGTAGCGCACGCGCGGGTCGCCGATCATGCGCAGGGTCTTCTGCTGCAGGTCGGCCACGCCGTGGTGGTAATCGATGATGGTTTCGTCGCTGGGATCGTAATACAGGGCATTGACCGTGAAGTCGCGGCGGGTGGCGTCTTCGGCAATGGAGCCGAACACGTTGTCGCGCAGGACCCGGCCGTGCTCGTCGGTCTCGGTGGACTCTGCATCCTGCATGGCACGGAAGGTGGAGACCTCGATGGTCTCCTGGCCGCTCATCACGTGCACGATCTTGAAGCGGCGGCCGATGATGCGAGAGCGCCGGAAGAGCGCTCGGACTTCTTCCGGGGTGGCGCTGGTGGCCACATCGAAATCCTTGGGGGTCTGACCGACGATGATGTCGCGGACCGCGCCTCCCACCACATAGGCCTTGTGTCCGGCTTCCTGCAGGGTGGTGCAGACCTTGTTGGCGGCGGGGGAGATCTGCTCCCGGCGCACGCCGTGGCGGCTGACCGGAATGACTGCAGGTTCGAGAACTCGGTTGGCGGGTGCGGCGCGGCGGAATACCCGGCGCAGCAGTTTGCGGATCATTGGTTGGGTTTTGCCTGGTTTTTGGGTCAAGGGCGGAATGATAACCCATCGAGGGCCGCCGTTTGATTTCACGCGGTGTCCGGACGCTTTTCCCGGAAGGGAAGGATCGGCGACAATATCCCTTTGTCCTCACCGCCGCTGCCCATGCCCCGTTTCGCCGCCAACCTGTCCTTCCTGTTCCTCGACCGGCCTTTCCTGGATCGATTTGCCGCCGCCGCCGCGTGTGGGTTCAAGGCGGTGGAGTTCCATTTTCCCTATGACTTTCCGCCGGACGAGGTGGCCGACGCTGCTCGGGAGGCGGGGGTGGCGGTGGTCTTGTTCAACTTCCCGGCGGGTAACTGGGCTGCGGGGGAGCGCGGCATCGCCTGCCTGCCTGAACGCATCGGCGAGTTTCGCGATGGGGCCGCCAGGGCCGCCGCCTGGGCCGAGAAGCTGGAGTGTCCGCGGGTGAACTGCCTGGCCGGGTTGCGTCCGGAGGGCATCACCGAGGCGGTGCTGCGCGACACCCTGGTGGGCAACCTGCGCTTCGCCGCCGACCTGTTTGCCGAAGCCGGGCGACAGGTGCTGCTCGAACCGCTCAACTCCCGGGATACGCCGCGTTTCTTCGTGGATCGCACGGCACCCGCCCTGGCCCTGCTGGACGAGGCCGGCCGCTCCAACCTGTTCCTGCAGTACGACATCTACCATGCCCAGGTGATGGAGGGGGATCTGGCCCTCACCCTGATGCGCAACCTGCCCTGGGTGGGACACATCCAGCTGGCCGACAACCCCGGACGTCATGAGCCGGGCACCGGGGAGATCAACTTCCCCTTCCTGCTCAAGCACCTGGATGCCATCGGCTACCAAGGCTGGGTCGGCTGCGAGTACGTGCCGACCGGCCGCAGCGAGGACAGCTTTGGCTGGCTGGAGGCGCACCTGGCCGGCTGATGGAGACGCGACTCCTGCAGCACAGATCGGAAGAGCACACGTCTGAACTCCAGTCACGAATCACCATCT
>CALBTT010000182.1 GCA_937967645.1 uncultured Zoogloea sp.
GAGATGGTGATTCGTGACTGGAGTTCAGACGTGTGCTCTTCCGATCTGCACCTGGCCGGCTGATGGAGACGCGACTCCTGCAGCACCCGCCAACCGGGCTGGCGGACTGGGTGCGCAACGGTCTGGTCATGGCGCCGCCGGACGACCGATATGTGCTGCCGGCCGCCTTGAGTCCGCTGCTGGTCGTGACCCTGTCGGGGGCCATCCGGGTGCTGATGGAGGCTGGAGGCTGGCTGGCCTTCCCCGCGCTGTGCCTGAGTGGGCCGACCCGGAGCTTCCGCGTGGCCCAGGCCCTGCCGGGCACCCGGATCCTGACCGTTGCCCTGCAGCCCGGTGCGACCCGGCTTTTCTTCGGGGTGTCCGGCCGCGACATGATCGACCGGTTCTTGGCGCTGGATGACATCCTCTCCGGTGCCCGGCGTGGTCTCGTGCAGGAGCTGGAGGCCTGCCTGGCGGCGCCGGTGAGCGAGGATTCTCAGGTCCAGGCGGTGTGGGATTGCCTGCTCCGGCTCCGGCTTGCACCGCTGGCGGCACCCGATGTCCGGGGGCCCCTGGAGTTGCTCGGGCAATCCCCTGCGGAGCTGGCTTCGGCATGGGGTGTCGGGCTGCGCCAGTTCGAGCGCTGCTTCCTGGATAGCTACGGCCAACCCCTGCGCGCTTACCGCCGCCAGCTGCGCTTCAGCCGCCTGCTCGGCGGGTTCGATGGAACCCCCTGCAGCTGGGCCGACCTGGCCGCAGAGTCCGGCTATGCGGATCAGGCCCATCTGATCCGCGATGTCCGCCGCTTCACGGGGCATTCACCTGCTTCGCTGTTGCGCAGTGTCCGGTCGGGGGACCCGGCCTTCTGGGCCTATCGGGTGGCGCCGACGGTGCGCAGCCTGCATTTCGGACCCGATGGCTTCTGATTGAGGCATGTCGTTCCGGTTCAAGACCGGCAGGCTGCCCCGGGCTGACACTCGATTTCATTTTGGGATGTCAGCATGTCAATGAATTGCCCGGATGCGTCCTTCTCCGATACCACCGATGCCAGCACGCTGGCGGCCATGATCCGCAGCGGATCGGTCTCCGCGAGTGCGGTGCTGGAGGTCTTTCTCGCCCGCATCGAGCGTCTCAACCCCCGCCTCAATGCCCTGGTGACCCTGGACCCGGAAGGCGCCCGGGCGGCAGCCCGCAGCGTGGATCAACGCCGCCACGAGGGGGTGCCCTTGCCGCCGCTGGCGGGGGTGCCACTTTCCATCAAGGACGCTTTCGCCACCCGGGGTTTGCGCACCACGGCCAGCCATCGACCCCTGGCCGGCTATCTGCCGGACCGGGATGCGACGGTGGTGGCCCGGCTGAGGGCGGCCGGCGGGGTCATCGTGGGCAAGAGCAATCTGCCTGAGCTGGCTGGCGCCCCCCACTGCTGGAGCCCGCTGTTCGGCCTGACCCGCAACCCCTGGGATCCCAGGTTGACCCCGGGCGGAAGCTCTGGCGGTGCGGCCGTCGCCGTGGCGGCCGGGTTCTCCTTGATCGACGCCGGCAGCGACCTGGCGGGCTCGATCCGCATTCCGGCTGCCTACTGCGGCGTGGCCGGTTTCAAGGCGACCGAGAACCGGATCCCCCGCAGCGGCCACATCCCGCATCTGCCGGCACGCTTCGGCGGAGCCCGAAGCGTGCGTCACATGCTGTCCTTTGGCGTCCTCGCCCGGAGCGTGGCCGACCTGCGGCTGGGGTACGAACTGCTGGCAGGGCCCGACGGCGAGGATCTGGAGGTGCCGCCCCTGGCGGCGGGCACTCCTTTGCTGGAGAAGTCACAGCCGGAGAGACTGCTTAGGCTGGCCCTGTGGACCGATCTGGGCCTGCCGCTGTGCGCCAGGACGCAGGCCGCCATGGAGGGGCTGCCGGCCAGGTTGCGCGCCGCCGGGCATGAGGTGTGCCATGTGACCCCGCCCGGGCTGGATCCGGAGAATCTCCGGGAGATCTTCGGCCTGGTCGGAGGTGCCGAGGTCGGCCTGGGCCTTCCGGGTTGGCAGCGTGCCATGGTGCATCTCATGGGGCCGCTGCTGCCTGCGTCGGGGGGCATGCTCCGTGCGGTGGCGAGGGGGATGCGCTGCGACCTGCAGGCCTACAACCGGGCGCTCAACCGCCGCGAGGAGGCGATGGCCTGTCTGGAGGCCTTCCTTGGCGGGGTGGATGCGTTGCTGTGCCCGGTAGCGAGCTGCGTCGCCTATCCGGGGCAGCCGATGCAGATGCTGTCGCGTCCGCCGGCGATCAAGGTGGCGGGCCGGCGTCTGCCTTACCTGGAGGCAAGCATCGGCCTGACTGCGCCGTTCTCGGTGACAGGAAGTCCGGTGGCGGTGTTGCCCGCAGGCATTGTGGATGGACTGCCCGTGGGCGTGCAGGTGGTGGGGCGGCGCTGGGCCGAGACGGCTCTGCTCGATGTCGCCGCGCGCCTCGAGCCGCTGCTGGGCGGCTTCTGCGTGCCGCCCCTGTGCCGGGTCTGACTTTCCGCTGTGGGCCACTTGGCATCTTCCGGTAGCCTCTTCTAGACTTGTGCCGGCTTGCCACCGGGTGCTGCGAAACGCCGGCCCACACAGGAATGAGGAGACATGAGCATGGCGGACAGGTTCGAGGAGCCGGCCTTCGGAGCGGTGGAGCGGGATTTCTCGCAGGTGGACAAAGCCCGCCTGGTGCAGGCCCTGTCACGGGTCCTGGCGCCGGCCAGCCTGCTGTACGACCTGGAAGACCTGAGGCCTTATGAATGTGACGGCATGGCGGCCCTGCGTCAGCTGCCGCTTGTCGTGGTGCTGCCCGACACCGAGGCGCAGGTGGTCGAGATCCTGAAGATCTGTGCGGCTCAACAGGTGCCGGTGGTGGCCCGCGGCGCCGGCACGGGCCTCTCGGGAGGTGCCCAGCCCCACCGCTTCGGCGTGGTGTTGTCCCTGGCGCGTTTCGGCAGGATCCTGAGCATCGATGCCCACGCCCGTCGTGCGGTGGTGCAGCCGGGCGTGCGCAACCTCGCCATCTCGGAGGCGGCGGCGCCTTTCGGCCTGTACTACGCCCCCGATCCTTCGTCGCAGATCGCCTGCACCATCGGCGGCAATGTGGCCGAAAACTCCGGTGGCGTGCATTGCCTCAAGTACGGGCTCACCATCCATAACCTGCTGAAGGTCCGCGGTGTCACCATCCAGGGTGAGATCGTCGAGTTCGGCAGCCTGGCCCTGGATGCTCCCGGCTACGACCTGCTGCCCCTGGTGACGGGCTCGGAGGGCATGCTGGCGGTGGTCACCGAGGTCACCGTCAAGCTCACCCCCAAACCCCAGCTGGCCCAATGCGTGCTGGCCGCCTTTGACGACGTGGTCAAGGCGGGGGATGCCGTCGCCGCCATCATCGCGGCCGGCATCATCCCGGCCGGGCTGGAGATGATGGACCAGCCCGCGACGGCGGCGGTGGAGGAGTTCGTCAGGGCAGGCTATCCGCTGGACGCCGAGGCCATCCTGCTGTGCGAGTCCGACGGAACGCCGGAGGAGGTGGCCGAGGAGATCGGGCGGGTCCGGGCGATTCTCGAGCGCAGCGGCGCCACCGACATCTGCGTGTCCCGCGATGAGGCCGAGCGCCTGCGCTTCTGGGCCGGGCGCAAGGCGGCCTTCCCGGCGGCGGGCCGGATCTCGCCGGATTATTACTGCATGGACGGCACGATTCCGCGCAAGCGCCTGGGCGAGATGCTCAGGGCCATTCAGGATATGGAGAAGAAATACGCCATGCGCTGCATCAACGTTTTCCACGCCGGCGATGGCAATCTCCATCCGCTGATCCTCTTCGACGCCAACAAGCCGGGCGACCAGCACACCGCGGAGGCCTTCGGGGCCGAGATCCTGGAGCTGTCGGTGGCCCTGGGCGGCACCATCACCGGCGAGCACGGTGTCGGTATCGAGAAGATCAACCAGATGTGCAGCCAGTTTGCGACGCCCGAGATCAAGGCCTTCCACCGGGTCAAGGCGGCCTTCGACCCCGCCGGTCTCCTCAATCCGGGCAAGGCCATCCCGACCCTCAACCGCTGCGCCGAGTATGGACGGGAGCGCATGGGGCGGACCTCGCCCCAGGCCCACCCGGACCTGCCCCGTTTCTGATGGACGGGCTATCGGAAGGCTGGCTGCAGTTCCTGTTCGTGGCCGTGCCGGTGCTGTCCCTGGTGGGAACCTGGATGGGCCTGCGCACCGCGGGCCGGCTGGCAGAGCGCAGGCAGCCCCGGGCTGCCGACGAGCCGGAACGCAAGAATGAAGGAGACAGCAATGGATGAACTGATCCAGGCGTGGAGCGAGCGGGTGCGCCAGGCTGCGGCCAGCGGCGGGAAGCTCCGCATCCGCGGTGGCGGCAGCAAGGATTTCTACGGCCGGGAGCCGGTGGGCGAGCTGCTCGAGACCGGAGCCTGCCGGGGCATCGTCAATTACGAACCGAGCGAGCTGGTCGTCACCGTCAGGGCTGGCACGCCGCTGGCCGAGCTGGAGGCCGCGCTGGCGGAGCAGGGCCAGATGCTGGCCTTCGAGCCTCCCCGGTTCGCAGCCGGCTCCACCGTGGGGGGCTGCATCGCCGCCGGGCTGGCGGGGCCGCGGCGGGCAGCGGTCGGCGGTGTGCGTGACTTCGTGCTGGGGGCGCGCCTCATCGATGGCCGGGGTGATGTCCTGCGCTTCGGCGGGGAAGTGATGAAGAACGTGGCCGGCTACGATGTGTCGCGGGCCCTGGCGGGAAGCCTCGGGACGCTGGGTCTGATCGTCGAGCTGTCACTCAAGGTTCTGCCGCGGCCGGTGGCCGAGGCCACGCTGCGTTTCGAGGCGGACGAAGCGGATGCGCTGCATCGGCTCAATGCGTGGGGCGGGCAGGCGCTGCCGGTGTCGGCGTCCGCCTGGCGGGGAGGTGGCCTGCACCTGCGCCTGTCGGGCGCGTCGGCGGCCGTCGAGGCCGCGGTGGCGCGGCTGGGCGGCGAAGGCGTGGATGCGGCGGAGGCGGAGGCCCTGTGGGGCGGCCTGCGCGATCACACCGATCCGTTCTTTTCCGGTTCAACCCCCTTGTGGCGCCTGTCGCTGCCGAGTGATGCCCTGGCGTTGGCCCTTGATGGGGAGCAGCTGGTGGAGTGGGGCGGTGCCCAGCGCTGGCTGCGCAGTGAGCGGCCGGCGGCGGACATCCGGCGGCGTGTCGAGGTGCTGGGCGGGCATGCCACCCTGTTCCGCCACGGAGACCGCCAGGGAGCGTGCTTCCACCCTTTGTCCGAGGCCATGATGAGGTTGCAGCAAAACCTGAAGAATGCGTTCGATCCGGCCGGGGTGTTCAATCCGGGCCGCCTCTACGAGGGCCTTTGAATCATGCAGACCAATCTGGCCGGTTTCATCAAGGACACGCCCGAGGGCCGCGAGGCCGAGGCGATCCTGCGCAAATGCGTGCATTGCGGCTTCTGCACGGCGACCTGCCCGACCTACCAGCTCCTCGGCGACGAACTGGATGGCCCGCGGGGCCGCATCTATCTCATCAAGCAGGTGCTGGAGGGGCAGCGGGCCACCGCGAAGACCCGTTTGCACCTGGATCGCTGCCTTACCTGCCGTTCCTGCGAGACGACCTGTCCGTCGGGGGTGGAGTATGGCCGCCTGGCGGACATCGGGCGGCATGTGGTCGAGCAGCAGGTCCCGCGCACCGGCAGCGATCGCGTGCTGCGCGGCGCCCTGCGGGAGTTCGTGCCGAGGTCCGGGCTGTTCGGCACGGCGCTCGGGCTGGGGCGAGCCTTCAAGCCGCTGCTGCCGCGCGTGCTGTCGGCCAAGGTGTCGCCGGGGCATGCTGCGGGCGTCTGGCCGGCCCCGCGGCATGACCGGCGGATGCTGGCGCTGGCGGGCTGCGTGCAGCCGTCGATGCGTCCATCCATCAATGCGGCCACCGCGCGGGTGCTGGACGCGCTGGGCATCTCCCTGGTCGAGTCCGCCGGGGCGGGCTGCTGTGGTGCCGTGCGTTTCCACCTGCAGGATCACGATGGGGGGCGCGCCGATGCCCGCCGCAATATCGATGCCTGGTGGCCGGACATCGCGGCGGGGCGGGTCGAAGCCATCGTGGTCACGGCATCGGGCTGCGGCGTGCAGGTCAAGGACTACGCCCACCTTCTCAAGGAGGATCCGGCCTACGCGGCCAAGGCCGCCCGGGTTGCGGCGCTGGCCCGGGATCCGGCGGAGGTCGTGCTGGCGGAGGCGGAGCGGCTCAAGCCCTTGCTGGCGGCCGGCGCCGGCAAGGGGCCGCGCCAGCGTATCGCCTTTCAGTCACCCTGCAGCCTGCAGCATGGCCAGCGGATACGGGGTGTGGTGGAGGGTCTGCTGCGGGCGGCCGGCTATGTGTTGATGCCGGTGGCGGATGCGCATTTATGCTGCGGTTCTGCGGGTACCTACTCAATACTCCAGCCGGAACTGTCGGGTAGGCTCAAGGCCAACAAGCTGGCGGCACTGACGGCCCAGGGGGCCGAGCGCATCGCTTCCGCGAATATTGGTTGCATAGAGCATTTGAGTGGCGGTACCGTTATACCCATTCAGCATTGGATTGAGCTGATTGATGAAAAAATCACGGAAGGCTGCCGAAAGTCAGGATGAATGTTCGGCTTCAGCTTATTTAACAAGTTACACTTGTGAAATGCCGAAAGCTGTCGGCCGTTTTGCTTGGCAGGGTTGCCGCCGAAGCAACCATTGAGATAAGGATTTCCAGGCCGGTGTCCTCCGCAAGACGCGGAGATTGTGCCAGCCAGCATGGCCTATGCTGAACCCCACTGTGACCTCCCTGACTGCGCCTGATACAACGACGCCCAAGAAGCGCTACCAGGCCGAAGCCTGCGTGGCCAAGCACACGGGCGATCGTACCGAACAGCAGGACCGGGCCGCGGTATTTGCCCACCCCAACCGCAAGGGAACCCTCATGGCGGTGCTGGCGGACGGCATGGGGGGGCACTCGGGCGGTGCCATGGCAGCTGAACAGGTCATCCTCAAGGCGCGTCAGAACTTCGAGGCGTTCGCGCCGGCTTCGGAGAGCGCACCGGATCTCCTGCGCAGCATCATCGACGAAGCGCACATCGTCATCAAGCTCACCCGTTTCACCAGCGAGCAGGACCCGCACAGCACCGCCGTCGTCTTCATGATGCAGCCGGACCGGGCCGACTGGGCCCACTGCGGAGATTCGCGCTTCTATCACTTCCGATCCGGCCAGCTGGTCACCCGCAGCATTGATCACTCGCTGGTCGAAGAGCTGGTGCGCAAGGGGCGTCTCGATGCGGAAGGTGCCCTGCGTCACCCCAACCGCAACGTGCTGCTGTCCTGCCTGGGCTCCGAGCGCGAGCCGCGGGTGGACATCGGGCACGCCTCGCCTCTGGTGGGCGGCGATGCCTTTCTGCTGTGTTCCGACGGCTTGTGGGCCTATATCGGCGAGGAAGAGGCGGGCCGGATCCTGGCCGAGAATTCCCCGCGGGAGGCCGCGTCCACCCTGATCGAGCTGGCCCGTCAGCGTGCCCGTGGAGGCGGCGACAATATCTCGCTGGCCGTGGTCAAGCTGGTCGAGGTTCCGAGCCGGCCCAAGTCCGATTTTCCGACGCTCGGGGCCTGAGCCTGCCGGGCGGGCCGATGAGCCCCTCACCCGGTCCCTGTCTGCGCAATGCTTCGTTGACTGCCCCGCTAGCTGCCCCAACTGCCCTTTTCGGGCAGTTTTTACTTGGCCGGGCAGTGTCTACTTGGTCTTCAGCCAGTTGCGGCGCCAGAAGGCCGCTGCCATGAGCCCTGCTGCACCCGCCATCAGCCCCATGGCCAGTCGGAAGCCCTCCGGGTCTTCCAGCAGGGGCATCTCCCGGAAATTCATGCCGAAGATGCCGGCGATCAGGGTGGCCGGCATGAACAGGGTGGTCAGCACGGTGAGGATGCGCACCTCGCTGTTGAGCCGGTTGCTGACGCTGGACAGGTAGATGTCGAGCAGGTCGGCCAGCAGATCACGAACGGACTCGAGGGATTCCAGTACGTGCACCGTGTGGTCATAGATGTCCCGCAGGTACAGCCGTGTGTCTGGACTGAAGAAGCCGTTGTCCGCCCGTGACATGTTGTTGAGCACTTCCCGCAGCGGCCAGATGGCCCGACGCAGGGTCAGGGCTTCGTGCTTGACCCGGTTGATCTCCGCCAGCAGGGCCGGGTTGGGGCGGCTCAGGGCCTGTTCTTCCAGTTCCTCAGCCTCGTCCGTGAGATGGTCGAGCATCACGAAGTAGCGATCCACCAGGGTATCGAGCAGGGCGTAGGCCAGGTAGTCGGTGCCGTGGCTGCGCATGGCACCGTTTTCGGCTCGCAGCCGCTCGCGGATCGCTTCGAAGGCGCCGGTGGGACGTTCCTGGAAGGTCAGCACGAAATTGCGGCCGAGCACGATGCTGACCTGGTCGGAGTTCAGGCAATGCCGCTCCTGATCAAAGTCGAAACAGCGGACGACGATGTAGAGGTAGTCGGCGAACTCGTCGCTCTTGGGGCGCTGCTGGGTGTTGAGGATGTCTTCCTGGACCAGTGGGTGCAGCTTGAAGCGCCGGCCGATCTCGGCCATCACGGCCGGGTCGTGCAGACCATGTACATTGAGCCACAGCTTCTCGCGCTGGGGCTGGTATTGCCGGGAGGCCTCGAGGGAGTCGAAGTGGGTCTCGGTGATCCCGCCTGCATCGAACTCGATCAGGGTGATACTGGGCTTGTCGGTCTTGATCTCGCCGACATGTACCAGGGTACCTGGGGGTAACCCCAACTTTCGGGTAAGTTGGGTTCGTTTCTTGCTAGACTTGCGCATCTTGTTTGGGATATTCGGATCAATTGGCCGGATTTCAGCTCAGGATCGGGGCTTTTTTCGGGTAATTCCCGGCAGTTCCTGTCAGATAGTGTTACGTCGCTGAACCCCTCTCACGACGATAGCAGAATTCCACCTACTTATAAGGAGGTTCCATGCCTCTGGTCATCGGTGTGACCAAAGAGCTCACGCCGGGGGAGCGCCGCGTTGCGCTCGTACCGGACGTAGCCAAGAAATATCAAGGGCTTGGCGCAGCAATGCTGCTCCAGGCGGGTGCCGGCGAATCGGCTTACTACCGTGACGCAGATTACGGGGTGTCCGAGTTGGCCGCCGACAGGGCCGCCGTGCTGCAGAAGGCCGATCTGTTCCTGCAGGTTCAGCCCCTGGGGCTGGATGCGCTCGAGCAGCTCAAGCCGGGCAGCGTGCTGGTCGGGCTGCAGCAGCCCTGGGCCAGCCGCGAGCGTGTCGAGCTGTTGCTCCAGAAAAAGATCACCTGTTTCGCTTTGGAACTGTTGCCCCGTATCAGCCGTGCACAGAGCATGGACGTCCTGTCCAGCCAGGCGGCGGTGGCGGGCTATGAGTGTGCGCTGATTGCCGCGGATCACAGCCCCAAGTTCTTCCCGATGCTCACCTACGCGGCCGGCACCATCCGTCCGGCCAAGGTGCTGGTGATCGGTGCCGGCGTGGCCGGCCTGCAGGCCATCGCCACCGCCAAGCGTCTCGGCGCCATGGTGTCGGGTTATGACGTGCGTCCGGAGACCAAGGAGCAGATCGAATCCCTCGGCGCCAAGTTCGTCGACACCGGTGTGTCGGCGGCCGGCAGCGGAGGCTACGCCCGCGAACTCACCGACGACGAGAAGCGCCAGCAGGCCGAGAAGCTGGGCAAGGCCATCGCCGAATGCGATGCCCTCATCACCACGGCGGCGATCCCGGGGCGCAAGGCGCCGCAGATCGTCACGGCCGACATGGTGGCGCGCATGAAGCCGGGCTCGGTGGTGGTGGACATGGCCGCCGAGACGGGCGGCAACGTGGCTGGCACGGTGGCGGGGGAGAAGACCTGGGTTGGCGAAGTGCTGATCATCGGCCCCACCCACATCCCCAGCCGCATGCCCGTGCATGCCTCCGAGATGTACGCCAAGAACCTCTTCAACTTCATCTCGCCCTTCATCAAGGACGGGGCCCTGACCCTGGACTGGGAGGATGAAGTGATGGCCGGCGCCTGCCTCACCCACGACGGGGTGCTCAAGCATGCCGGCGTGAAGCAGGCCCTTGGAATGTAAGCGGAGGACGACCATGGACGGATTCGTTGCACTGTATATCTTCATGCTCGCGGCCTTCACGGGCTACGAGGTGATCTCCCGTGTGCCGGTGATCCTGCACACGCCTCTCATGTCCGGCTCGAACTTCGTGCACGGCGTGGTGCTGGTGGGCGGCATGATCGCCCTCGGCCAGGCGGAAACCCCGCTTGAGCAGGCCATCGGCTTCGTTGCCGTGCTGCTCGGCGCGGCCAACGCGGCGGGCGGTTACGTGGTGACCGAACGCATGCTCGCCATGTTCAAGTCGAAGGAGAAGAAGTAATGGCGATCAAGTGGCTGATTGACGCGAGCTACTTTGTGGCCGCGGTGCTCTTCATCCTCGGCCTGAAGGGCATGAGCTCGCCGGTCTCGGCGCGCAAGGGGATTGTCTGGGCGGGGGTGGGCATGGTGCTGGCCACCGTCGTCACCTTCCTCACTCCGGGCATGAACAACTTTGCCCTGATGGTGCTGGCGATCGCCCTGGGCGGCGCGGTGGCCTGGATCTCCGGCAAGAAGGTCGCCATGACCGACATGCCGCAGATGGTGGCGATCTACAACGGCATGGGCGGTGGCGCTGCGGCGGCCATTGCGGCGGTGGAGTTTGCTCGCGGCGAGATGCACGGCACCGTGGTGACCCTGCTGGCGACCCTTGGTGCGCTGATCGGCGCGGTCTCCTTCGCCGGTTCGGTGGTGGCCTGGGCCAAGCTGCAGGGGGTCATGAAGTCGGCCTTCCGCCTGCCGGCGCAGAATGCCGTGAACATCGTGCTGGCCCTGGCGGCGGTGGGTCTGGCGGCTGCCATCGTGCTGGCGCCGACCATCGACCCGATGCTGGTGGTGGCCTTCTTCATCCTGTCGCTCGTCCTCGGCACCATCATCACCCTGCCCATCGGCGGGGCCGACATGCCGGTGGTGATCTCCCTGTTCAATGCCTTCACCGGCCTGGCCGTGGGCTTTGAAGGCTTCGTGATGGGCATTCCGGCCCTCATCATCGCCGGTATTGTGGTCGGCGCGGCCGGTACGCTGCTCACCCAGCTGATGGCCAAGGCCATGAACCGGCCGATCTCCAACATCCTCTTCGTGCCGATGGCAGCCGCCGGCGGCGGCGAGGCGGTGGAGGGCGAGCAGAAGGAGATCGGCGCGATGGATGCGGCGGCGGTGATGCGCTATGCCTCCAAGGTCATCATCGTGCCGGGCTACGGCATGGCGGTGGCCGGCGCCCAGCACAAGGTCTGGGAGATGTCCGAGCTGCTGGAGGAGGCGGGCGTCGAGGTGGTCTTCGCGATCCACCCGGTGGCGGGGCGGATGCCCGGCCACATGAACGTGCTGTTGGCCGAGGCCGGGGTGCCCTACGAGAAGATCTTCGACCTCGAAGAGATCAACGGTGACTTCGCCCAGGCCGATGTGGCCCTGGTGATCGGTGCCAACGACGTGGTGAACCCCTCGGCGCGTACCGACAAGTCCAGCCCGATCTACGGCATGCCGATCCTCAACGCCGATCTGGCGCAGAACGTCATCGTGGTGAAGCGCGGCAAGGGCACCGGCTACTCGGGTATCGAGAACGCCCTGTTCTACAAGGACAACACCCGTCTCCTGTATGGCTCTGCCCAGCAGGCCATCGGCGAGGTGATCCAGCATGTGAAGGCGCTGTCGGTCTGATCGACGGGGTCCCACGACGCAAAACGGCCCGCAGGTTCGCCCTGCGGGCCGTTTTGTTGATATCTGTAGGGGCGGCTTCAGCCGCCCACGGACTTCGATCTGGCACCTGTGGGCGGCTGAAGCCGCCCCTACATGCCCCTACATGTACTGCGGGGTGTCAGACCAGATCGGCGGGCATCACCGCCCGCAGCACGGTCTGTGTTTCGTTCTCGCGCACGCGGTTGGTGAACCACCACAGGGCGCCTTTCTTGATGGTCCAGTCGGCTTCCTGGCCGGAAAGGAGCAGGGCGGCCAGGCGGCCGAGTTCAGGCTGGTGACCCACCACCAGCACCGAGCCGCCGCCATCGGGCCAGCCACAGGCCGCCAGAATGCTGGTGATGTCGTTGCCGGGTGCCAGTGCGGGCACGACCTCGAAGCTGGAGGTGAAGGCACTGGCCGTCTGGCGGGTGCGGGTGGTCGGGCTGACCAGCACCCGCAGCTTCTTCGGGCGTCGGCTCTCCAGCCATTCGGCCACCTTGTGGGCCTGGCGAAGGCCGCGCTCGGTCAGTTCCCGGGTGTGGTCGGGGATGCCATCCACGGCCTCGGCGTGGCGCCACAAAAGCAGATCCATCCTGTGCGTCTCCTCTTTATTGTTATCGTGAGGCCGGCATTCTGGAGCAGGGATGTTACTGCCGGATGAATCCATCAGCGTCTCCACGGTGCCTTGCCCCACAGGATGGGCTCGAGGGCGGGCAGCACGCCCTTGCGCAGGCGCGCCACCCGCGGGGCGTGCCAGCCGGCCACGAAGGCCGCGCCGCTGCGTAGCTCCGGGTCCTTGCCGGCCCAGGTCTTGAGGCGGCTGCGGGCCACCGCTTCGTCGTTGAGGTAACCGAGGGTTTCCTGGATGTCTGCGATGTCGTTGGCGAAGCGCACGGTGGCCTTCTCGGGCAGCAGGGGCAGCAGGAATTCGATGCCGTAGCGCAGGCGCTTGAGGGACACGCGCAGCTCGTGGAGCTTGTCCGAGTGCAGGTCGTCGGCAGCAGCGCTGAAGCGCTTGCGGGCCCGCTTGCGCAGCTGGCTCAGCTGCAGGCGGGCAAAGGTGGTGAGGTTGGCGGATTTGACCAGGGCGTCGCTCTGCAGGGTGTACAAGTCGGCGGCCAGGGCCAGCATCTGGCGTCCGTGGCTGGCGGCCAGCAATTGTTCGCGGGCTGCGGCCTTTTCCCGGTCGCGGCGGTCCACCGCCATGGCGATGAGGCGCTGGGTCGCGTCGTCGGCGAGGCCCGACTCGGCCACCGGGCTGAGCACTTCGGCCAGCATCACGTCCAGGTCGCGGGCGGCCCCCAGTCCGTCGGCGGCGTCCTTCAGGCCGTCCGACCAGCGGCTCACGAAGTCGGCGGGCAGGGCCGGGCCGAACAGGCGCAGGGCCGAACGCAGGCGGCGCAGGGCCACGCGCAGCTGGTGGATGAACTCGGGGTCGTCGCTTTCCCGGGCACCGGATTCGTTGGCCTGCCACAGGGACAGGCAGTCGAAGCCGATGATGCGGAAGGCGTCCACCGGCGACTGCTCGGCGCTGAGCCGGGAGGGCCGGGCCTTGGCCGGGCGCAGGGCGTGGTTGGAGAAGAGGCGGTAGCCGCGCTCGGCCTTGCTGACGTTCTCGGGGGTCAGGGGCAGGCTCTCGGCCAGCTGCAGGGCCAGGGCGTAGAGTTCCTGCGGGTCGCCCTCGACCAGTTCGAGCTCCAACTCGCACAGGGGGCGCTCGCGGCCGTCGGCTTCGATCGTGCCGGAGTCGATCATGGCCAGTACCTTGACGCCCTCGCGCGGGGTGAGGATGCAGGTCTCGCGCTTGAAGCGGGTGGTGAACACCGGCACCAGGCGCGGGTGGAGTGCTTCGAGCCGGCTGCGTACATCCTCGCGGTCGATCGCGGAAAAATCGAAGCAGCCGTTGAGGTAAGGCTGCTCCCACTCGGGGCGCGAGGACAGGCCGCCGGCCGATTCGGCGGCGCATTTCACCGTCTGCAGCCAGCGGGAGCCAGCCTTGCGGGTGCGCACCGCCATACGGCGTTCGCGCAGCTCCAGCTCGGGGGTGTCGAAGTAGGTGTTCTCGAGGGTGCAGGCGCGCCCGTCGCGGGGGGCGTCAGCGATCAGGGGGTGGCGACGGAGGGCTGCGAGGGACTTCTGGGGAAGGGTGAGCTTCAGTTCGATTTCGTGGCTCATGGGCGTGCCGTCGGGCTGGATGAAGTGGGCGGCCGAACCCGGGCGGGATCGGCGAAGCGGCCCATTCTAGACCCGATGGCGAGCGCCTGTCTTGCGCGCCCGGGTTACAGCCCGTGCGCCTCAGCTCGCGCTGAAGACGGTCTCGGCGGAGCCCTTCTGCCCAGTGTTGTCGAGCCAGCTCACTGCCACCCGGTCGCCGGCTTTCACGTCCTTGAGCTGGAAAGCGAACAAAGGGTTGGCGGACACGGAGGTGCCCAGCGCACCCTCGATCACCGGGCGTCCGTTGAGGCTCAGACTGACCTGGATGATGAAGTGGGCCGGCGGAACGCGCCCGGACGGGTCCTTGCGCAGGCCGCTCTCCATGGGGTGGGGCATCAGCACCCGGACTTCGCCTTCGCTGCCCTTGATGCTCGCTCGGATCTTGATGGGTTCGCTCATGGTGGGAGTCTTACTGATCGCCGCAGCCGCCGATCGTGACCTTGACGTCGCGGAACACGGTGTAGTGCTTGCCGCCGGCCGTGGCCACCACCCGCAGTCGGGAGCTCTCGGCCATGCGCAGCCGGGTCTGCAGGCGCGGTACAGCCTCAGGGCCGAAGTTGAACTGCAGGGCCAGGGGCAGGGGGTTCTTGTCGATGATCACCGCCAGCCGGGTGGTACCGGGGATGTTGCTGCTGATCTCGACGGGCACCGAGGCGCCGTTCTCGGCCACCTCCGGCACCTTCAGGAAGATGTCACGGGTGGCTTCCGCCGCGCCGGTGCCGGTCAGGCGGAGTACGTCGGCGGGGGTCTTTGCCTCGAAGGGAGCCCGGTTGAAATCCACCGCCAGGGCTTGGCCAGGGCGCAGCAGGCCGCTGCCGATGAGGGGGGCGAGCGCGCTCACGCTCCCGAATGCCTTGAGGAAATGCCGGCGCTTCAAACCTCAGCCCTCCGCCTTCCAGTGCCCGGACTTGCCGCCTTCCTTCTCGAGCAGGCGGATGCCGGTCATGGTCATGCCCTTGTCCACGGCCTTGCACATGTCGTAGATGGTGAGCAAGCCCACCTGCACCGCGGTGAGGGCCTCCATCTCGACGCCGGTGCGGCCGACCGTCTCGGCAGTGACGGTGCAGCGGATGGTGTCGGTGCCTTCCGGGGCAAAATCGGCGGCGACCCGGGTCAGCGGAATCGGATGACAGAGCGGGATCAGGTCAGCGGTGCGCTTGGCGCCCTGGATCGCAGCGATGCGGGCGATACCGATCACATCGCCCTTCTTGTTGTCACCGGCCAGGATGCGCGCGAGGGTGGTCGGCTGCATCACGATCAGGCCCTCGGCGCGGGCGACGCGGCGGGTTTCGGATTTGGCGGATACGTCCACCATGTGGGCCTGGCCCTGGGCATCGAAATGGGTGAGGGTGTCGCTCATGGTTGGGCGTGGGAAGGGTGGGGAACCTGTGGCGCGGGGCGCTATCATAGCACCGTGAAAAATCGCCTGATCGCCGTCCTGCTGTGCCTCGCACTCGCGCCTGGCAGCTACTCCCAGAGCCTTCCCGATCTCGGGGACAGTGCCTCCGCCGACCTGTCGCCGCTGGCCGAGCAGAAGCTCGGCATGCAGATCATGCGCGACATCCGCTGGCATGACCCGGCTTATCTGCGTGACGCAGAGGTGGAGGACTACCTCAACCGTCTGGGTGACCGGCTGGTGGCTGCCGGCCCGGGCGCCGGCATGCCCTTCGAGTTCTTTGGGGTCAGCGATCTGTCCCTCAACGCCTTTGCGATGCCGGGGGGCAAGATCGGCGTGCACACCGGGCTGCTCCTGGCTGCGCAGAGCGAGTCCGAGCTGGCCGGCGTGCTGTCCCACGAAATCTCCCACGTCACCCAGCGCCACATTGCGCGCATGGTGGGGCAGCAGGGACGTTCGAGCATGTTGATGCTGGCGACCCTGCTGGTGGCGGTGCTCGCCGCCAAGTCCAGCCCCAACGCCAGCCAGGCGGCGATCATGGCCGGGCAGGCAGCGGGGATCAGCTCGCAGCTGTCCTACTCGCGGGATTTCGAGCATGAGGCCGACCGGCTGGGTGTCCAGAACCTGGCCGCGGCGGGCTTCGACGTGCGGGGCATGGCCAGCTTCTTCGAGCGCCTGCAGCGCAACAGCCGGCTCTACGAGAACAATGCGCCCGCCTACATGCGGACTCACCCGCTGACCTCGGACCGGATCTCCGAAATGGAGGACCGCATTTTCCACATGCCCTACCGGCAGGTGCCCGATTCTCTGGATTTCCAGCTGGTGCGGGCCAAGCTGAGGGTGGGCAAGGCTGCTTCGCGGGAGCTGATGGAGGAGCTGCAGGCGGCCGGGCGACGCGACGGGCAGAGCGTGGTGGCCCATTACGCGCTGGCGCGTGCCTATCTGGCGGCCCGGCGCTTTGCCGAGGCGGAGCGGGAGCTGGTTGCCCTGCGGTCTCTCAAGCAGCCTTCGGCGATGATCGACGGCCTGGATGGCGAACTGCAGCTGGCGAAGGGTGACGCCGTGGCTGCAGCGAAGATCTTCCATGACGGCCGGGGCCGTTTCCCGCAATCACGCCGCCTGCTTTACGGCGAGGCGGGGGCTCTGCTGGATGCGGGGCGCAATGCGGAGGCACTGAGCCTCGTCAAGACCGAACTGCAGACCACGCCGGACGATGCGCTGCTGTGGGAGCTGCGGGCGCGTACCGAGGCGGCCCTCGGTCATCGCATGGCGCAGCACCGCTCGCTCGGCGAGTTGTATGCGATCCAGGGCAACTTTGCCGCATCGGCGGAGCAATTGACTCTGGCCCAGGGGGCCAAGGATGGGGATTTCTTCGAGATGTCGGCGGTGGATTCGCGCCTGCGGGAAGTCCGCGCGCTGCTGGCGGAGCAGATGAAGGAGCGGCGTGAGCGCTGAAAGCGCCGGGCACGGTTAGAATCGCAGCTGATGCGCCTTCGATAGGGAGTGAACGATAAATGGATTTTGACAAGGAAGTGGATGCCCGCGGCCTGAACTGCCCGCTGCCCATCCTGCGGGCCAAGAAAGGTCTGTCGGAGCTGCAGGCCGGGCAGGTGCTGCGGGTGCTGGCGACGGACCCGGGCTCGGTGAAGGACTTCGCCGCGTTCGCCCGGCAGACCGGTAACGAGCTGGTCAGCCAGGGGGAATTGCCGGACAGCGTCTTCGAGTTTTTCCTGCGCCGGAAATAAGCGGTAGCGGAGCATGAGACGATGAAAAAAGGCCACGCATTGCGTGGCCTTTTTTCGTGGGCAGGGGGCTCGCTCAGCGATCCTGCAGCTTGGCCAGCTGCGGCTTGAGCTTGTCCACGGTGGCGCTGAAATTGGCCAGGCGCTCCTTCTCCTGGGCCACCACGGCGGCGGGGGCACGGGCCACGAAGCTCTCGTTGGAGAGCTTGGCGTTGGCCTTGGTGATCTCGCCTTCGAGGCGGGCGATCTCCTTGGACAGGCGCTCCCGCTCGGCGGCGATGTCGATCTCCACCTTGAGCATCAGGCGCTGCTCGCCGACAACGGCGACCGGTGCCAGCTCTTCGCTGCTGATCTCGTCCACCACCTGCACCTCGGACAGCTTGGCCAGGCCGGCGATGTAGGGGGCGAACTTCTTCAGGCGTTCGGCGTTGCCGGTCGCCACCAGCGGCATGCGCTGGGCGGGGGAGATGTTCATCTCGCCACGCAGGTTGCGGCAGGCGTAGATCAGGCCCTTGAGTTCGGCCACGTCGGCCTCGCTCTTCTCGTCGATGCGGCCCAGGTCGGCGGCGGGGTAGCGGGCCAGGCACAGGCTGTCCACGTCCTTGCGGCCGGCCAGCGGTGCAACGGTCTGCCACAGCTCCTCGGTGACGAAGGGGATCAGCGGGTGGGCCAGGCGCAGGATGGTCTCCAGCACGCGGATCAGGGTGCGGCGGGTGCCCTTCTGGGCGGCTTCGCTGCCGGTGTTGATCTGCACTTTGGCGAGCTCGAGGTACCAGTCGCAGTACTCGTCCCAGATGAACTCATAGACCGTCTTGGAGACCAGGTCGAAGCGGTACTCCTCGAAGTGCTGGGCGATCTCCGCCTCTACGCGCTGCAGGCGGCTGACGATCCAGCGGTCGGCGAAGGAGAACTCCAGCGGGCCGTTGCCGCCGCAGCTGGGGCCGTCCTGCTTGTGCTCGAGGCCCAGGTCGTGGCCCTGCACGTTCATCAGCACGAAGCGGGTGGCGTTCCACAGCTTGTTGCAGAAGTTGCGGTAGCCCTCGCAGCGGCTCATGTCGAACTTGATGTCGCGGCCGGGGCTGGCCAGGCTGGCGAAGGTGAAGCGCAGGGCGTCGGTGCCGAAGGCGGGGATGCCGTCGGGGAATTCCTTGCGGGTCTTCTTCTCGATGCTGGCGGCCTGCTTGGGGTTCATCAGGCCAGTGGTGCGCTTGGCGACCAGATCGTCGATGCCGATGCCGTCGATCAGGTCGATCGGGTCGAGCACGTTGCCCTTGGACTTCGACATCTTCTGGCCTTCGCCATCGCGGATCAGGCCGTGCACATAGACGTGCTTGAACGGAATCTTGCCGGTGACGTGCTTGGTCATCATGACCATGCGCGCCACCCAGAAGAAGATGATGTCGAAGCCGGTGACCAGCACGGTGGACGGCAGGTAGAGGTCCAGCGCGTCGTTGGACTTGGCCGGCCATTCCGGGGTCCAGTCGAGGGTCGAGAAGGGCCACAGGGCGGAGGAGTACCAGGTGTCCAGCACGTCCGGGTCGCGGTTGAGGGCGCCGCCGTAGCCGGCCTTGTCGGCCAGGGCGCGGGCTTCCTCTTCGCTGTGGGCGACGAAGGTTTCGCCGTTGTCGCCGTACCAGGCGGGGATCTGGTGGCCCCACCAGAGCTGGCGGGAGATGCACCAGTCCTGGATGTTGTTGAGCCACTGGTTGTAGGTGTTGACCCAGTTGCCGGGCACGAACTCGATCTCGCCCGACGAAACCACTTCGAGGGCCTTCTCGGTGATGGACTTGCCGTCCTCGCCGGGCTTGGACATGGCCACGAACCATTGGTCGGTGAGCATCGGCTCGATGACCACGCCGGTGCGGTCACCGCGGGGCACCTGCAGCTTGTGGGGCTTGATCTCGCCGAGCAGGCCGAGGGCCTCGAACTGGGCCACCACCTGCTTGCGGGCCTCGAAACGATCGAGGCCGGCCAGGTCGGCGGGCAGTGCGACGGTGCCGCTGACCTGGCCGTGGGTCACGACGCTGCCTTCGGCGGGAACCGTGCCTTCCAGGGTCAGCACGATGATCATCGGCAGGCCGTGACGCAGGCCGACGGCGTAGTCGTTGAAGTCGTGGGCAGGGGTGACCTTGACCACGCCGGTGCCGAACTCGCGATCGACGTATTCGTCGGCGATGATCGGGATCTCGCGGTTCACCAGCGGCAGGCGCACGTTCTTGCCGATCAGGTGGGCGTAACGCTCGTCTTCCGGGTGGACCATCACGGCGGTGTCGCCGAGCATGGTCTCAGGGCGGGTGGTGGCCACGGTGAGGCTGCCGCTGCCGTCGGCCAGCGGGTAGCTCAGGTGCCACATGAAGCCGTCTTCTTCTTCCTGGACGACTTCCAGGTCGGACACCGCGGTGTGCAGCTTCGGGTCCCAGTTGACCAGGCGCTTGCCGCGGTAGATCAGGCCTTCGTTGTA
>CALBTT010000183.1 GCA_937967645.1 uncultured Zoogloea sp.
CAGCAGGGCGGCTTCTTCGGCAAGCTGATGGGTGCCGGCAAGCGCCTGCTCACCGGCGAGAGCCTGTTCACCACCGTCTATCACAACGAAGGCAACGGCAAGCGCCGGGTCGCCTTCGCCGCCCCCTACCCGGGCAAGATCGTGCCGGTGGACCTGACCACCGTCGGTGGCACCCTGATCTGCCAGAAGGATTCCTTCCTCGCCGCCGCCAAGGGCGTCTCCCTCGGCATCGCCTTCCAGAAGAAACTCGGTGTCGGTCTGTTCGGCGGAGAGGGCTTCATCATGCAGAAGCTCGAAGGCGACGGCATGGCCTTCATCCACGCTGGCGGCACCCTGATGGAGAAGACCCTCGCCCCCGGCGAGACCCTGCGGGTGGATACCGGCTGCGTGGTGGCCTTCCAGCCCAGCGTGGACTTCGACATCCAGTACGCCGGCAAGATCAAGACCGCCCTGTTCGGCGGCGAGGGCCTGTTCTTCGCCACCCTCAGCGGCCCCGGCAAGGTCTGGCTGCAATCCCTGCCCCTGTCGCGTCTGGCCGACCGCATCGTGATGGCGTCCCGTGCCGCCGGAGGCGGCGGCAAGGAGGGCGGTTCCCTGCTGTCCGGCTTCGGCCTCGGCGCGGTGCTGGGCGACGACGAGTGACGGACGCGCCGGTCCCGGCCCGCTACTACCCGCCCGGCGGAGACGCCCACGGCCACCCGGTACGACTCGCCTGGGAGGCCGACAGCCTGCAGATCCTGCGGGACGACGGCCCCGCCCTGCGGGCCCCGGCAACGGCCCTTGCAGTGGAGGCCCGCGGCTTCAACCACGAACAGTGGGCCCTGACCTGGTCCGAGGGCGGCAGCGCCCTCCACCTAGTGATCGTGGCGGACCGGGAGGCCGCCCCTCTCAAGCAGGTCGCCCCGAGGCTGTTTCGCCAGGGGGAACAGCGCCGGCGCGCAGGCAGGCGCCGCCTGGGGGCCGGCCTGATCCTGCTGGTCCTGCTGCCCGTGCTGCTGGCCAGCCTGCTCCTGCTCTCGCTGGGGCCGCTGGCCGACCGCGTGGTCGAGCACATCCCGCCGGAAGTCGAACGACAGATCGGCGAGGCCATGCTGATCCGCACCCGGGCCGATGGGCCCATGATCGAAGACGGCCCGGCCCAGGCGGCCGTCCAGGCCATCGCCGCACGGCTGACCCGCCCCGGCGAGAAGCTCGACTTCCATCTGGCGCGGCGCCCCGACATCAATGCCTTCGCTGCCCCCGGCGGCGTGGTGGTGGTGAACTCCGCCCTGCTGCAGGCTGCCCGCAACGCCGAAGAGGTAGCCGGCGTGCTGGCCCACGAGATCGCCCATGTGGAGTTGCGCCACGGCCTGCAGCAGGTGGCCCGCTCGGCCGGCCTGCGCCTCATCATGGCCGCCGTTCTGGGTGACTATGCCAGCCTGAGCGGCTGGGCCGCCCAGCTGGGGGAGCTCAAATTCTCCCGCGATGCCGAGCGTGAAGCCGACCTGCGCGCCCTCGACCGCCTCATCGAGACCGGCATCGACCCGCAGGGGCTGCCGGCCTTCTTCGAGACCCTGTCCCGGCAGGAGGCGGCTGGCACGCTGCGCCCGCCCGTCCTGTTCTCCACCCATCCGGCCCCTGCGGAGCGGATCGAAGCACTGCGGACAGCGCTCGCCGGGCGTCCCGGGACGCCCGCCCAACCCATTGGCATCGACTGGAAATCAGTCCGCGCGGCCCTCGCCACACCGTGACACCCCGCTGACACGCCAACGGCATGAGGCTCCCGGAAGGGCCCCGCGCCGCGGCACCTGACCAAGCGAGCATTCTCGCCGCAAAGGCAGTATCTTTCGCCCAGAAAGCGGCCCCTGGGCCACCCTGACGCCTTCTGCCAGCCCCGAGAACAGCATGAACCCAGCCTCCGAACTCCGGCTCCGCGACATCGCCACCTCCGCCGTCCTCACCGTCGTGCCGGATCTGCCCCTGCGCAACGCCATCCAGTTGTTCGTCGATGCGCAGGTCTCCTGCCTGGTGGTCACCGAAGGCGGAGACAGGCCGGTGGGCATCATCACGGAGCGGGATCTGCTGCGCCTCGTCTGCGCAGGCTACGCGGAGGACAAGCCGGTGCGCAGCGTCATGAGCGCTCCCCTGCTCACGGTGCGCGAAGACATGGACTTCTCGTCGGCCCAGTCCCTGCTGGCCAATCGGGCGGTCCGCCACCTCGTGCTGGTGGATGAATCGGGCAAGCTGCGCGGCGTGGCCAGCGAAACGGACTTCCGGCGCCATCTCGGCCACGACTTGTTCAAGGCGATCCACTGCCTGGGGGCCGTCATGGACCCTTCGCCCGACATGGTGCCGCCGGAACAACCCCTGGCGCGGTCTCTCGAGATCATGGCCTCCACCCGCCGCGACCACCTGGTGATCGGCCGCGACGGCCGCGCCGAAGGCATCCTCACCGAGAGGGATGTACCCCGCCTGATGGCCCGTCAGGTAAGCCCGGAGCGGCTGACCATCGGCGAAGTCATGTCCCACCCCCTCTACACCGTCGGCCCCGACATCACCGTCGCCGAAGCCGCCCGGCGCATGGGCGAGGCCCGGCTGCGCCACCTGGTGGTGCTGGACGAGAGAGGGCAGATGCTGGCGGTGATCAGCCAGCACCGCATGCTCGAACGGCTCGGTGTGGTGATGATGGAAGAGAGCCGCAACCGGCTCGAGAACACCCTCGAGGTAGTGCTCGAGACCACCGGCGTAGGCACCTGGGAGTACGACCACCGGGACGACATGCTCAGCCGCAGCCGGGGGCTGGCCCAGGTGCTCGGACTCTCCGGCAGCGAGATCCATGAGCCGCTGGAGCAGGCCCTGCTGCGCCTCGATCCGGCGGCACGCGAGCGGGTCGGGCAAGCCTTCAGGGGGACCCTGGCCGGCTCGGAGGCACGCTTCGCCGTGGATTACCAGGCCCGCGGTGGCGGCGGCCAGCTGCGCTGGCTGAGCGTACGCGGACGGGTGGTGGAGCGGGATGACGCGGGGAAACCCTTGCGCTCGGCGGGCGTTGCCGTGGACATCGACGCCCAGAAGGCATCCGAAGCGGCCCTGCGCAAGAGCGAGTCCCGCTTCCGGCAGCTGATCGAGAGCCTGCCCTTGCCCATCAGCCTGCTCGACGCCGATGGCCGGGCGGTCTTCATGAACAGGCAATTCACGACGACCTTCGGCTACACGATGGCCGAAGCGCCCGACCTGGAAAGCTGGTGGACCCTGGCCTACCCTGACCCGGCCTATCGGGCCCGGGTAAGTCAGAGCTGGGACGACGCCGTGCGCACGGCCCTCGCCACCAATCACGTGATCCGCCCGAGCGAATACACGGTCCGCTGCAAGGACGGCAGCAACCGGATCATCGAGATCTCCGGCGTGGCCCTCGGCGACCACCTGCTGGCCACCTTCTTCGATGTCACCGAGCACCGGGAACAGCAGCAGCTGCTGGAGTTCAGCAACGCGGTGCTGCGACGCATCTCCCTCGGGGTGCCAGCCACCGAGATACTTGAGGACTGCTGCCGCCAGATCGAAACCCGGGATGCCAGCATCCACTGCACCGCCCTGATCGTGGACAAGGACGGGCATGCCCTGCGCCACGGCGCCGGGCACACTCTGGCTGCGCCGCTGCAATCCGTGCTGGAGACGGCGCAGGCCTCCCTCCCCGGTCAAGCTGAGACCCGGCAGGTCCGCCTCCCGGCCGGACCGGATAGCGCCCACCTCGCCTGCTGGACCTTTCCCGTGGTTTCCCGCGAGGGACCGCTCCTCGGCCTGTTCGCGCTGTGCCGGCAGGATGCCGCGCCCGCTCTCGACACGCCCCTGCGCCAGTATGCGGACGCCGCGGTAGCCCTGGCTGCGGTGGCCCTGGAGCGCGCCGGCCGGGAGAACGAGCTGCGCCAGACCCACCGCGGGCTGGAGCGGGCCGAAGAGCGCCTGCACGCCCAGCTGGATGAGCTGCGCCGCTGGCAGCAGGTGATGCTCGGCCGGGAAGGCCGCGTGCTCGAGCTCAAGCGAGAGGTCAATGCCCTGCACGCCCGCCTCGGCGAACCACCGCGCTACCTCAGCGTCGATTCGGCCGGAGAGCACCCATGACGCTGCGCATCATCCGGCGCTGGCTGGCGGGCGGGCTGCTCGGACTGGCGTTGGCAACGGCAGGGCTGGCCGCCGAGGTGCCTGCACGCATCGTGGTCGTCATGGACGACAACTATCCGCCGTATGTCTTCCGCGACACCGACGGCCAGCTCAAGGGCTACCTGATCGACCTGTGGGCCCTGTGGTCGGCCCGCAGCGGCATCCAGGCGGAACTGCGCCCGACCGACTGGTCCCAGGCCCTGCAGCGCTTCGGCAACGGCGAGGCCGATGTGATCGACACGATCTTCCGGACGCCGATGCGCGAGGCCTTGATGGACTTCACGCCGCCCTACGCCGACCTGAAAGTCCCCATCCTGGTGCACAAGAGCATCCAGGGCATCGACAGCGTGGCGACACTGAAAGCCTTCGCGGTCGGGGTCAAGCAGGGGGACGCCTGCACCGACCGCCTGCAGGAAGCCGGAGTCCGGCGCACCGACAGCTACCCCAGCTACGAGGCCCTGATCGAGGCCGCGGTAGCCGGTGACGTTCGGATCTTCTGCCTGGATGCGCCGCCGGCCCACTTCCTGATGGCCCGCAACGGCGTCGACAAGGACTTCCGCGAAGCCTTCACCCTCTACCAGGGGCAGTTCCACCGAGCCGTCCACAAGGGGCAGGCCGAACTCCTCTCCCGCATCGATGACGGCTTCAAGGCCATCCCGGCCAGGGACTATGCGGCTATTCAGGAAAAATGGATGGGCCGGCCCCTCGACATGCCGGGCTGGGGCGGCTATGTGGCCGGCGTGAGCCTCGGCGTGGCCATCGCAGGCCTGCTGTTGCTGCTCTGGAACCTGCAGCTGCGACGCCGGGTCCGCCTCCACACCCTCGAACTCGAGGCCACCCTCCACGCCATCCCGGACCTGCTGTTCGAGGTGGATGAGACCGGTCTCATCCTCAAGCAGTGGGCCAGCGCCCCCGACCCCCTGATCCCGCCGCGCCGGCCTCTCACCGGCCGCCGCTTTGCCGACGTGCTGCCGGCCGATGCCGCCGCCACCGCCCTGGAAAGCCTGCAGGCCGCCGCGGAGCACGGCAGCACCCGGGGCCAGGTGATCCAGGTCCCGGTCGAGGGGCAAGCCGAGTGGTACGAACTGTCCGCCACCCTCAAGCCCGGCATGGCACAGCCGCGCCACTTCATGCTGCTGGCCCGCAAGGTCAGCGACCGGATCGCCGCCCAGCAGGCCATGCAGGCATCCCGCGCCGAAGCCGAACAGCTGCTGGCCCAGGCCGACACCATGCGTCTGACCCTGCTCAGCATGCTGGAAGACCAGCAACTGGCCGAAACCAAGCTGCGCAAGTTGTCCCAGGCCGTCGAGCAGAGCCCCGAGGCCGTCGTCATCACCGACCTGCGCGGCAACATCGAGTATGTGAACGAAGCCTTCGTCTCGATCAGCGGCTACCAGCGCGACGAACTCATCGGCAGCAACTCCCGCCTGCTCCAGTCCGGCCAGACCCCAGCCGAGACCTACACCAGCATGTGGCGCGGCCTGGTGGCGGGCCAGACCTGGGCGGGGCAGTTCATCAACCGGCGCAAGAACGGCGAGATCTACTACGAGCAGGTCCAGATCTCCCCCATCCGCCAGCCGGACGGCTCCATCACCCACTACCTCGGGGTCAAGCAGGACATCACCGAAAAGCGCCGCCTGGCCGAAGAGCTCGACCGCCACCGCCACCACCTCGAGGAGCTGGTCGCCACCCGCACCGCCGAGCTGGCCGCCGCCAAGCAGGCCGCTGAGGTCGCCAGCCAGTCCAAGAGCGCCTTCCTGGCCAACATGAGCCACGAGATCCGCACGCCGATGAACGCCATCGTCGGACTCACCCACATGCTCCAGCGCGCCACCCGCGACAGCGCGCAGCTGGACAAGCTGGCCCGCATCCGCGAATCCGCCGACCACCTGCTGGCGGTCATCAACGACGTGCTCGACATCTCCAAGATCGAAGCCGGCAAGATCGAACTGGAGCACATCGCCTTCGATCCGGTACGCCTCATGGAGCGCGCCGCCGCCCTGATCCACGACCGCGCCGAAGCCAAGGGCCTGGCCCTGATCGTCGAACGCCCGGACACCCCGCTGGGCAGCCTGCGGGGAGATCCGACCCGTCTCAACCAGGCCCTGATCAACTACCTGGGCAACGCGGTCAAGTTCACCAGCACGGGCTCCGTCACCCTGCGCTGCCGGCCCCTGGCGCAGACGGACACCCACCTGAGCCTGCGCTTCGAGGTCTGCGACACCGGGATCGGCATCGACAGCGCCGTCACCGAACGCCTCTTCATGGCCTTCGAGCAGGCCGACAATTCCACGACCCGCCATTACGGCGGTACCGGCCTGGGCCTGGCCATCACCCGCCGCCTGGCCGAGATGATGGGCGGCGAAGCCGGCGTCAGCAGCCGCCCCGGCGAGGGCAGCGTGTTCTGGCTCAGCGTCAGACTGGAACGCAACGGCAGCCTGGCCGAGCAAACCGCCAGCCCATCCACCGAAGAAGGCGACCCGGAGGGCACCTTGCGCCGGAACCACGCCGGCCGCCGCGTACTGCTGTGCGAAGACAACCCGGTCAACCAGGAAGTCGCGCTGGCCCTTCTGGAGGACGTCGGGCTGCATGTGGTGGTCGCCGAAAACGGCGCGGAAGCGCTCCGGAAGCTGGAGCACGAGCGCTTCGACGTGGTCCTGATGGACATGCAGATGCCAGTGATGGACGGGCTCGAAGCCACCCGCCGGATCCGCACGCTGCCCGGCCTGGCGCATCTCCCCATCCTCGCCATGACCGCCAACGCCTTCGCCGAAGATCGGGAGCACTGCATTGCGGCAGGCATGAACGACTTCGTCGCCAAACCGGTGGATCCGGACCTGCTGTTTGCCGCGCTGTTGCGCTGGCTCCCCTCCACGGAGGGCGGTGCCTGACCCCGGGCCGAGTTCCGTGGCGACAGCGCCCGGCAGGAGCTATAAACGAATGGCACTTGCATGCCTGCCGTGCTCAGCTCGAGGAGATCCGCCATGACAACAAGACCGAAAGTCTGCATCGACCGGATCCTGCCGGCCGAGATGATGCGCCACCAGGAAACCATGGCCGGCCCCGCCGGGCGGGTACGTGCCATATCCCCCCGGGGCAAGACCTGGAACAACGGCTCCACCCTGCGGGTGCGCTTCATCGGCGGCACCCAGGCCCAGCGCAACACCGCCATCACCCAGGCCGGCTGGTGGTCGGCCGTGGCGAACCTGAAGTTCGACTTCAACGACGCCCCCGACGCTGAGATCCGCATCACCTTCGACCCTTCTGACGGCGCCTGGTCCTACATCGGCACCGACTGCCGCAGCATCCCCCTCAACCAGCCCACCATGAACCTGGGCTTCCTCGACGGCGGCACCGCAGCCCACGAGTTCGGGCACGCCATCGGCCTGGCCCACGAACACCAGAGCCCCTTCGGTGGCATCAGCTGGAACGAAAAAGTGGTGCTCAAGGAGCTCGCTGGCAGCCCGAACTTCTGGGACGAAGCCACCATCCGCCACAACGTCCTCGCCAAGTACAGCGCGGACCAGGTCAATGGCACCGACTTCGACCCCGACTCGATCATGCTGTACTTCTTCCCCGCCACCTGGACCACCAACGGCATCGCCACCAGGGCCAATGACGTGCTGTCGTCCCTCGACAAGCTCTTCATCTCCGGCGCCAAGATGTATCCCCGCAGCGGTCCCAGCCTGGAGACCGCCACCGTCCTCAAAGTCGGCGCAGCCCGCCGCACCCCGGCCAGCATTGGCAAGGCCGGCGAACAGGATCTCTACCAGTTCGTCGTCACCACCCCGGGCAAGCACATCATCGACACCCAGGGCTCCACCGACGTGGTGATGAAGCTGTTCGGCCCCGACAGCACCACCAACCTCATCGCCACCGACGACGACAGCGGCCTCGGCAGCAACGCCCGCATCGCCGCCAGCCTGACCGCCGGCACCTACTACGCCCAGGTCCGCCATTTCGACGCTGCAGGCACCGGCGCCTACACCATCCGGGTCCGGCGAGGCTGAAAGCAGCGGGCCGGCATCGATACCGGCAGCGGTTAACTCAAATCCGCGGGTCAGGATTTGAGATCCAGCGCTGTGGATTTGAGATCTGGTGCTGCGGATTTGAGATCTGGCGCCTCGGAATCGAGATCCGGGGTGCCGGATTTGAATCAATCGGTGCGAGAACTCAAATCCGGTGGG
>CALBTT010000184.1 GCA_937967645.1 uncultured Zoogloea sp.
CTCCGCGGCCAGGAGGGCCGCGCCCTGGCCGAACACGATGCCGACCGTGGCGCCCACCTCGACGGCGGACTCGCCGGCCGGCAGGCGCACCACGGCGCCACTGCCCACCAGGGTGCCGGCCGGCTTGATGTACAGGACGGGCGCCTTCGGTGCGCCCTTGTAAGGCGCATCGGCCAGGGCCGCCCCCATCCGTTCGAGGCTGTCAGCATCATTCAGGATGACGCCGTAAACCGCTCCGCTGACTGCGGGCTTGTGAGCTTCCACCACTCTCTCCTAGGCTGTTCGGCGCCGTCCGCGAGACGACCGCCGGGTGCGGGAATCTGATTCTGCGGCTCTTCGCGCCATCAGGCACATCATGAGCCGGACCTATTCACTAACATAGTAGTAATTTGATCACTACGATATTAGTAAGTCAATAGCCAGAAATGGCAAGCCGATACGGAGCACGGCCCGGTTGGCTCCAGTCAACGCAAAAAACCCCGGCATCCCCGATGACCTCGGGAGATGCCGGGGCTCACCCCTGCGTGCCTGGGTGGCTCAGAACACCTTCAGCAAACGGGTCTGGATACCCCGCGTCACCGGACCGTCCTGAACCTGAGTGTCGTGACTGTACTGCACGATGAGCTGCCACTGGGGGGTCAGGAAGCTCGCCGCCGAGAGTGTCACGTTACCGTTGTTGCGGCTGTCGGCCAGGGTGACGCCGTTCAGGGTGTCCTTGGCGCCCCAACTGTGCCGGTAGGACAGGCTCAGGTGACTGGCGTCGGAGACGTGATAGCGCAGGTGGGTGTGGGCCTGCAGTAGCGGATCGCGACGGGCCCCGGTGTCTCTCTGGTCCTGGTAGAACTCGGTCTCGCCGATCACATCCACCGACCACTTCGGGGCGAAGCGGCGCACGTAGCCCACCTGCAGATCGGTGGCCCAGCGGTTGTTGCTCAGGGCGAAGCCCTGGTTCTTGTCGCTGCCGGTGGGCGCCGTGACCATCACCGTCCAGCCCAGATGCTCACCCTTCTCGAAGTCGGCGATGGTCCACAAAGTACCGCCGAAGAGGATGTCGCCGATGCCCGAGGTCTCCTTGTCGGCCAGACCGATCCTCTGGCGGCCCACCGGCACGATGATCTGAGGGTCGACGATGTAGTCGCCCCACTTGGTGAAATGCACATAGCGCAGCAGGGCCAGGTCGAGGGTCAGCCCGAGTTCGGACGACACCTTGCGCCCACCCGCCTTGAGCGTGTCGGCCGTGTGATGCTGCATGTACAGCAGGCCAAGCCGGGTGCCCGGCGGTGCGGCCTGGTAGTCGCCGGCATCGGGCTTGATGTCGGCCTGGGCGGACGCGGCGGTGCCGGCCAGCGCCGCGGCCAGCAGGAAATGCTTGTTCATGTCTGTCTCCGTTGGAATCGTGGTGGCGTGAGGACGGGCGCTTCAGGCAGCCGGGGCGAACCATGCCGGGCCCGGGCGGTTCTGCAAGGTGATGGCCTTGAGGTGGGTGTACATGTTGAGGGTCTCGCGGCAGTACTCGCTGCCGATGCCGCTCTCCTTGAAGCCACCGAAGGGCGAGCCACTGGCCAGGTTGAAATAGCTGTTGATCCACACCGAGCCCGCCTCCAGGCGGTCGGCGGTCTCCAGCGCCTTGGCCAGGTTGGTGGTGTACAGGCCGGCGGCGAGGCCATAGCGCACGCCGTTGGCCTGGCTCAGCATGTCCTCGTAGTCGCTCCAGCGGATCACCGAGAGCACCGGGCCGAAGATCTCCTCCTGGGCGATGCGCATCGTGCTGGTGGCCTCGAACACCGTCGGAGCGATGAAGTGGCCGGCCTCGTTGCCATCCACCACCACGCGCTTGCCGCCGCACAGCAGCCTGGCCCCTTCGGCTTTGCCTATCCCGATGTAGTCCATGACCCGCCGCCCCTGCTCGGCCGACACTAGGCTCGACAAGGTGGTCTCGGGGGCCAGCGGCCCGCCGACGCGGACCCGCTCCATACCGGCCACCAGCCGGTCGATGAACTGCCCGTAGATCGCGTCGTGCACGAACAGGCGGGTACCGGCCAGGCAGGACTGGCCGTTGCAGTACAAGGTGGCGAACATGGCGTTGTCCACCACCGCGTCCAGGTCGTCGATGTCCGGAAACACGATGTTGGGGCTCTTGCCACCCAGTTCCAGGGAGGCCGGCACCAGCCGGCGAGCACCGGCCGCGGCGATGATGCGGCCGACCTCCGGGCTGCCGGTGAAGGACAGCTTGGCCACGTCCGGATGGGCGGTGAGGGCCGCGCCGGCTTCATCGCCATGGCCCGGCACCACATTGATGACGCCCGGCGGGAAGATCTTCGCCACATGGCGGCATAGCTCGAGGGTGCTCAGGGAGGCGTTCTCATCCGGCTTGAGCACCACCGTGTTGCCCGCCGCAACCGCCGGGGCGATCTTGAAGGCGGCCATGATGGCCGGCACGTTCCACGGGATGATCTGCCCGCATACGCCGTAGGGCTCGCGCTTGGCCACCAGGTAGCCATTGGGGATGGGCCGGCCGAAACCCTCGTGGGTGATCACCGCAGCGGCAAAGTAGCGATACTGGGCGACGGCGATGGCGTGGTCCTTCGACGTCTCCCACAGGCGGCGGCCAATATCCACGGCATCCACCCGGGCCAGCCGGTCGCCGTCGGCGGCCAGCGCATCGGCCAGGGCCAGCAGCATGGCGGAGCGCTCCTCCGGCTGCAGGGCCTTCCAGCCCGGCAGGGCGCGCCGGGCTGCCTGCACCGCGGCGTCCACTTCGGCAGCGCCGCAGCGGGCGATGTCGGCCAGATGCTCGCCGGTGGCAGCACCGACAGCCGGAAAGACCTCACCGGTCACCGGCTGGAAGACGTTGTCGATAAAGGCCCCGTAGCGGCTTTGCAGGGACAGGTCGTGGGCGGTACTCATGATGGGGATCTCCTCTTTCTGGGTGGTGGGCCCCGTTGGATCGGGGTTGGCCGGATGGTGGTGGCGGGCCATGCCGGCCAGCTATCCGAAGTCCGCGCGCCTATCCGCAATCCGCAGCGAACTGCGCCAGGCGGACAAGGCGATTCGCGATGCGGACAGCGATTCGGATAGCGGATATCCGGGTCACAGGTCGCTGGCCGACACTCCTCACCGCACGCCCGAGGGGCGGCACCCCAAAGAACCAGGAAGGAGACCTCCAATGCGCGACAACAACGACATTCCCCCGACCCTCGAGGCCGGCGACCGCCTCGACCGGCTCGAGGCCCTGGCCATGAGCGGCCGCGTGGACCGCCGCGGCTTCATCCGCCAGGCCACCGCCCTGGGCCTCGGCCTCGCCGCCGCCACCCTCAAGGTGGACCAGGCCTTCGCCATTGCCGACAACCAGAAGGCCCTGCGCGAAGCCTTGCGCACCCACTACGACTACATCGTCTGCGGTGCCGGTTCATCGGGATCGGTCGTGGCCCGGCGGCTGGCCGAGGACCCCCAGGTCCGCGTCCTGCTGCTGGAAGCCGGCGGCACCGACGACGCCCCGAGCATCCTCAACCCGGCCGTGTGGTACACCAATATCGGTGGCCCCTTCGACTGGGGCTACAAGGTTCAGCCCTCTCCCAGCATCAACAACCGGACCATCCTGTCGCCGATGGGCAAGGCCCTCGGCGGCGGCTCCAGCATCAACGCGATGATCTGGGCCCGTGGCCACAAGAACGACTTCGAGATGTGGGCCCGCGAGGCCGGCGACGCTTCCTGGGGCTACGCCCACGCCCTCGAGATCTACAAGCGGATCGAGGACTGGCAGGGCGCCCCCGACCCCACCCGCCGCGGCAAGGGCGGCCTGCTCTACATCCAGCCGGCGCCCAACCCCAGCCCGCTGGCCCCGGCCATGGTCGAAGCCGCCACGTCGATCGGCATCCCCGGCGTTGCCGACCACAACGGCGCGATCATGGAAGGCGACGGCGGCTGCTCGGTGGCCAACGTCCGGCTGCGCGACAACCGGCGCCTGAACATTCCGACGGACTATCTCCACCCCATCTTGAACCAGCCCAACATCACGGTGCTGACCCGGGCCCTCGTTCATCGCCTGGTGATGGACGGCAAGCGCGCCCGGGGGGTGGAGTTCGAATGGGATGGTCAGGTGCGCAAGATCATGGTGGACCGGGAGGTGATCCTCAGCACCGGCGCCATCCACACCCCAAAGATCCTGATGCTGTCAGGCATCGGTGATCAGGCCGAACTGACCCGCCTGGGGATTGCCACGGTGATGCACCTGCCGGGCGTGGGCCAGAACTTCCAGGATCACACGATGATCGGCGGCTGCATGTGGGAAGCGCGGGAGCCCCTCCCCGCCCGCAACAACTCGGCCGAAGCCACCTTCTTCTGGAAGAGCGACCCGAGCCTCGACACGCCGGACCTTCAGCCCTTCCAGATCGAAGTGCCCTACACCTCGGAGGTCTTCAGCAAGCAGGCCGTACCCGGCGGCTGGGTGATCAACCCGGGCATCGTGCGCCCCAAGAGTCGTGGCTTCCTGCGCCTCACCTCCGCCGATCCGCGGGCCCTGGTGGAGATCCATGCCAACACCCTGCAGCACCCAGACGACGTGAAGGCGCTGCGCAAGGGCGTGGAGATCTGCCGTGAGCTGGGCAACTCGGCCGCCATGAAGCCCTTCGTGAAACGGGAGGTGCTGCCGGGCCCGATCAAGGGCGAGGCACTGGACGAGTTCATCCGCAACGGCGCGGTGTCCTACTTCCACCAGACCTGCACGGCCAAGATGGGCCGCGACAGCATGTCGGTTGTCGACGCAAACCTGAAGGTCTATGGCATCGAGGGGCTGCGCATCGCCGACGGCTCGATCATGCCGCGGGTGACCACCGGCAATACGATGGCGCCCTGTGTGCTGATCGGCGAGCGGATGGCCGAGATCCTGAAGGCCTGACCGCCCGCCCTAGCGGCTCCCGCCGCGACGCGCCCGCTGGGCATTGATGAGCGTCGCGGAGGGGCTTTCACCGAAACGCTCGCGGTAATAGCGGGCAAATCGGCCCAGATGGAAAAAGCCATTGGAGAGGGCGATATCGGTGACCGAATCGCCCTCTCCGGCTTTTTGCAGGAATTCCCTCACCCTTTTCAGGCGTAATTCCCGCAAATAGGCCGACGGGGTCATGCCGCACCATTCCTGGAATGCAATTTCCAGGGTGCGCACGCCTACGCCCAAATGGGCGGCCATTTCGGAAATCGAAAAGCCGGCCGCCCCCGATTGCACGCTGGCCAGACTTTCACGAACATACTCCTCGGCCCGGCGGATCAGGCGCGAGGGCAGGCGCGCCTGGGGTCGCTCGAGTTCGGTGCTGAAATTGTGGGGCACGCCGCGCAGCACGGTGGTGAGCACGAACTCCTCGAGCGACGCGGCGGCCGGTGCCGGCAAGGCCTCGGAGCCACTCTCGATGAGTTGCAGCAGGGCGCTCCAGGTGGCTTCGAGATGGGCCGGGAACGGCGCCAGATCGAAGCGCAGGTCGTCATCCAGGGGGCGCCCGAGCCAGCGGCTGCACAGGCTTTCGAGGCGTTCCCGGTCGAAGCGCAGACTGGTCTGGGAGAACTCCGCATCGAAATCGAAGGTGGTGGCCTGGTTGGCCGACACGACCATGGTCTGCCCCGCGCCCCAGGCGGACTCCGCCAGGCCCTGGCGGACCCGGGCCGCGCCGGAGCGGCCCCGCATGACCAGGAAAAGATCGCGAAAATTGCCCGCATCCACCTTGACCTCGGCGCCATAGCGCAATTGCACCACCGGCCACTTGTCCGCCCCGGTAACCGACAGGCAGGTATTCAGCCCCGCCGCCCGCCGCCCCAGGCGCAATTGGTGAGGGCAATAGACTTCGCGGACCGCATCGACGGCCAGATCGAAATCACGGGTCTGAATCTGGTTGCGCATCACCAACCCCCGGGTCTCTATTTTTTTATGATCGGAAATTAAGGGCAATTCCGGATCAGGATTTTCCCAGAACGGGCTCAATGTGCAAGAGTAGTTTCCAGTATCCCGCCAAAAATAAAAAATGCCCGGTCATCCATCGATGGCCGGGCAAATGTCCGGGAGGCACCCCGGCACAGGGAAAGACGATCCGATGGCGGCTGCTCAGCCCTTCATGATCTTCACCGTCTGGAGGGACAGGTACTCCTCCAGACCATACATGCCGAACTCGACGCCGACACCCGACTGCTTGACGCCACCGAAGGGGGCGTCGGGCTGGATGGCGCCGTGCTCATTGATCCACACGCTGCCGCATTCGAGGCGCAGGGCCAGCGCGGCGGCCTCGGCCGGGCGGGACGTCCAGATGGAGCCACCGAGGCCGTTGTCGCTGGCGTTGGCCTGGGCGATGGCGTCGTCCAGATCGGTGTAGCGGATCACCGGCAGCGCGGGGCCGAACTGCTCCTCATCCACCACCCGCATGCCGGGGCGGGCATCGGCGATGATGGTGGGCGCGTAGAAGAAGCCATCTCCTTCGATGGCATGGCCGCCGGCCAGGATGCGGGCGCCCTTCTCCCGGGCATCCTCCACCAGGCTGGCGACCCGCTGCCGCTGGGCGGCATTCTGGATCGGGCCCAGCTGGGTGGCCGGGTCGAGGCCGTCGCCGACCTTGACCTCCCGGGCGAGGCGGGCCAGCTCGGTGCAGATGTCTTCGTACAGGGCATCCGGCACATACAGGCGCTTGAGACAGGCGCAGGTCTGCCCGTTGTTGTGGAAGGCCACGCCGAAGAGCTTGGCGGCGATGGCCTTGGGGTCCACATCGGGCAGGACGATGCCCGCATCGTTGCCACCCAGTTCCAGGGTGAGCCGCTTCAGGGTCGATGCGGCGTTCTGCATGATGTGGCGGCCGGTGGGGGTCGAGCCGGTGAACACCATTTTGGCGATGCCCGGGTGGGCGGACATCGCCGACCCCACCTCGGCCTCGCCGGTGACCACATTGAGTACGCCCTTGGGCAGCACGGTGCTGGCCAGCTCGACGAAGCGCAGGGTCGCCACCGGGGTCAGGGAGGCCGGCTTGAGCACCACCGTGTTACCCGCCCGCAGGGCCGGCATGATGTGCCAGATGCAGATCATCAGCGGCCAGTTCCAGGGGGTGATGGAGCCCACCACGCCCAGCGGCTTGCGATGCACCTCGATGCGCGCATCGGCGTTGTCCTGGATCACGTCCACCGGGATGTCGAGGCTGGCGGTGACCCGGGTCCAGGCGATGGCGCCACCCACCTCCATGCCGGAGCCCACGTTGTTGAGGCCGCCCATGGGCTTGCCGGTCTCCTGGGTGACCAGCGCCATGAACTCGGGCATGTTGGCCTCGAGCAGGTCGGCCAGGCGCATCACGTAGGCGCGGCGCTCGGCGTCAGGCAGGGCACTCCATGCCGGGAAGGCGGCACGGGCGGCAGCCACGGCCTGGTCTACGTGGCGGGTGTCGCCGGCGGCGACGCTGGCAAAGGGCTGGCCGGTGGCCGGGTTGACGACTTCAATGACACTGCCGGACTGGACCGGGGCGCCATCGATGATCATGTTGAAGGTCTGCATGGGGAGACTCCTGTCGGCGGGATTCGCAAAGCGCCCGGCTCATCCGGGGGTTGGTCAGCAGTGTGCGCGGCGAGGCAGCCGCGGGCTTGCATCCCAGTGCACAAACAACAGGAGGAGAGTGCAGAGCGGATCTGCGCGGGGTCAGCCCGAACGCTGGCGCCAGGCGCTGGGGGTCTCGCCGAAACGGGCCTTGAACAAGCGGCTGAAGTGGGCACTGTCGGCAAAGCCGTGGGCCAGGGCGATCTCGGTGATGCTGCGTCGACGCCGGGCGGGATCAGCCAGCTCAGCCTTGCAGCGTTCGAGCCGGGCATCCTGGATGTAGCCCGCCGGCGTGGTGCCGAGCTGACGGAACAGGGCAAACACCGAGCGCAGCGACAGGTGCATGGCCTCGGCCAGCTCCCGAGGGCCGAGGGCCGGATCATCCAGGCGTTCCGCCACGATGCGCCGGGCGTCCCGCAACCGCCGGTCGGCGCGGTCGAGAGGCTGCAGCGCGCCAGCTCGGGTGGTCAGGGAGTCGGACAGCAGCATGGCCATGGCCCGCCCGACCGCATCGAAACCAGCCTCGCCGGCGACATAGACAGACTCGAAGGTCGACAGCAGGGTATGAAAGGCCGCCCGGGAAGCGGGGTCGGCCTCGAAGGCCCGGGCGCACAGCTGCTGGCCGAAGGCGCACCAGTCGGCACACACCTCGATGGGCAGCAGGGCCACGGCAAAGCGGGAGTCGTCGGCAAAGCGGATGGAGTAGGGACGGCCTGTCTCGTACACCGCCCATTGCCCGGCATCCAGCACGGAGCGGTTGCCCCCCTGCTCCACCTCGCAACGCCCGCTGGTGAGCCAGAGGGCCTTGAGGTGGTTCTGCTCGGAGCGTGCCGCCTGTGCCTCGGTGCGTCGCACCGCATGGGCCTGGCTGCTGACCAAGGCGACACGGGAGCTGCCCAAGTCGCGGCTTTCGATGCGGCCCCAGAAATCGCTGCCCCGGACATGCTCGACATCCAGCGGCAGGAAACCCTGGCTGACCGCATCGAGCCAGGCGCTGGGAGAGGTGACCACCAGCCCGCCCCGGGCGTGCGGCGAGGCAGGCCTTGGCAGGGCTAGCTGGCTGGGGGTATCGGTGATCATGGCGGCGCTCCTCCTGTCCATGCGGACCGCGGCATCTCTTGGCGGACGTCCGGCGGCGACTCCGCGCATCCTACCCGAGGCCGCCCGTCGATGGAAAAAGGCCGGCCACCTCCCTCCGGGAGGCGGCCGGCCTGCAACACGACATCCAGACGATCAGCCCAGGAAATGCACCAGCCCCAGGCACATGCCCGGCAGGAAGACCAGGGCGATGATGCGCAGGAAGTCGGAGGCCAGGAAGGGCATCACGCCGAGGGCGGTCTCCTTCATCGGCACATCCTTGGCCAGCTTGTTGATGACGTAGAGGTTCATCCCCACCGGCGGGTGGACCAGGCCGATCTCGACCACCATCAGGGCCAGGATGCCGAACCACACCGACTTGTCCTCCGGGCTCATGCCGAAGAAGTCCAGGCCCATGATCATCGGATAGAAGATGGGGATGGTCAGCAGGATCATCGCCAGCGAGTCCATCACACAACCGAGCAGGATGTAGATGACCAGGATGGAGCCCAGCACCAGCAGCGGCGGCATGCCGCTGTCGCGCACCCAGGCGGCCAGCTCGCCGGGCATCTGCGACAGGGCCAGGCTGGAGTTGAGCAGGTCGGCACCGATCAGCACCATGAAGATCATGCCCGTTGCGTGGGCCGTGCCGTAGATGCTGTCGAGGAAGCCACGGGTGCGCAGGCCGCCGGAAACCACCGCGATCAGGCCGCAGGCCGCGGCGCCGATGGAGGCCGCCTCGGTGGGGTTGGCCCAGCCGCCATAGATGCCAACGATCACCACCAGGAAGACCAGCAGCACCGGGATGATGTTGATCTGGGCGCGGATCATCTCGGCGAAGGGCACCTTCTGACCGGCCGGGCCGGCCTTCGGGTCCTTGCGGACGATCAGGGCGATGACCAGCAGGTAGCCCAGGGCGGCGATGATGCCCGGCACCACGGCGGCCACGAAGAGCTTGCCGATGGACTCCTGGGTCAGCACCGCGTAGATCACCAGGGGCACCGAGGGCGGAATCAGGATGCCCAGGGTACCGCTGGCCGCCAGGGTGGCGGTGGCCAGGCGGCCGGAATAGCCATGGCTGCGCAGTTCCGGCAGGGCCACCTGGCCCATGGTGGCGGCCGTCGCCAGGGACGAGCCGCAGATCGCCCCGAAGGCCGCGCAGGCCGCCGTGGAGGCCATTGCCAGACCGCCGCGCCAGTGCCCGATGAGGGTGCCGGCCGCCTTGAACAAAGCCTTGGACAGGCCGCCGTGGGTGGCGAACTGCCCCATCAGGATGAACAGCGGGATGACCGCCAGGTCGTAGTTGGAAACCCGGGCATATACCAGGTTGTTGAGGGTGTACAGCAGGCCCGAGGTCTCTCCGTGGTTCATGACCATGTAGATACCCGCCCCGGTGACGAACATCGCCATGGCGATGTGCACCCGGATGGCCAGCATGGACAGCAGGCAGCCGAAGCCGACGAGGCCGATGGTGGTACCGCTCATTTGTGTGCTCCGGGGATCTTCTTGGTCGGATGGAAGGACGCATAGGCCCGGTACAGGGCGCAGACGCCCATCAGCACCAGCCCGGGCACCAGCAGCGCGGTGGGGATCCACACCGGCAGGGACACCAGGGTGGTGACCTCCTGGGACTCATGGGCCGAGATGGCGGAGAGTATCGTCCGCCAGGCCAGCGCCCAGGCGACCAGGGCAAGCAGGATCTCGGTCACGCCGTCGATGGGTCGCTTCAGGGAGTCGCGCATGCCTTCGGTGAAGAAATCCACCTTGATGTGCTCGCCCAGCAGGGTGCAGTAGGGCAGGAAGGCGGTGGCCGCCACGGCCGTGCCCGCCTGCATCAGCTCAATGTCGCCGTTCACCGAGCCGAAGCCGAGCTTGCGGCCGATGATCGACACCAGAGACATGCCGATGAGGGCGACGAAGAGCACCCCGCCCGACACCGCCATCGCCTTGCCGGCCAGGATCAGCCAGTGCTCGACCGGGTCATGCTCCACCAGTTCGTGGGGAAGCCCCATGGGATCATGCATGATTGTTGTCTCCTCGCCCGGCGGCTTACTTGTTGGTGCCGGTCAGTTCGCGGGCGGCGGAGATCAGCTTCTTGCCGTCCAGGCCCTTGTCACCGACTTGCTTGGCCCACTCCTCCTCCACCCCGGCGGTGGCGCGCTTCATGGCGGCGACCTCGACGGCGCTGAAGGTGGTGAGTTTGTTGCCGATCTCGCCGACCTTCTTGCGGGCCTTGGCGGCCTCATCGTCGAACACCGCACCGAACTTGGCCACCAGGGCCTCGCCGCTGTGCTTGTCGACCACCGCCTTGAGATCGGCCGGCAGCGCGTCGTACTTCTGCTTGTTCATCAGCACCGTCAGCACGGTGGCGGTGGGATAGGCCACCCCTGCCGCCGGCTGGGAATGGAACTTGGTGACCTCGGAGAGCTTGGTCGGGAAGACCAGCTCCCAGGCGCCGAGGGAGCCGTCCACCACGCCCTTGGAGATGGCCTCGGTCACCTGGGCCGGCGGCATGGCCACCGGCGAGCCGCCCAAGGCCGCCAGGGTCTTGGCACCGACGCGGGTGGAGGTGCGGAGCTTGAGGCCGGTGAAGCCGGTCAGGCCGGCCACGGGCTTGCTCGCGGTGTGCACGGCCTGGCCGCCGTCGGTATGGAAGGCCAGCACCTTGTAGGCTGCGAACTCCTGCTGGGCGTGCTGCTGGTAGAACTTCCACAGCGCCTTGCTGGAGCTGGTGGCATCCGTGACCATGAAGGGCAGTTCGAAGGCCTCGATGGCCGGGAAGCGGCCGGCGGAGTAACCGGGGCCGGTCCACACCACATCCGCCACGCCGTTCTTGACCTGGTCGGCCAGTTGCGCCGGGGTGCCGCCCAACTGCATGGCGGGGAAGAACTGGCAGGCGATGCGGCCGCCGGAGTCCTTCTTCAGCTCGTCACACCAGGGCTGCAGCACACGCTGCTGGGTGGGCGCGGCAGAGGGCAGGAAGTGGGCAATCTTGAGCGTCACCTCCTGAGCGTGGACCGATACGGATGCCGCCAGGGTGCCCGCCACGGCAAACAGCTTGATTGTGGTCTTCATGTCTCGTCTCTCCTCTGTGTGCGTGATGAACCGGGATGTTCTCACTAATATGTTAGCGATTACATCACTACGATGTTAGTGAGTCAATAGACAGGATCATCAAAAAGGATGGCGGGCGGAAAGGCGCAGGGGCTGCGCCAGAATGGAATGAGGCCGTGTAGGGGCGGCTTCAGCCGCCCGCGGACGTCGGTCAACGCACGATGGGCGGCTGAAGCCGCCCCTACATGAATGCCCCGGGCGTTGGGCCCGGAAAGGGCTCAGCTTCCCAGCCGCTCCATCATCCGCACCAGGTCCGGCAGGGAGCGGACCTTCATCTTGCGCATGATGTTGTGGCGGTGGACCTTGATGGTCATCTCCGACACGCCGAGCTCGGCCGCTGCCTGCTTGTTGAGGGCGCCGGCGATCATGAAGGTGATGACCTCCCGCTCCCGGCTGGTCAGGGAGTCGTACTTGCTCCTGAGCTCGCTGAGCTCGTCGGCCTCGTCGCGGGCCACCCTGCCCTGCTCGAGGGCGTGGCGGATGGCGTCCAGCAGGTCCTCGTCGCGGAAGGGCTTGGACAGGAATTCCACCGCGCCGGCCTTCATGGCCCGCACGGCCATGGGGATGTCGCCATGGCCGGTGATGAAGATGATCGGGATGGGCTCGCCACTGCGGGCGAACTCGGCCTGCAGGTCGAGGCCCGACAGGCCGGGCATGCGCACGTCCAGCACCAGGCAGGCATTGCCCGCCGGGCGCGGATGCTGCAGGAAGTCGGCGGCGGACGGGAAGGTCTCCACGCGCAGGCCCACCGAGCGGATCAGGCTGCTCAGGGCCTCGCGGATGGAGAGGTCGTCATCGACGACGAACACGGTGTCCAGGGCGGTATTCACGTGCGCCTCCCCTCAGGCCGCCGGGATGTTGAAGACGAAGCGGGCGCCCGACGGCACCGCCGCATCCAGCCAGAGCCGCCCGCCGTGGTTCTCGACGATGGTGCGGCTGATCGCCAGGCCCATGCCCAGCCCGTCCTGCTTGGTCGAGAAGAAGGCGTCGAAGAGCTTGTCCCGCCCAGCCGCCGGCACCCCCGGCCCGTCATCCTGGACGGCGAAGAGCATGCCCGCCGCAGCATCCTCCCTGACCTCGATACGCAGCGTGTGGGCGCCCCCCGGCTGCTCGCGCATCGCATCCGCGGCGTTGACGATCAGGTTGAGGATGACCTGCTGCAGCTGGACCGCGTCCGCCTGCAGCTCGGGCAGATCGTCGGGCAGGCTGAGTTCCACCTCGACGCCGGCATCGAGCAGCAGGGTCTGCAGCATCAGCAGCAATTCATCCAGCAGGCGCGGCACGGCGATGCGCTCCCGCTTGATCTCCCCCGCCCGCAGGAACTTGCGGATGCGGGCGATCACCCCCGCCGCCAGGGTGGCGTCCCGGTTCACCCGATGCAGTGCCGCCACCACCTCGTCGTGGTTGGGCTGCGCCAGCGACAGCCAGCGCAGGGCTGCGTCGCTGTTGGTGATGACGGCGGAGAGCGGCTGATTCACCTCGTGGGCGATGGACGCCACCAGTTCGCCCATGGTGGTGAAGCGCGACACCCGGGCCAGCTCCGAACGGGTGGCGGCCAGGGATTGCTCGCCTTCTTTCTTGGCGGTGATGTCCTCGACGATCACCGCCAGCATCGGCCCTTCCTGGTCCACCGCCGGGATGCGGGAGGCGCTGACGTTGGCCCACAGGAAGCCGCCCCCCTTCTTCTCGTAGCGTTTCTGGATCTGGTAGCTGGGGCGTACCCCGTCGAACAGATCCTGCACGTTGATCTCGGTCCGGGAGCGCTGCGACTCTTCGGTGATCTCGATCAGGTTGACCCCGAGGATCTCGCTGCGCGAATAGCCCAGCATCTCCTGCAGGGCCGGGTTGGCGCTGAGGATGCGGCCATCCCGGTCGGCCAGGGCGATGCCCACGGCGGTGTTCTCGTAGAGGCCCAGCCAGCGGCGCTCGGACACCTGCAGGGCGAGCAGGCTCTTCTGCAGGGTCTTGCGGCTGTCCACCAGGCCGTTGGTGAGTTCGCAGATGTCCGACGCCTGGGAGTTCAGCTCCTTCTGCAGGATGTCCACGGTGCATTTCACTGCCACCAGGTTGCGCACCCGGGCCCGCAGCTCCTGGGGTGAGAAGGGTTTGGTCACGTAGTCCTGGACCAGCGCCTCGAGCAGGGTCTCGCGCAGCACGTCGTCGGCGCGGGCCGACAGGACCAGGATCGGCACCCGGGGGAAGTCCGGCGTGCCACGCAGGGCACGGATGAAGCGTTCGCCGTCGAAGCGCGGCATCATCAGGTCGGTGATGATCAGGTCGGGCGGGTCGGCCAGCGCCGAGGCCAGGGCGGCCGCGCCGTCCTCCTCGAGGCTCACGTTGTACTCGTCGATCAGCACATCGAAGAGGAACAGGCGCAGGTCGGGGTTGTCCTCCACCACCAGCACCCGCGGCCGCCCGGCCCGGTTGGCCGGCAGGCGCAGGTCCGGTCCGCTGGTGGCGCCGTGGCTGTAGTCCGCGGGCAGCAGCGGGTCCTCGGCGGATTCGCGCACGAAGGCGCCATTGGGCGCCCGGATCGGGATCTCCACCTGGAAGATCGCCCCGCCGCCGGGAGCGTCCACCACCACCACGGTGCCGCCGTGGAGCTCGACGAACTCCTTGACGATGTTGAGGCCGAGGCCACTGCCCATCGTCCCCTGCCCGGCCTCGGCCTGGGTGAAGCGGTCGAAGATCTGCGGTTTCATCAGGTCGGCGACGCCGGGCCCCGTGTCCTGCACGCTGACCAGGAAGCGGGCGTTCTGGATGCGCTCCAGGGTGCAGCTGATCCGCCCTCCGGCCGGGGTGAACTTGAAGGCATTGGCCAGCAGGTTGACCAGCACCCGGACGAACTTGACCCGGTCCACATCGGCATACAGCTCGCTCTCGCCCCGCACGCTGAGCTTGATCGAGCGTTCCTCGGCAACCTCCGCGAAGCTGGCGGCGATGTCCTGGGCCATGGCGGTGAGGTTGGCGCACACATAGGCCATGGGCATCCGGTCCGCGTCGATGCGGGCCAGATCGAGCAGGTCATTGACCTGCTGCAGCAATGACTGGGCGTGGTGCTTGATGGTCTTGAGGCGGAAACGCTCTCGCTCGCCCAGGGCCGACTCCTCCTTGAGCAGCTGATCCACCGGCCCGAGGATCAGGGCCAGGGGGGTGCGCAGCTCGTGGCTGACATTGGCGAAGAACTTGGTCTTGAAGCCGTCGATCTGCCTGAGCCGCTCCAGCGCATTCTGCAGCTCGCCGTTCTTGCGCGTGAGTTCGGCGCTGATGGCGATCTTCTCGGTGATGTTGCGCCCCTCGGGCAGCAGGAAGGCCACCTCGCCGGCATCGTTCATGATGGGCGTCAGGGAGAAGTCGATGGAGATGGTCTTCTCGCCCTGCTGCTCGCCATAGACCTCGAAGTCGCAGCGCACGAAGCGGCCCTCGCGGGCCTCGGCGATCATCTCGCGGACGCGGACGCGCACCTCTTCCGACACCTCCCACCAGCGGGCGTGCCAGAAGGGCTTGCCCAGCACCTGCTCGAGGCACAGCCCGGCCCCGTCGAGGGCGGCCCGGTTGATCTCCAGCACGGTGCCGTCCACGTCCAGCAGGCCGAGGAACTGGTACATCGAGTCCAGGATGATCCGGGCCATCTTCTGCCGGCGGACATCCGGCGCATCGCCCGGGTCGAGGACGACCCCCCTCACGGAGGACCGTCCCGCGACGGCCCCGGACGGATCAGAAACGATAGGTGTAGTTGAGGGTCGCATTGTCCTGGGAGTGGCTCACACGCATCGGTGCTGAGGTGTTGGGCAGGCTCGAATTGTCCATCCCGTCACTGAAGGCATGGGACCACGCAAAGTCCAGCCGGCTGGCCGGCGAGAAGGCATAGCCCAGGCCCGCCGACAGGTGCTTTCTCGGCGTGGCCGGGATCACCGCGAACAGGGTCGAGGAACGCAGGGCCTGCGCCGCATAGCGCACCCCGGCACGCAGGGTGAGCTGCTCGCTCACCTGGTAGGCGCCGCCCACGGCCAGGATGGTCTGGTCCTTGTAGTCCTGGGGCAGGCGGATCTGCAGGTCACCGCCGCCATCGGCCTCGAAGGCCACCTTGATGTCCTTCATCACATTCTTCCAATACACCTGTGACACGTCGGCGGCAAGCATCAGCCTGTCGGTGACACGCTGGCGAACCCCGAGGTTGAGGGTGGCTGGCATCTGGAAGTCGCGGATGCGGATCTTGCCGGCCAGGGGGATCTGCCCGGCCACGCCGTCGATGGCCGTGAGGGTGGCCCGGCCGGTCATGTCGGCCAGGTGGCTCTTGCTGGTGTAGGCCGCGCCCACCACCGTGTCCTCGGTCGCCTTGTAGACGAAGCCGACGCGCCCGGTGTAGCCCCAGGCATCCACCCCGCTGGCCAGCGGCTGGTTCTTGGTGAGGCTGAAATGCGCCCCGCGCAGGTCGGGCAGGCCGCCCAGCACAGGGATCAGCGAACCGCTGGCCCGCTCGGCGCCGATCAGGCTGCCGACCTGGTCGGCCCCCAGCAGCAGGTTCAGGTTGAGGCCCTGCCACATGGCGTCGATGCTGCCGCCGATAGACAGCTTCTCGGTGGCCTGGAAGCTGGCGGCCAAGGGGATGTTGAGCACCAGCAGCCGGCTGGAGTTGTCGAGCCCGGTGTCGAGCCCTCCGCTGGCCCGCGACAGGAAGCTCGAACGGCCATACTCCGTGCCCAGCCCGCCCTGCGCAAAGGCGCCCACGCCGAAGGCCCAGTCACCAATCCGCCGGGTGTAGGCCGCCTCGGGCGCCATATAGGGCCCCCGGTTGTTGGAGTGGTTGCGCGACGACACCGACTCGCCGGTGGCCTTGTTGCGCACCTCGATGTCGGTGGTCACCAGGTCGAGGCCAGCCGTCACCTCGCTGCCCTCCTTCATCAGCGACAGGGTCGCCGGGTTGGTCATCATGCCGGCGGCGCCGGTGTCGAGGGCCGTGGCCACACCGCCCATGGACCGCGACACGGCGCCGAAGCCTTCGAGGCGGAACACGTCGGTGGCGCAAGCCACCTGCACCGTGCCCATGCAGGCCAGGGCCACGGCGGCCGATACGATTCTGATTCTTGTCATGTCTTCCTCTTCCCCTTTGGTGGAATTCCTGCTGGCGCTTCTTTCCCCTGTCGTCGCAGGAGGTTCAGAAGAACCGGTCAAAGTGAATCTGCTCGAACGGCACCCGGTGGCCCACCATCAGCATCTCCTGCAGGGCCTGGGTCATCGGCGGCGGTCCGGCGAAGTAGAACTCGAAGCCGGGCAGCCCCCCCGGCAGGGTCCGCGTGAGCGCGTCATGCACGTAGCCGGTCTCGCCCTGCCAGGCCCCCTCGTCGCCCGGCAGCGAGACGACGGGGATGTAGTGGATGCGCTCGCCGAAGCCCTCCAGCTGGGCCAGCATGGCCTCGCCGCAGACATCCCGCGGCGTGCGGGCGCCGTAGAAGAAATACAACTTGCGGGTGGCCAGCAGGCCGGCCTCGGCGGCCCCGCGGGCGATGGAGATCATCGGCGCCAGCCCCGAGCCGCCAGCCACGCAGACGATGTCCCGGGGCGCGGCGGTGCGCAGCCAGGCCACGCCATAAGGGCCGTCCAGCCCGATCTCATCGCCACAGGCCAGGCGGTCGAACAGCGCGTGGGTGCCCTGCCCGTGGGGCACCCGGCGAATCTGGAAGTGCCACTCGCCCTGGTCATTGGGGGTGTTGGACAGGGAATAGGCGCGCGATGCCGCCACCCCCGGCAGGTCGAGCATGGCGTACTGGCCGGGCAGGAAATCGGCCCGCCCCTCGGTGCGGAAGCGGAACTCACGCAGGTCGTGGGTGATGTCGGAGATTCCGGTCAGCCGCGCCCGCTGCCGCCCGGGCACCCGCAGCGGCACATACTCCGGCGCGCAGGCCGCCTTGATGCTGACGTCGCCCACGGCGCGGCACTGGCAGGCCAGGTGGCGCCCGCGCTGGCGGTCCCGCGCGGTCAGCCCGGGTGCGTCGGCCCACAAGGTCTCGACCTCGCCGCTGAGCAGGTCGAACTTGCAGCCGCCGCAGCCGCCGGAATTGCATTCGTAGGACAGGCCGACACCGGCCCGCAGGGCCGCGCGCAGGATGGTGTCGCCCTCGCCCTGGGCGAAGCGGGACCCGTCCCGCTCATTGAGAATGACAGGAGTGTTCACTGGAGTACCTTCGTGCTGCGCACCGCGGTGCGGGCCTGCCTGGGGCGGCCCGACGCAGCGCTCATGGAGACTCGCGTCCGGAAGCGGGCGGTCCGGCCGTTCCAGGCACCGGACCGCCGCCGCGGGGGGGCGGTGGCGTCAGATGCCCAGCGACCGGCGGAACTCGCGGGTGGCCTGGCGGGCCGCGTTCACCGCATCCGGTGCGTCGGGCAGCGCGCCGCAGTAAGCCTCGATGGCCTTGTCGGCCAGCGGCGCCCAGCGGGCGACCCACTCGCGGATCAGCTCGAGGTTGCCCGGCGTTTCGCTGGCCATGCGGACGAAGGCCGCCAGCCAGCGCCGGTGGCGTGCCGAGTCGATCAGCTGGGCATCGGTGAGCAGGCCCAGCAGGGTGTCGCCGTTGTGGCGGGCCGATTCACCCAAGGCCCGCAGGACGGACTCCTCGATGGCCGGCTTGGCCACCAGGTTGAGGACCACGATGGCCTCGCCCCAGTCCCACACCGTGAGCGTCCGCTCCATCAGCTCGCGGAAGCCCTGCCAGGCCACGTCGTTCTCCCAGTAATGGCGCTCGTCATTGCCGAAGCCCTTGTCGGGGAAGGCCAGGGACAGCTCCTTGGTGCGGTAGGCGGTGTGGCTGACCCAGCGCAGGCTGTCGGCCATCTGGAAGTAGTTGCAGTTGGTGATGGTGCTGGCCGGCGACACCTGCCCCACGTAGGCCGAGGCCATCTGCACCGTGTGGAAGAGGTAGCGGGCTGGGGCGTACAGGCGGGCCAGGGTCCCCGCCCAGCGCGCGTCCAGGGCGATGTCGTGCTCGCGCTGGTTGAACTGGTCGAAGAGGCCGAAGACGTAGGTCTCCTGGCCGTCCTGCATCATGTTGTAGGTGCGGTAGACCACCTCGTCCGGGTCGCGGAAGGCGTTCCAGTCGGCGTGCTTGAGGGCGGTGCCGAAGGTGTGCTTCTTGTACCACTCGTTCATGAACATGCCCGGCGACAGCTCGTAGGGCGAGTCCGGGTCGCGGTCGTTGTAATGCAGGTTGGCGCTGACGATCTCGTATTCGCTCGGCTTGCGGCGCCGGGCGGCCAGGTGGCTCCAGGTCTTTTGCGGCTTCAGCACTTGAACTTCGGACATTCTTGTCTCCTCGATTTTCTTTTCTGACTGGCGGTGTCGTGCGGCAGGCGCAAACCGTCAGAGCTTCTTGGCGAAATAGAAGCGGACGGCCTCGTCGAGGCTCTCGATCTGGCCTGCGAAGGAGCTCAGGTCCACCTCCAGGTCGTTCATGCGGAAGGGGCGGCCTAGCTCTTCTTCGATGGTTTCCCGGCGCAGGATCATTTCGTGCTCGGTGTGGATGCGGATGTAGGCCCGCTTGTCCTCCACAAAGACTTCCTTGCCCGGGTTGTCGATACGGGCGGCCTCGATCACGGCGAGGGCCAGGTCGCCGGCGCGCATCACCGGGCCGACCATGTTGTTGTGATACGCCTGTGCAGATTGTGCAGTGCTCATCGTTGTCTCCTTATGTGTGGCCGGGCGGATCAGGAATGCGCGAACAGGGGCTCGATGCCTTCCGTGCTCACGTACACCTCGTCCGCCTCCACCCGCACCGGATACTCGGCGAGGGCACAGTCGTCGGGGTTGATGCCCTTCCCGGTGGTGGCATCGAACTGCCACAGATGGGCGCGGCAGATGATCTTTTCGCCATCGAACTTGCCCTCGGAGAGGGCGATGTCCTGGTGCGGGCAGATCCCTTGAAATGCCTTGATCTCGCCCCCATCGGCACAGACCAGGAGGATGTCGTGGCCGTTGACGGTGTGGGGCTCCATCTCCCCTTCCCACAGGTCATCGACGCTGCATACCTTGGTGAAGCTCATGTTCTGCTCCCGATCCTCAGCCGTGCGGCATCTGCCAGATGACTTCGACGGTCTCGGTCGGCTTGAGACCGGACTCGGCCACCTTCATGGTCCGGGGCAGGAACTCGTCGGCCCCCTGGCGACGGATGCGCAGGATGTGGCCGGGGCGGGCCCGCACGCGGCGGCCCACGGAATGCACGGCGGCGGCGGCGGCCACCTCGTCCATGGTGTTTTCGGTATCGACGGCGACCAGTTGCAGCACGAAGTCACCCTCGAAATTGGACGTCAATGGAAACAATGCCATTTTGTGAATCTCCTCTATTCTCGGAAGCCGGCCAGCGCATCTCTGCGCGTGGCCGTGCCTTCAACTGTCAGCCGGCTTTACGGGTTTCGCGCAGCGCCCGGTAGACCTCGGCCCAGGCGTAGTTGTGGGCGTCGTCGCCCATTTCGCCCGGGGCGATGTTCATGTAGGCCAGGGCGCCTTCCAGGTTCATCGGCTGGATCATCCCGGCCAGGAAGCGGTCGACGATGCTCAGGTGGCCGGCGTAGCGCTCGGGCTCCTGCTCGAAGACCCAGCGATCCACTTCCGAACCAAAGTGGTACAGGCGCCCCTTGTATTCGAGGGGGTAGTCCTTGACGTTCCAGTTCTTGCCCGGGGTGCCCAGGATCGGCAGCTGGCACATGTTGCAGACGTAGGGCAGGGTTTCCGGGTAGGCCAGGGCCATGTTTCCATCGACCACGTTGTCGATGATCACGTCCCAGCACTGGCCCCAGGTGTCGTTCCAGCCGGGGTATTTCTCCTCCAGCCAGTCCCGTTCGGCCGGAGTCACGCCGGCAGCCGGGTTCCACCACACGGTCGGGCGCCAGTAGTAGGAGCCCAGGTGCATGCCGTGGTGGGTTTCAGCGATGTCCTTCAGGAAGATGTCCCAGTACCAAGGCAGTTCGAGGCCCATGTCGGTCAGGGCGCGCTCGAACTGGGCGACGATCCACTCCTCCATGAACTCCTTGAAGGACTGCTTGCGGTGCTCCAGGGGGGTGTAATAGTCCATGATCGGGCCGGTCAGCACCGAGAAGAGCTTCCAGGCGCCCCACACGGCGATATCCACGCGCTTCTGGGCCTCGGCCTTCTGGCCGTTCTCGATCAGGATCTTCAGCGCCGGGCCGCCGATCTGGGCATGGCGGGACTCGTCGGTCTGGATGCTCGAGATCAGGTTGGCGAAGGTGTGGTCCCCCGCCTCCGCCGCATCGGCCGCCAGGCCGAGGAACTGCATGTTGGTGAAGCCGGTCTCGAAGCTGAAGGTGAGCATGATCGAGACGCTGATGGCGTCCCGGGTCATCATGATGTCGTCGAAGAAATGCCGGGCGGCGATCATGGCCCATTCATTGGTGTCGTAGGCCTTGAAGGCCCAGTCCATCTGACGGTCCTTGGACACATGCTCGTGGGGGAAATAGAGCTGCATCTGGCCATGCCGGATCTCGTCCATACAGCCCAGGGTGGACATGTTGCGCATCCCCGGCGCCTTGGAGAAACGCATCATGCGGGCCTCGGCGCTGGCGGCCGCATATTCGCCGCGGGCGATGGCGCCATAGTGGGCCTTCATCACCGACTTCCAGCCCGGATCGGCATTCTCGAAGATGCGGCTGCGCTCCAGGGCGGCCTTGACCGAATAGGCGCCGGCGTCCTTGTCGCGCTGGACCTTCACGTATTCCGGATAAGTCTGCTTGTAGGGCTCGTCGTATTTCTCCCAGGCGTTCTGCGGCAGACCGAAGGCGCCGGACAGCTGGGGCGGAAACAGCTCGTCTTCCGTTACATAGGTGGGGGTCCAGTTGGTCGACCTGGCCAGGTCGTACCAGTCCATCCGATTGAGTACAGCCATCAACGTCTCCTTATTTGGCGGGATGCGGGAGCCCGATGGCCCCGTCACGCGGCAGGCGATCTGTGTCGCCCGGGTCATACGGCGCGCCGCTGTTCAGTGGCAATCCGCATGAGCCAAAGTTATAAGGAAACGAGGGGTGGGGATATTAGACGAAGGTTTAGAGCATCACGTGACGACGCCCCGGACTGCAGCAGCAGCCGGGGCGTCGGGGACAGGCCGGGGACGACTCAGACCCGCTTGAACAGCGGGCTGCGCACCTGTTGGGCGTCGGCGGCGGAGAAGAACTTCTCGGTGTAGATGTCGCGCTCGAACAGGCGGCCCTGCATGAGCGTGGAGATGCAGGCCTCGATCATCAGCGGTGGACCGCACAGGTAGGCCTTGCGGCCGCGGAAGTCGTTGTCGAAGTGGGCCTTGGCGGCCTCGTGCACATAGCCGCGGAAGCCCTGCCAGTCGCTGTCGGCCGGCTCGTCGGAGAGGGCCGGCACATAGCTGAAGTGGGGGTACCGGGCAGCCAGCTCGGTGAATTCCTGGTGGTAATACAGTTCGGCCTGGTTGCGGGCGCCGTAGACCAGGGTGATGGGTAGGGTCGAACCCTCCTCCAGCAGGTCGAGGATCATCGAGCGCGGGCTGGACAGCCCGGAGCCGCCGGCCATGAACAGGGACGGCAGACCCGCCGACCGGTGCACGAAGAAGCGCCCGTAAGGCCCGGTGAGGCTCAGCCGGTCGCCGGCCTTGAGTTCGTTGTGAATCCAGGTGGTGCCGGCCCCACCGGGCACGATGCGGATGTTCAGCTCGATCTCGTTGCCCGAGGACGGAGCACTGGCCAGCGAGAAGGCGCGGAAGCCCAGCTCGCCGGGCAGGTTGAGGTTGATGTACTGGCCGGCCTGAAAATCGAGGGTCTCGCCCTCGTCCAGCTTGATCCAGATCCCCTTGATGGTGGGGGTGAGATCCTCGATGCGGCTGACCACCCCGTGGTAGTCGCGCACCGGGATATCACGGGCGTCCTCGTCGACCTCAATCTCGACCTCGATGACCAGGTCGGATTCGAGCTTGGCGCAGCAGGCCAGCACCTTGCCTTCGTCCCGCTCGTAGTCCATCAGGGCGAAGTTGGAGGCGTTGCCCTGATCCACCTCGCCGTCGGTCACGGTGACCTTGCAGGTGGCGCAATAGCCCTGCCCGCAGGCGTGGGGCAGGAAGATGCCGGCGCGCAGGGCCGCATCCAGGATGGTCTGGCCCTCTTCGACCTCGATGCTGCGGCCGAGGGGCTCGATGGTGAGCTCATGGCTCATCGTGTCTCTCCTTGGGTGGGCCGGTCCGCCGGAGCGGACCGGCCTCCTTTTCTGTCAGCAGGTCAGTAGCCCGAGCCGGCGATACCGTCGAGGCCGGGCGTGATGAAGCGGATCAGGTCCTTGTGGCCGATGCCGTTGTCGGCCAGGCTCTTGTCCCGGTCCGGGCTGAAGGGCTGCGAGCCGTTGAGCCACCGCACTGCGCTCCAGTCGATCTGCGCCCAGTCGGGGTGGTAGCTGAAGCAGTCGGTCATGTGCTTGTCGATGATCTCGGCGAAGGGCGTCTCCGGCGGCAGGGCCAGCACGAAGGGCCGCGAGAACATGCGGTGGCGCTCCCAATTGACGTACAGGAGCTGGCGGCCCTTGTAGTTCTCCACCGCATCGCTGGAGGGGAAGTCGTAGGGGGCGAGGGTCTTCAGCAGGGTCATGGTGGCGCTCCTCAGTTCTTGGTGGCCTGGTGGCGCCACTCGGCGAAGTTCTTCTGGTCTTCCGAGCCGTTGAAGTCGCCGGTGGCCCGCTTGTCCATGCGCCAGTAGGCGTGCATGCGCGCACCGGGGCGGTAGTCGTGGGCGTTGATGTCGGTGCCCTCGGGCTCGCACTTGCCCTGCAGGGCGGCGTGGGAGGAGATGAAGGTCTGCACGTACTTCTCGGGCTCGTCCTCGAAGATCTCCTTGCAGTGGTCGGAGCAGAAATGGAATTTCTCGCCCTTGTACACCGTCTCGCGGAAGCACATCTCCATCGGGTCGCCGGGTTCGTTGAACTTGATGGTGGACACGCAGACCTGGCAGTTCATGGGCTGGGTCTTGTTGTTGAAGCGGTTGCCGGCCTTTTCCTGCTTGTCGAAATGCTCCAGTACCGGGCGGTAGTACTTGTCGAAGGTGTTGGGGTACTTCTCGGACAGCCAGTCCAGCTCGTCCGGCGCCGGGATCCAGGTGTGGAAGGGGCAGGCGTCGGGCTTCATGTAGAAGCCGATCCACGACTGGTGGGTGATGTGCTCCTTCTCCTCGATGGTCTGGGCGAAGCACTTGGGCACCTTGACGCCGTAGCGGGCCAGGTCGTTGAAGAGGGCCGAGCCGTTCTGCTCGAAGTAGATTTCCCAGGCTTCCTTGAAGCTCATGATCCGCTTGGGCAGCATGTAGTCCATCATCATGCCCACCGAGGCCAGCTTGCGGGTGCCGCGCCAGGTCCACTTGTCGATCCAGCGCTGCACGATGGGCAGGTTGTCCGGGTCCTGCTCGAGCATGAACTTGATGCACTCGAGGCCCAGGGTCATGTGGCGGGCCTCGTCGGACTGGGCCGAGAAGCCGACCGTCATCGCCGCCATGTCGCCGTTGTAGGCGGCGCCGGAGATGAAGGGCACGAACAGGATGTTGGTCAGCACGTATTCGAAGGCGAAGCCGATGGCCACCATGAACTCGAAGGGGCCGGCAGTGATGGCGTCGTCGAAGAAGGACTTGCCGTCCGACAGGTACCACATGCGCGACTGCTGATGGGCGAACTCGTCCATCCCGTTGTAGAAACGGTTGTAGTTGCTGATCGAGTGGATCTGGGTCTGGAAGTGGCGGTACTCATCCACCGACTGCATCATGCAGGCGACGCGGGGGCCGGCGCCGACCATCTGGCGGGCCACCATGCTGAAGCCGCGGGCGGCCATCAGTTCCAGCGGCGGGGTGGAGCCGAGGAACAGCTTGAGCACGTTCATGTAGCGTGCATCGGTGACCGACAGGTGGCCGTTGTTCTGGTTGAAGGCGTCGAGAATGGCGTAGAGCTTGCGCTCCTTCTCGGCCTGGTACTTCCAGTAGGCGTCCATGGTCAGCCGGAAGGGGTCTTCCCACTGGTCCCAGTCGTGGATCTTGATGCCTTCGTAGCCGACCTGCGGGAAAACCTTGTCCATCGGCTGGAAGGTGGTGTCCCAGGCCAGGTCCCGGGTCATCATGGTGTAGCGCTCCTTGAGGCCGAGCTTCTTCGAAACTTTCATGTCCATGGTGTCTCTCCTTGGGTGTCGGGTCAGCTCTGCCAGGACAGGACGAACTCGTCGTCGCTCTCGTCCAGGTGGCCGGAGATGGTGATCAGGTGCAGTTGCAGCTCCTGCAGGTCGAAGTCGCGACCCATCTTGTCTTCCACGGTGGCGCGCTTGATGACCAGGCGGCCGGGCACGTCTACCTTGACCATGGCGGGCTGATCCACCACCACGGCGTCGGGGTTGTCGTCCACGATGGCCTCGACGATGCAGCGGGTCTCTTCGTTCTTCTGGAAGGCGATGAAGGCGTTGGATGTCATGACGGCGGCTTTCAGACGGGGATGCCGGCCTTGGCGGCGCGGGCATTGAGTTGCTGGACGACCTCGTCCAGGACGGCGGCGCCGTCGGCACCGAAGGCCAGCTCGGCCACCGGCGTGAGCACTTCGACGGAGCGCTGGCGGGCCGCGGCGATCCACTCGCCGAGCAGCGCCTTGTTGGCCGGGTTGTCGGCGGCGGCGGCCTTCAGCACCGCATCCACCCACTTCACGTTCTCGGCGAACCACTCGCGCTGGAAGCGGGTGAGCATGGTCAGCACCGGGCCATGGGCCGCGTTGAGACGGTCGTTGAGCTTGTCGTAGATCAGCGGGTACAGCAGGCCTTCGAGGGCGAAGTTCTGGGCCACGAAGAGCTCGAACCAGTCCTCCATGACCATCTGGTCCTCGACGTAATGGCGCAGCCCCTGCCACACCGGGGCGGCCAGCCAGGCCTGCTTGGCCTCGGCGAGGGCGTCGATCTCATCGAGGGAGATGCCCAGGCGGGTGATGAACTGGGCAATGCCAAGCTGATCCATACAGGCGTAGGCGGTCGCCTGGGAGATGGCGATGCCGTAGCTGTAGGCGGCGATGTAGGAGTTGTTGATGTTCGATCCCCAGGCCACGTGGCGCAGGGGCAGCAGCACCTCATTGACCACCTTCTTGCCTTCGCTCGGGTAGCCGGCCGCCAGGCCCAGCTCCTCGGCCATGTCGAAGTCGGCGCTGGCGGTCTCCTGCATGCGGCCGCGAGCCAGGGTCCAGGCACCGTAGAAGAACTGGCGCGGATCCTTCAGCGCGTACCAGTCCTTCATGGTGATGCGCGAGCGCGTCGGATCGAAGATGTCGTGGGACGGATCCCAGGTCGGCCGGTAGTGGTAGTTCTCCACCGGCTGCAGGTCCATCGTGGCCTCCATGTAGCGGGACGCCGGCTTGTCCGCGCCCATGCGGCGGGCCAGGTGGCCGAAAGTCTGGCGCAAGGGCTGGATGGTGATGGTGCGAAGGTCCATGCTCATTGTGTGCTCCTTCTCCTCTGATTCTGGGTGTGGGTAGGCCCGGCCCGCTCAGCGGAAACGCTGGTGGGTGGCGTCGTGGAGGTTCCAGGCGAAATCCCCCTGCGGACGGGGGGCATCCGGGGTCTCCAGGAAAATCACGTGGTGCTCGGCGCAGAAGGACTGGAAGGCGGCTTCGGGCATGATCAGTTCGACGGCCACTTCCGGCTCGCCCACCGAGAACTCGAACTCCACCATGCCGTTGTCGCGCCGGCCGGTGACGCGCACGAACTTGCGGGTCACGTCGAAACGGGTCTCTGTCATGGCTCCTCCTGGTCTTTGCGCCGCCGGCATCGAGGCGCGGCGGTCGGACGCTTCAGGGCCTGGATGGCCCCCACCGGCGTGTTCGGTGAGACGCCATTGCACCAAACATTAAGATGTTAGTGAATGGACGATCAGCGCCTTGGCTTGTACTTTTCAAAGCCAGGCTGATGGAGCGATCAGCGAACCTGATCCTGGTGCTGGATGCGGAACTGACTGGGGGTCAAACCCGTGCGGCGGGTGAAGAAGCGGGAGAAGTAGGCCGGGTCGGCAAAACCCAGCGTGTAGGAGAGCTCCCCCACCGGGGTGGTGGAGAAGCGCAGCAGGCGACGCGCCTCCTGCAGCAGGCGGTCGTGCACCACCTCCTTGGAGGCCAGGTTGGCCATGCGCCGGCACACGTCGTTGAGGCGGGCCTCGGTCACCTTGAGCTGGCGGGCGTAATCGGGCAGCGTCAGGTGGTCGCGGAAATGGGCCTCCACCAGATCGCAGAAGCTGAGGAAGATGCGCAGATCCTCCCCCCGCTCGCGCCTCAGGGCGCTGGAGGGCGTATGGGTGGCGAGCAGCCGGTTCAGACTGATGAAGAAGCACTGTCCCAGGGCCCGCACCGCCGCCGAGCGCCCCTTGTCGCGGCCGCCGAACTCCTGACGCAGCAACTCGGACAATTGCAGCAGGCGCGCCACCTCGGCCTGGACGCCCTCCTCCGCCCCGCCCAGGGGCAGGAAGGCCGCCTCGCGCAGCTGGGCGTCGGGCCACAGGCCCGGCAGGGACGCATACCAGCCGCGCACCACCTCCTGGCGCACGGTGATCACGTGGCCGTCCGTATCCTCGTCGGAATAGAAGGCGTGGGGGATCGCCGGCGGGGTGATGAAGAGCAGCGGCGCATCTCCGAAGTAGGCCTGGTCATCGAGCTGCAGGCGGATGCTGCCGCGGGTCAGCACATGCACCTGGTAGAACAGGGAATGACGATGGGCCGGCGTATTACGGCCGAAGATCTCGGCCAGCCGGCCGAAGGTCTCGTAGTGGACGTCGCAGTCCGGATCGCCCTCGTAGATGCGGGTGATGTAGATGTCGGGGATGGCCTGGGCGGAGGGCTGGCCCCGTGGATCGGAGGCCCCCGGAACGTCGTGGGTGGACATCCCGCAAGAAGATCACTTCGATGTTAGGGAGTCAACAGGTATCATTGAGTGCATCCACCCGGGAGCCCCCTCCCCCACCACAGGAGTTCGAACGTCCATGCAGAGCAGGATTTCCTACCGCAACCTGCCCCAGCTTTTCCTGAAAGCCCGGGAGGAGCTGATCTGCCATTTCCGCCCCATCCTCAACCACTTCGGCCTCACCGAGCAGCAGTGGCGCATCCTGCGGGTGCTCAGCGAGCGGGAACAGCTCGAACCCTGGGAGATCTGCGACATCTGCCAGATCCTCAGCCCCAGCCTGGCCGGCGTGCTGTCGCGCATGGACGACATGGGAGTGATCAGCCGCAGCCGCGTGCCGGAAGACCAGCGCCGGGTCATCGTGCGCCTGAGCCCGAAGGGCGCCGAGATGGTGGAAGAGATCGCCCCGCTGATCCAGGCCCAGTACCGCAACCTGGAAACCTCCCTGGGTCGCGAACTGATCGACGAGCTCTACACCGTGCTCGACAAGGTCATCACCGGCCCGCACCCCCCCGTGGAGCGGATCGCCCTGCCGGAACGCAGCCCGCAAGCTGCCGCTGAAGCCCCCAAAGCGCCCGAGAAGAAAAGGAAAAGCCCCCGACGGGGTACGGCGGAGGCCTGATTCAAACACGTCCTGCACCTGTTCCGCGCAACACGCTTCCGGCGAGATCGATCCTCCGCCGCGTGTAAAAACGGCCAGGATCAGCACGTCCCACTGAAACAGTGGTCGGCACCAAAGTAGCGGCCATCGGTGCAAAGACGATCACCTGTGCGAAGGCAGAAGCGGGGAGTCCCGCCTTAATCGCCTCCGCCCACACGCATGGCGTACCACCTCATTACTTGGCGAAGGTGGATATCACCTGATCGGCGAACTGAGTGACATCAGGAAACGCCTGGAATAAGCCCCTGATTCGGACAATCGCCTGATCCCTGCTCTCGTCCTTGATCTCAAGCTGACTCAGGAGGCTTGAAAGATAACTGCCACCACCGGCCTGAATATCGGCAGCGATCTGGGCATGGCTCAAAAGAATGAACTCCCTGATCTTTTCGGCCTTGGACTTCTCAACCTTTCCATTTGCCGAATTCGTGCCATCGGCTTCCAATGTGACAAGAAACTGATTCGGAACATATTCATGCATGGCTCCCGTCGCTGCGTCGGTGGTGGAACCCAGCACCCCGCCGATCGCAATGTTTCCGAAGAACCAACCACTGACCGTCGTTCCCATTGTCGTGGAGAACTCCTTGTAGCCCTCCTTCCGAACGACCAGGATCTGATTACTCTTTTTCTCCAGCTGCAGGCTCAGCGGAGTCTGCCCGATCGGCCGTCCATCGATCATGACCGTTGCACCGGCCGGGATCGACTGAAAAGAGACGAGTTGAGTCTTACCATTCACGATGGTGGCGCAGCCCGCGACAGAAGCCAAAGCAAGAACGAGCGAGAAAAAATCTCTTCTTTTCAAAACACCCTCTTTTCATATGTAAAATGAGTACAACTGCATTGTCATCAACTATTTTTAGCCATGCAAGTCGCTTTGTTTTCTGGCACAAACTTTCACACATGCCTGATGCTTATCCTTGCAATCGTCACAACACCGTTGAACAGCCACGCCGATGACCTATGGAAGATTGCCCGGCCATTCGCCTCGAATCCGGAATGGCTAGGACTCCTGCACTACAAACCCGATGGACGCAACGATGCCTACCGCAGCGCAGCGGTCGGGCAAGACTTCTTTCTCGCTGAGGATGGGTCCACGAATCCGCTATCGGAGCTTACGAAAACACTGGAGCTCCTGACCGAAGGGTCAACGGCGGCCATCCACTTCGCCTGCTCTTATCCTGCACGCTCCAAGTGGGTGTTGGAGAAATTAGGGACAGACAAGTGGATTGACTTCAGCCAATGCACCGAACTGCAGCGCTGGAAAGATGAAATCAATACAAGGGGGGCAACGCTTGTATTTGCATCGTCCTATAGCGGCAGTCCGTCCTCAATGTTCGGCCACACCTTATTGAGACTCGAGGGCAACCGGACTCCCCTGCTTTCATACGCAGTAAATTTCGCCGCCCCCGTACCGTCTACCGACGGTCTGAGCTACCCGATCAAAGGGCTGACCGGCCAATACCTGGGTCGTTTTTCTGTCATGCCTTATTACCAGAAGATCAGGGAATATCAGCACATGGAGAAGCGCGATATATGGGAGTACAGCCTCTCCCTGAGCGATACCGAGCTGGAGCGGCTGACTGATCATATATGGGAGCTGAGAGATGTTGGCTTCCCGTACTACTTCCTGGACGAGAACTGCGGATCGATGATGCTGGAGCTGCTCGGCATCCTTCGACCGAACCTGACTCGAGGGCGGCCCCCAGGCCCTGCCGTCATTCCCCAGGAGACCTTACGAAAACTGACGAGCTCGCCATCATTGGTAGCTGGCGTTCATGAGGTCTCACGGCGTGGTGAGCTGATCCCGGCCACGGACTCATCGAAGAGCCCCCCGCATGATGGGCATGCATCTGCTTCTATTGATCTGAGCAGAGGCTGGATGCTATCTGCTGGGAGGCAGCGAGAAATCACGGAAATTGCGGTAAGAGGAGGCTATCACGACGCGATGGATCCCCTCGAAGGCTATCCAAGGGGAGCCGAGATCAGTTTTCTTCGCGCAAGCCTCTACGCATTGAACGGTTCAATCACCTTGAGATCCGTGGACTTCTTCCAAATCCAGTCCACTCAGGCAAACGGCGGGGGAGCGCTGACCAACGCATGGCGCGGAGGAGTTTCCCTATCGCGAGAACACGTGCCCGACTCCCTCAAGAATGACTCCCTGAGTCTGCAGGGCCACTATGGAGCGGGCTATTCGAAAAAGATTGGCTCCTTTGTCACGTATGGGCTACTCGATCTTCACGTTGCGGGGGCCACCGGGTTCTTAAACGCCGGGGCCGGCCCAAGGCTTGGATTTTCGTACAAGGAAAGCTCCGGAAGCTCCCTAGCTGGCGCAGCCTCAAGAGTGGGATTCACGAATGGATCAGGCAGCGTCACCGAAATCGAACTTCTTCTCGGAAAAAAAATAAGCAAGGACATCACCTTCATGGCAAGCGCAGTGCAGCGTGATGGCCGCTCATTTGAAAGCAAGCGAACATTCAGCGTCGGGCTCAGGCTCTACTTTTGACCATGCCGATATCAGGACCTGCAAATGCCATGACTCGTGCCACATTGGATGATCGACCGATCCGCAGCGAACAGCCCCCAAGACCAGTCAAATCACGGACACAGTCCGGATGGATCAGATCCGGACCCATAACCGGCAGGAGGCCACATCGCGGGCCAACCCACCTCAATAGCTCCCTCCCGGGACATTCACCTCTCCCCCGGTCTTGTAGGCCGTCGCCAGGCTGGTGGTGGCGGCCGCCAGCAGCATCGAGTCGACTCCCACCGCGATGAAGCGGGCGCCCGCCTCCCGGTAGCGGCGCACCAGCGCCGGATCGCCGCACAACACACCACCGGCCTTGCCGGCCCGGGCCACGCGGGCCAGACCGTCCTCGATCATGGCCACGATGTCCGGATGGTTAGGCTCGCCGAGCAGATCGAAGGACGCCGCCAGGTCGGCCGCACCAAAGAACACCCCGTCCACGCCATCCACCGCCAGGATGGCATCCAGCGCCTCCATGCCGTTACGGGTTTCGACCTGTACCAGCAGACACATGGCGTCGTTGGCACGTTCGGCATAGTCACCGATGCGGCCCCAGCGGGACGCCCGGGCGATCGAACTGCCCACCCCTCGAATGCCCTGGGGCGGGTAGCGCATGGCCTGCACCAGGTGGGCAGCCTGCTCGGCGGACTCGACCATCGGGATCAGCAGGGTCTGCACGCCGGTCTCGAGCAATTGCTTGATGAGGACATGGTCGCCCTGGGGCGGGCGCACCACCGGCTGGGAGGGATAGGGGGCGATGGCCTGCAGCTGGGCAAAGATGGTGCGCAGGTCGTTGGGACCGTGCTCCGCATCGATCAGCAGCCAGTCGAAACCAGCCCCGGCGCAGATCTCGGCGCTGAAGGTTTCCGACAGGCCCAGCCACAGCCCGTATTGCAGTTCTCCGGCAAGCAGGCGCTGCTTGAACAGGTTGTCCGGCATTTCCATGGTGATGACTCCTTGTTTCTGGTGGGACGCATAGCGCGAGGCTATCATCGAAATCTGCGTGATGTGGAAAACCGGGGACAAGCCCCACGGACGACTATTTGCCTGGCGGAAACAGTGAAGCTTCCGACGGCCGTTTATCCCGCCTGGGGGCATCGCTAGAATGCTCGCCCCTGTCTTTACGCCGAGCTTACTTTGCTGACCATCCTGAGCATCACCGGCCCCATCTTCATGCTCATCGCGATCGGCTTTGCCGCTGTGCGCCACGGCCTGCTCAGCCGCGCGGAGATGCGCCCCCTGGGCGTCTTCGTGATCCACGTCGCCCTGCCCGCCCTGTTTTTCAAATCCATGAGCGAGCGCAACCTGGCGGACGTGGTGGGCGGTCACCTGATGCTGGTCTATGTGCTCGGTTCCCTGCTCGCGGCCGGCCTGGGCCTCGCTGCCAGCTGCCTGCTGCGCCGACGCAGCCTCCAGGTCGGGGCCGTTCAGGCGCTGGGCATGGCCACCTCGAACAGCGCCTTCATCGGCTACCCCATCGCCCTGCAGCTCTTCGGCCCGTCGGCCGCCGGCGCCCTTGCCGTGTTCGCCCTGATCGAGTCGATGGTGATGATGCCCCTGACCCTGACCCTCGCCGAAGCCGCCGGCGGCCAGGGCGGACGCTGGACACAGGTGCTGGGAGAGGCCCTGCGCCGCCTGTCCCGCAACCCCTTCGTGCTGGCCATCGCCGGCGGCGCGGCCTGGTCGGCGATCGGCATTCCACTCCCTCAGCCCGTCGGCCGGATGATGGACATGCTGGCTGCAGCCTCGGCGCCGGTCGCCCTGTTCTGCATCGGCGGTACCCTGGCCGGGCTCAACATGCGCGGCATGCTGGGCGACATCAGCCTCATCGTCGCCGGCAAGCTGCTGCTCCACCCCCTGTGCATGTACCTGGTCCTGCTGGCCCTGCCCGCTGCGGATTCCCATATCGGCACCGCCGCGATCCTCAATGCGGCGATGCCGATGTTCAGTGTCTATCCCCTGCTGAGCCAGAAATTCGGCCAGGAAGGGGTCAGCGCCGCCGCCCTGGTGGGCGCCACCACCCTGTCCTTCTTCACCATCAGCGCGCTGCTGTGGGTGCTGCATTGAGGCGGGGAGAGCGTGTCGGGGGGCTGTAGGGGCGGCTTCAGCCGCCCGCAGGTGCTTGATCGGAGTCCGCGGGCGGCTGAAGCCGCCCCTACACCGTCCCCACACCGACCCTACAGCGGCCGGAGGGTCTCGTCGAAATCGTCCAGCGACGGGAAGCGCAGTGGTTCGAGCCGATCCAGGTCCTGCAGGTGCCGGCCATAGCCTTCGAGGATGCTGCGCCGCTCCGCTTCCTCCAGGTAGGGCACATGGAAGGCCACGTAGGGCGGCAGCACGCGCAGGCCGACATAGGCGAGCATGCCGCGCAGGATCGGCTGGAGCATCACCTCCAGCTCGCCATGCACCGCACCAAGGCCGAACATGTGGGCCTGCCCGCCGAGGGAAATGGCCAGCATCGCTGACTTGCCCTTCAGACCGCCCCGGTCGTAGATGCGCCGGCCGCCGTAGCACAGGCCGGAGATGAAGACCCGATCGATCCAGCCCTTCATGATGGCCGGCATGCCGTACCAGTAGATCGGGAAGTTGAAGATGATCAGGTCGGCCCATTTCACCTTGTCCACCTCGGCCGCGATGTCCGGCGCCAGGGCGCCCTTGCCGTAGGCATGGCGCTGCTCCAGCGCGTACACCAGGTAATCGGGGTTGGCCCGTTCGCTGAAATCCGCGGCGCTGGCCACCGGATTGAAGCCCATCGCATACAGGTCGGACACCTGCACCGCATGCCCCGCCGCTTCGAGGGTGCGCTCCGACAAGTCCTTCATGGCTGCATTGAAGGAGCGCGGCTCGTTGTGGGCGAAGACGATCAATACGTTCATGTGTGTAACCCCGGACGCCAGGACGCCGCGCGCCTGGTTAAAAAAAACCCCTTCGCGACGCCGCCGTAGCGAAGGGGCCAAGATACGACCGACTATCCGGAGAGGAGAGGGAGGGTGTCGGTCGAGGGAGTAAACCTAGGGTGAAGCGGCCTCAGTCGGCGGCGGCGGCGCGGGCGCGGGCTTCGACCTCGTCCTTGCGCACCACACTGGCCGGCACGCCGGCGATGGCCCAGTCCTCGGGCGGTACGCGTCGGCAGCAGCCGCGGATCAGCTCACGCTGCACGCCCAGGCACTCCACCAGCAGGTCGGTGAAGCCGGCCAGCAGGCGGTGGCGGTCCTCCAGGGCGCGCCCCTCCAGCACGATGCAGTCGAACCAGGGCGCATGCAGCCCGTTGCGGGACACCAGCTCGCCCCCCACGGCAAACTGGCCGGGCCGATGTGGCGTGATGAAGGCACGGATGCGCTCCATGGGCGCCTTGAGCACTTCCGCGTAGAGCTTGCAGGCCGCGACGAGCAGGGCTTCGTCCTGCTCCGGGGTGGTCAGGCCTTCGACCAGGTGGAAATTGACGATGGGCATGGTGCTACCTCCGGTCAGGGCAGGCCGCGGCGGCGGCCGGAGTCGAGCATCAGGCTGGAGCCGGTCATGGCGTCCGCCTCGGGGGCCAGCAGGACCGACACGGCCCAGGCCACCTGCTCGGGAGTGGTGAAGCGGCCGATGGAGGACTCCTCCAGCATCTCGCCCAGCACGGCCTCCACGGTGATGCCGCGCTGGGCGGCCCGGTCGGCGGCCACCCGGCGCAGGCGCTCGGTGTCGGCGGGGCCGGGGGCGATCAGGTGGGCGGTGACGCCACGCGGCCCGTAGGCCAGACTGAGCTGACGCACCACGTTCACCAGGGCCGCATTGGCGACCCCCGCCGAGGCCGCGTAGGCGGTCGGCTCAAAGCCGTAATGGCCGCCAATGGCGACGATGCGCGAGCCCGCCGAGAGCAGGCCATCCACCGCCCGGCACAGGCGCAGCAGGCCCCCCACCTTGATGTTCACCGCGTCCACCATGGTCGCCGTGGGCGCCGTCAGGATGCCACCCGCCACCCCGACGCCGGGCCCGTGCACCACCATCCGCACCGGCCGGTCCACCGCCCCGGAGATGGCCTGGATGGCCGAATCCGAGGAAATGTCCGCGGCACAGGCGATCAGGCCCGGCACCCGCTCACGCAGGGCGGCCAGTGCATCGGTGCTGCGCGCCACCGCCACCACCCCCAGCCCGGCCGCGGCCAGACGGTCGACCATGGCATTGCCGAAGGCTCCGGTGGCGCCCACCACCACGGCCAGTTCTTCAGGTTCCTGCATGCTGTCTCCTTGTTATGTGTCCGCCCTGCCCCCGGCTCAGGCGGCGGCGCCCTGCAGCAGGCCGCGCTCCCGGGCCATGGTCATGGCGGTGTCCATGATCATGTCTTCCTGGCCGCCGATCATCTTCTTGCGGCCCAGTTCCACGAGGATATCCCGGGCCGGCACACCAAAGCGCTCGGCGGCCCGCTTGGAGTGGAGCAGGAAGGTGGAATAGACACCGGCGAAGCCGAGGGTCAGGGACTCCCGATCCACCCGCACGATGTGCTCCATCATCGGCACGATGATCTCTTCGGCCATGTCCATCAGCTTGAAGAGATCCACCCCGGTGTCGATACCCATCCGCTCGCACACCGCGGCGAAGACCTCCAGCGGGGTGTTGCCGGCCCCGGCCCCCAGCCCACCGACCGATCCGTCGATGCGGGTCGCCCCGGCCTCGATGGCGGCGATCGAGTTGGCGATGCCCATGCCCAGATTGTGATGGCCGTGGAAACCGATCTCGGTCTCGGGCTTGAGCACCTCGCGCAAGGCCTGGACGCGGGCGATCACATCGGCGGGCAGCATGTAGCCGGCCGAGTCCGTCACGTACACCGTCTGGGCGCCGTAGCTCTCCATCAGCTTGCCCTGCTGGGCCACCCCGGCGGGGTCGTTGAGGTGGGCCATCATCAGGAAGCCGGTGGTGTCCATGCCCAGCTTGCGGGCAAAGGCGATGTGCTGGGGGGCCGTGTCGGCCTCGGTGCAGTGAGTCGCCACGTGCACGCTGCGGGCGCCGCAGTCATAGGCGGACTGCAGCTCGCGCATGGTGCCGAGGCCCGGGATCAGCAGCACCGACACCTTGGCCTGCGTCATCTTCGAGGCCACCGCGGAGATGTAGTCCTCGTTGCTGTGGGGGGCGAAGCCGTGCTGCAGGGAGTTGCCGCCCAGGCCGGCGCCGTGGGTCACCTGAATGTAGGGCATGCCCGCCGCGTCGAGGGCGGTGGCCACCTTGACCATCTGGTCGATGCTGATCTGCTCGCGCTTGGCGTGCATCCCGTCACGCAGGCACATGTCGTGCAGGATGATTTTCTTGCCTTTGAGATTCATGGGGTTCTCCGTATCTCCGTATTTTTGATGAATCCGGACGCACTGGGGCTTGAGGGATCGGTAGGGATTTGTAGGGGCGGCTTCAGCCGCCCACAGGTGCCAGATCGGAAGTCCGCGGGTGGCTGAAGCCGCCCCTACAGGCCCCTACAGGGCCCTGCAAGGCCTACGCTGGTTCCACGGCGCGCAGCGTGATGCGGCCGGCGAGGATCTCCTCGGCGAACATCTCGGCGGTGCGGGTGGCGGCGGCGGTCATGATGTCCAGGTTGCCGGCGTACTTGGGCAGGTAGTCGCCCAGCCCGGCCACTTCCATGAAGACCTGCACCTTGTTGGCGTCGTAGACCGGGCCATTGACCAGACGGTAGCCCGGCACGTACTTCTGCACCTCCTTGATCATCTGCAGGATGGACGCGGTGATGCGGGCCTGGTCCGGCGCGTCGTCGGTGAGGCAGGAGATCGTGTTGCGCATGATCATCGGCGGCTCGGCCGGGTTGATGATGGCCAGGGCCTTGCCCTTGCGCGCGCCACCCACCTTTTCGATGGCGCCGGAGGTGGTGTAGGTGAATTCGTCCAGGTTGGCGCGGGTGCCCGGGCCGACCGACTTGGAGGCCAGGCTGGCGACGATCTCGGCGTAGGCCACGCTCTGGATGCTCGACACCGCGCTGACGATGGGAATGGTCGCCTGGCCGGCGCAGGAGATCATGTTGACGTTCATCTCCACTTTGTCGGCATGCTGGCGCAGGTTCACCGGCGGGACACAGAGGGGCCCGATGGCGGCCGGGGTCAGGTCGATCATCATCACCCCCAGCTCGTTGAGCTTGCGGCTGTTCTCCGCGTGCACATAGGCGCTGGTGGCGTCGAAGGCGATCTGGATGTTGTCGGCCAGCACGTGCGGCAGCAGGCCATCGACCCCGTCGGCAGTGGTCTTGAGGCCCATCTCGCGGGCCCGGGCGAGGCCCTCGGAGGCGGGGTCGATGCCCACCATCCATGCCGGTTCGAGCACCGGGCTGCGCTGGATCTTGTAGATCAGGTCGGTGCCGATGTTGCCCGAACCGATCAGGGCGCAACGGATCTTCTTCATGCTGTTTTCTCCTGTGCCCGGGCGGCGGCGCGCTGGGCCATGGTCTGGCCGGCGACATAGAAGCCGTCGGTGGCGTGTTCGGTGATGAGGATGCGCACCGTGTCGGCGCTGCATTCGAGGCTGCGGGCCACGGCTTCGGTCACCGCCGCCGCCACCTTGTGCTTCTGCTCGGTGGTGCGGCCCACCATCATGTGCATTTCAATAATCGGCATGGGGTCTCTCCACGGGGGGGTTTGGGATCACTCGACGAAGCGCATCGACACGCTGCCCAGCTCCTGGAAGCGGGCGATCACGCTGTCACCGGCCTTGACCGGCACGGCCTCGGTGATGCCGCCGCTCATCACAAAGCTGCCGGCGGGCAGGCCCTCGCCCAGCTCGGCGAGGATGTTCACCAGCATGGCGATGGCTTCGGCCGGGTGGCCCAGCACCGCGGCGGCCGCGGCGCCGGCGACGATCTCGCCGTTTTTCTCCATCACCACGCCGAGGGTCGGCAGGTCCAGGTCTTCCACATAGCGGGGCCGCCCGCCGCCGACGAAGCGCGCCGACGAGCCGTTGTCGGCGACCACGCTGGGCAGGTCGAACTTGAAGCCGGAGAAGCGCGAATCGATGATCTCCACCGCCGGCAGCACGTAGTCGGTGGCTGCCAGCACGTCCTGGCGGGTGCAGCCGGGGCCCTGCAGCGCCTTCTTGGTGACGAAGGCCACTTCGCACTCGACCCGCGGATGCACCAGGTCGCCGGTGCGGATGGCCGAGTTCTCCGGCCGCGCCATGCGGTCGGTCAGGAAACCGATGGACGGCACATCCACCCCCATCTGCTTCATCTTGGCCCGCGAAGTGAGGCCGGCCTTCCAGCCGACCTGCTTGTGCCCCGCAGCGAGGAAGCGCCGGCGCAGTTCCAGCTGCACCGCATAGCCGTCGGCAATGGTCATGCCCGGGTATTCGTCGGTAAGCTTGGGAATGGCGTAAGCCCGGGTCTGGGCGCCTTCGACCCGTTCGCACAGGCGGACGATGTCTTCACGGGAGAGGGTAAGGCTCGGGGTCAGATTCATGCTCATGCCGCGCTCCTTCCGGCAAACTTGACGCGGCAGCTGCCGAGGCCGCCCACCGTGCATACGAGTTCGTCGCCATCGACGACCGGCACCAGGGCCGATTGGGAGCCGGACAGGATCACCTCGCCGGCCTTGAAGGGGATGCCCAGCTCACCCAGGGTATTGGCCAGCCAGGCCACCGCATTGGCGGGCGAGCCCTGCACGGCGGCGCCGACGCCGGTAGAGAAGATCTCGCCGTTCTTCTCCAGCACCATGCCGGCCAGGGTGATGTCCAGCTTGCGCGGATCGCCCTTGGCCTTGCCCAGCACATACACGCCACAGGAGGCGTTGTCCGCCACCGTGTCCTGGATCTTGATCTTCCAGTCGGTGATGCGCGAATCGACGATCTCGAAGCACGGCGTCACGTAGTCGGTGGCGCGGATCACGTCCATCGCGGTGATGCCCGGCCCCTGCAGGTCTTCCTTCAGCACGAAGGCCAGCTCGGCCTCGGCCTTGGGCTGGATCAGGCTGCCCAGGTCGATGGTGTCGCCCTCCTGGTAGACCATGCCCGAGGTGAGCTGGCCGAAGTCCGGCTGGAACACGCCCAGGAAGTCCTGCACGGGCTTGCTGGTGACGCCGATCTTCTTGCCCACGATGGTCTCGCCGGCCGCCACCCGGCGCTCGATGTAGCGCAGCTGGATGCGGTAGGCATCGGCCAGGGTGATCTCCGGCTCCTGTTCGAGCAGCGGCGCGATGGTGCGGCCCGCCCGCCACGCCTCGTACAGCGCATCGCCGTAATGCTGGATCTTGTCTTCGTTCATTGAAATGTCCCGATATGTAGGGGCGGCTTCAGCCGCCCGCGGAGATTGGGAAATGGAGGTTTTGCGGAGTCTGCGGGCGGCTGAAGCCGCCCCTACAGGGCCCTACAGGCCCTTACAGACCCCTGCATCACAGCTTCACGCAGATGTTTCTGGTCTCGGTGTAGAACTCGAGGGAATGCACGCCCCCTTCGCGGCCGATGCCCGACTGCTTGGAGCCGCCGAAGGCCGTGCGCAGGTCGCGCAGGAACCAGCTGTTGATCCAGGTGATGCCCACCTCGACCCGCGCCGCGACACGGTGTGCGCGGGCCAGGTTGGTGGTCCAGATGGTGGTGGACAGGCCGTAGTCGGTGGCATTGGCCAGCTTCACCACCTCGTCCTCGCTGTCGAAGGGGCGGATGTGGCAGCACGGGCCGAAGATCTCCTCGCGCACCACGGCGGCCGTCTCGGGCAGGCCGGTCCAGATGGTGGGCTGCACCCAGGCGCCCTCGGCCAGTTCGGCCGGCATCGCCGGCTCGCCGCCGCCGGTCACCAGGGTGGCGCCCTCCTCCACCGCCTTGCGGTAGTAGGAGAGGACCTTCTGCTTGTGCTCCTGGCTGATCAACGGGCCATAGTTGGCCGCGTGATCCTCCGGGCGGCCGTACTTGACGGCCTCGGCGCGGGTCTTGAGGGCCGCCACGAAACGCTCGAAGATCGGCCGCTCCACATAGACCCGCTCAGTGCCCAGGCAGACCTGCCCGGTGTTGAGGAAGGCCGAGCGGAAGATGCCGTCCACCGCTGCGTCGAAGTCCGCATCGGCGAAGACGATGCCGGCGTTCTTGCCGCCCAGCTCGAAGGACACATCGCGCATGCCGTCGGAGGCGGCCTTCATGATGGCCGCGCCGGTGCGCGTCTCGCCGGTGAAGGTGATCGCGTCCACACCCGGGTGGCGGGTCAGGAACTCACCGGCCGAATCCGGCCCGAAGCCCTGCACCACGTTGTACACCCCCTTGGGGATGCCCACCGCGTTCATCACCTCGCCGAGCAGCGCCGCGGTGTGGGGCGACTCCTCGGAGGGCTTCACCACCACCGTGTTGCCGCAGGCCAGGGCGGGGCCGACCTTCCAGGTCATCAGCAGGAAGGGGGCGTTCCACGGGCTGATCACGCCGATCACGCCCTTGGGCACGCGGATGCCGTAGTTGAGGGCGCCACGGCCATCCGGCGTGGCCATCTGGAAGGACTCGGCCGGCACGTTCTTGACCACGTCGGCAAAGACCTTGAAATTGGCCGCACCGCGGGGGATGAAGACATGCCGCATGACATGCGAGGGCTGGCCCGTGTCGGCCATCTCGGCGGCCACGAAGTCCTCGAAACGGCGGGTGATCTCGTCGGCCACGCCATACAGCAGATCCACCCGCTGCTCCAGGGTCAGCCCGCCCCACTCGCCCTCCAGCGCAGCCCGCGCGGCCCGCACCGCGGCGTCCACGTCGGCCTGGCCGGCCTCGGTGATCCGGGCGATCACCCGGTTATCCACCGGGGAGCGCTTCTCGAAGGTCTTGCCGCCCTGCCCGGCGGTGTATTCACCGCCGATGAAATTCTCGATGAGACGCATGCTTACCTCGATATCAAGTCTGGAATCGCCAAACCCCGAGGGCCCGGCATGGAGACCAGTCTATGAATCGAGATTCATACCGTCCAATACTTAATCACTTCACACTCAATACCATTTCGGTATGAAAAAACGCGCACGCGTGCCGCCGCAGACGACCTAGCCGAGGCCTACTTCCTGCTCCGGCCCTGCTGCATCTCCCTGACCAGCTGATCCGCCGGCTTGATGCCCTTGCAGTCGCTGCCCAGGAAGCTCATGCGCGACTCGGTCTGCATGGTGTGCTTGCCACTGGCGTCGGTGAGGGTCATGTCCATCCGGGTGATGACCGAGTCGCCGTTGATGAGGCTCTCGCCCTTGCCCACCACGCCCGGGCAGTTCATCTCGAAGCTCACCTTGTTGCCGCTGCGGGTGGTCCGGGTCGGCTCGCAGCGGTTGTCGCCCTGCAGCACCGGTTTGTCCTGGGCCGCCATCTCGGGGCTGATGCAGACGCGGTGGGTGTTCGGGCCGCCGCTGCCCATGCCACGGCTCCCCATCGCCTGCTCCATCTGCTTGCGCTGCTCGGGCGGCATGCCGGCCAGGTGCTTCTGCATCTCGGCCTGCATCGCCGCCATCCGGGCGGTCATGTCCTGACCGTCGATGACCTGCTTGTCCATGCGGATCTCCCACAGGCCCGGCCGGGTCATCGGCTCGGCCGATGCGCTCACGGACAGCAGGGCGAGGCATGCCGCCACAGTCACTTTCTTCATGTAAATCTCCTGTCAGGATGCCGGTCTGCGGATCCGGTTGCGGCGGTTCAGGGCTGGCGAACAGGGTTAGCGCGTGCCTGGAGCAGGCTCAAGGCTCAAGCCGGCTCCAGTCTGGCGGATGCATCGATGGTCTGCAGGGTCGCAGGCGCGTCAGCCATTCTCGATCAGATCGTCGCGAACCTTGCGCAGCCCTTCCGGCATGGTCAGGGTTTCCCGGTCCCATCCTTCGAGGGTCAGGATCTCGTCCATGCAGGCCTCCATGATGGCATGGGCCTCGGCCGCTGCCCGTGCAATGATCTGGTGGACTTTCGGATCCGTCTTGGTCGATGACTCGCAATTGACCTGATACTTGTACAGATCACGCAGACGCCGTACATGCTCGGCGACCTGAGCGGGGCAAGCGCACATGTAGAGCATCGCTTCCTCGACAATGGCGGTCAATTGCTGCTCGGTGAATTGCTTGTCCATGGTAGTGGTCTCTGGCTACGGTTTTACAGCTGAAGTGTAGCAAGAAAATTTTTTGACCCGCAGAAACGCCCGGATCGCCCGCCCCTGAGAGACTAGAATCCGCGTACTCCAGTTCAGCCCCCGCCCCGCGCCCCCGCGGCGCCCGCCATAACCCGACGTTTTTTACATGCTCCTCGACCTTTTCCTGCTGTCCGACCGGCCTTCCCCCACTCCGCTCTACGGTGAATACGACATCCCCCTGGTGGCCCTGTCGGTCTTCGTGGCCGTTCTGGCCGGCATCATGGCACTTCAGCTGGCCGGCATGGCACGGGGCGGGAAGCACCGCCTGAACCGGCAGGTCTACCTGCTGTCGGGCGCGTTCGTGCTGGGCTCCGGCGTCTGGTCGATGCACTTCATCGGAATGCTGGCCTACAGCGCATGCAGCACAGCCCGCTACGACCCGGTGATCACGCTGCTTTCCATGCTGCCGAGTTTCCTGGCCTCATGGATCGCGCTGGTCCTGCTGGCGCAGAAACGGGTCAGCCTGTGGCAGCTCGTCATCAGCGGCGTATCCGTGGGTGCGGGTATCGGGATCATGCATTACAGCGGAATGGCGGCCGTGCACACGTCGCGGATCCTGCGTTTCGAACCCATCATGTTCTCGGTGTCCATCGCGGTGGCCGTGGTGCTGTCGATACTGGCCCTGTGGCTGCGCTTCGGCCTGCTCGCCAACAAGCGCTTCGGCCAGCACGAGATCAACCTGCTCAGTGGCGCAGTGCTGGGCCTTGCCATCTCCGGCATGCACTACACCGGCATGGAGGCTGTCCGCTTCCTGCCCAACCCCGAGTCGGAATGGTTGCTGGAATCCAACGCCTATCTTGCCGTCGCCATCGCCGGCACCACCATCCTGGCCATCCTCATCACCGGTGGGGTCAATGCGCTGCTGCGCTACCGCAGCCTCTACCAGCGCATGGTGCTCAACGAGGCGCGCACCCGGACCATCGTCGAAACCGCCGTGGACGGCATCATCACCATCGACAGCACGGGCATCATCCGTGCCTTCAACAGCGCCGCCGAGATCATCTTTGGCTGGCCCGCCGCCGAGGTGATCGGGCATAACATCAAGATGCTGATGCCCGAGCCCGAGCACAGCCAGCACGACCGCTATCTGCAGGACCACCTGGCCACCGGGCGGGCCCGGATCATCGGCTCGGGCCGCGAAGTGACCGGCCTGCGCAAGGACGGCACAACATTCCCCCTGCGCCTGGCCCTCGGCAAGGCCGCCCTCAACAACGAGACCCTGTTCGTCGGCTTCATCACCGACCTCACCGACAGCAAGCGGCGCAATGCCGAATTCGAGGGCGTGGTGAATGCCATCGGCCGCTCCCTGGCCGTGATCGAGTTCGAGCTGGACGGCACCATCCGGCATGCCAACGCGAACTTCCTGGGCATCACGGGTTATCGCCTGGACGAATTGGTGGGACGCCACCATTCCGTCCTCTGCATGCCCAGCGAGGTGGCCTCCAGTGCCTACCACGAGCTGTGGGACACCCTGCGCCAGGGCGGCTATGCCTCCGGCGACTTCCACCGCATCGGCAAGGACGGCAAGGAGGTCTGGATCCACGGCAGCTACAACCCCATCCTCGGTCCGGATGGGCGGCCCTACAAGATCATCAAGTTTGCCAGCGACCTCTCCGAGCGCCACGCCATGGAGCAGGACCTGCGCGAGGCCAAAGCCCGGGCCGAGCAGGCCGCAGAAGCGAAGAGCACCTTCCTGGCCAACATGAGTCATGAGATCCGCACGCCGATGAACGCCATCATCGGCTTCACCGACGTGCTCCTCGGCGAGCCCACCAGCGACGCCCAGCGCCGGCACCTGACCACCGTGCGCAACGCGGCCCGCAACCTGTTGCTGCTGCTCAACGACATTCTCGACACCGCCAAGCTGGAGCGCGGTGCCATCGAGCTGGAGGTCCGCGACTTCTCCCTGCGTGAAGTCTGCATGCAGAGCCTCGCCGCCCTGCGCATCAACGCCCGGGCCAAGGGCCTGCCCCTGGTGCTCGACTACCCGGATCCGGTGCCGGAGTTCTTCAAGGGCGACGCCCTGCGCATCCAGCAGATACTGCTCAACCTGGTCGGCAACGCCGTCAAGTTCACCGAGAAAGGCCAGGTCACGCTGAGCGTCAGCCACCGGGAGGGCATGCTCCACCTGGACATCCGGGATACCGGCATCGGGATTCCGGCAGACCGCATCGCGCGCATCTTCGAACCCTTCTCCCAGGCCGACGCGTCGATGAGCCGCCGCTTCGGCGGGACGGGCCTCGGCACCACCATCGCCCGCCAGTTCATCGAGCTGATGCGCGGCCGCATCCGGGTGGACAGCGAGGTCGGCGTCGGCAGCTGCTTCCACGTGGAACTGCCGCTGCCCCCCGGCGAAGCGGTCATGGTCCGCCAGGAGCAGGCGCCCATCGCGCTGCCGCCGCTCAGGATGCTGGTGGCCGACGATGTGCCGCAGAACCTCGAGTTGCTGCAACTCATGCTGGGCCGCCTCGGCCATACCCTGACCACCGCCACCAACGGTGAGGAGGCGGTGCAGGCCTTTGCCGCGGGGCGCTTCGACATCGTGCTGATGGACGTGCAGATGCCCGTCCTCAGCGGCCTCGATGCCAGCCGGCAGATCCGCCGGCTGGAGGCGGAAAGTGGGCGTTCCCCGACGCCCATCATCGCCCTCACCGCCAGCGTCCTGGAAGAGGACGCCCACGCGGCCCGCGAAGCCGGCATGGACGGCTTCGCCAACAAGCCGGTCGACCTCCACCTGCTGGGCCTGGAAATGGCCCGGGTGCTCAGGATCCAGCCTCTGCCCGACCCGGCGGGCAGACCCCGGCAGGCACCCGCAGTACGCGGCTCGGTCATCGACTGGACGCGGGGGCGCACGCTGTGGGGCAGCGAGCAGGCCCATCGCGACGCCATCCACCGCTTTCTCGCCGATTTCGGCAAGTCCGTTCCGGAGCTGCGCCTGCTCCTGGATACCCCGGACGAGCTGGCCGCCCGCCTCCATCGCATGCGGGGCGCCGCAGGCAACCTCGCCCTGTCCCGGGTGGCCAGCCTGGGTGCCACGCTCGAACGGGAGCTGCCCGCAGGCAACCGTCAGGCAAGCCTCGCCCTGCTCGACCGCCTGGCCGACGAGCTGATCGACGTCAGCGAGACACTGGGCCTGCCCACCGCCTCGGGCAGCGGGACCCCGGCCGACGCGGCACACCCCGACAACCCGCAGCTGCAGCCCCTGCTGCAGGAGCTGGACGCGGCCCTGGCCCACGGCGAACTGGCGGAGTCCGCCCTGGTCACACTCCGGAGCATGCTGCCACAATCAAGCCTGGGCCCGCTGGAGGACGCCCTCGACGCCTTTGACTTCGATACGGCAAGACAGGTCCTTGCCGACCTGCAGAGCCGCCACCGCAAGGACGAATCCGCATCATGAGACAGCAGGACGAACGACCGAAGATCCTCATCGTCGACGACGAACCCACCAACCTGCAGGTCCTGCGCCAGGTGCTGCACGAGGACTACCGGCTGCTCTTCGCCCGCGATGGCGCGAAGGCCCTGCAGCTGTCCCGCGACGAGCGCCCCAACCTGATCCTGCTGGATGTCATGATGCCGGGCCTCACCGGCCTGGAGACCTGCCAGCAACTCAAGGCCGATCCGGCCACCCAGGCCATCCCGGTGATCTTCGTCACCGCCCTGAGCGATGCCAGCGACGAATCGGCCGGCTTCGAGGCCGGTGGAGTGGACTACATCACCAAGCCGATCAGTCCGGCGATCGTGCGCGCGCGGGTCAGGACACATCTCTCCCTGGTGCGTGCCGACGAGCTGAAGCAGACCCGCCTGCAGATCATCCAGTGCCTCGGCCGTGCCGCCGAATACCGCGACAACGAAACCGGCCTGCACGTGATCCGGATGAGCCACTACTCGCGCCTCCTCGCCCTCGCCGCCGGCTTCAGCGTGCGCCATGCCGACGAGCTGTTCAACGCCGCCCCCATGCACGACATCGGCAAGATCGGCATCCCCGATGCCGTTCTCCTCAAGCCAGACAGGCTCGACGAAAACGAGTGGGCGATCATGCGCAGCCACGTGCTGATGGGTGCCGAGATCCTGGGCGAACACGACACGCCGCTGCTGCAGCTGGCCCGCAGCATCGCCCTCTTCCACCATGAGAAGTTCGATGGCAGCGGCTACCCGCACCGCCTGGCCGGCGAGGCCATCCCCATCGAGGCGCGCATCGTCGCCATCGCCGATGTCTTCGACGCCCTCACCTCGGTGCGCCCTTACAAGAAAGCCTGGCCCGTGGAGGAGGCTGTGGCCCTTCTGCACAGTGAAAAGAGCCGGCATTTCGACCCGGAGCTGGTGGACCTGTTCGTGGCCCAGCTACCGGCGGTGCTGGAGATCAAGGAGAGATACGCGGAGGATCAGGCAGCCTGACCAGGCCAGCGGTGAAGCTCACACCGCCAGCACGCACAACAACTTTGCATACAGCGTGGCGGGCTCGAAAGGCTTGGTCAGGAAGTCGTTCATACCCGCGGCCACGCACCGCTCCTTGTCCTCGGCAAACGCATTGGCCGTAACGGCCAGGATGGGAACATCGCGGCTCGCGGGCATCTCCCGGATCGAGCGCGTGGCATCCAGCCCGTTCATGTTGGGCATCTGCATGTCCATCAGGATCGCGGCGTAAGGCCTTTCCCTGGTCATGGCCACCGCCTGGACACCATCCTCCGCCACATCGACGAGCAAGCCCAGCGCCTCCAGGTGAATCTGCGCCACCTCTCGGTTGATCGGCTCATCGTCCACCACCAGGATCCGCTTGCCGGAATGCTGCTCGATGATCAGCTGCTCGGCATCGACCGTCTCCTGGGGCTGCGCCCGGACCAACAAGGGCTGCCGCTTGAGCCTGGCTGAGAACCAGAACGTACTGCCGACACCGGGCTCACTGCGGACGCCGACCTCTCCCCCCATCAACTCCGCCAGGCGCCGGGTGATGGCCAGGCCAAGTCCGGTGCCGCCATACTTTCGGGTCATCGAGCTGTCTGCCTGGTGGAAGGCATTGAACAACTGCACGGCCGCATCCTGGGCGATGCCTATCCCGGTGTCCTCCACGGCAAAGCGCAGCTGGATGGAACGCTCGGACTCGCTCTCCACCAGGACCCGGATCGTCACCGTTCCGTGGTCGGTGAATTTGACGGCATTGGCGACATAGTTGAGCAAGGCCTGCTGCAAGCGCATCTCGTCCCCCACCATGTCGGTGGGCAAGGCAGCCGCCTCGATGATCAGCCGAAGTTGCTTGGTCTTGAGACTGTCGGACAGGATCGAGCGGATATTGGCCAGGATTTGGGCGATGTCGACCGGTGCTTCATCAAGCGTGAATTTGCCCGCTTCGATCTTGGAGAGGTCGAGGATGGCGTTGATGCTGGCGAGCAGGTGCTGCGCCGCGGTATTGATGTTATCGAGGCGCTTGGCCTGTTTCTGGCTCACCCCTTCCCGGCGCAGGACGTTCGACATCCCCAGAATGGCGTTCAGGGGTGTGCGGATCTCATGGCTCATGTTGGCCAGGAAGGCACTCTTGGCAACGTTGGCGGATTCGGCGGCAAGCTTGGCGTTGGCGAGCTCCTGTGTCCGCTCGAACACCAGATCCTCCAGGTGCGTCCGGTATTTCTGCAGCTCAGCCTGGACCAGCTTGATCGGAGTGATGTCCGACACCAGAACGTAGAAGCCCACGACCTCACCGTCACGCCAGTCCGGAATGTAGTTGGCCAGGGAGAAACGCAGGCCCGTACCGTCCGGCAGTGGAATGGCGCGCTCGAAAGACTGGGGCTCCCCGCGCAGCACGGCCTCGATGTATGGCAGATTGAGCTGGTAAAGCACATCGCCGATCACCTCGCGGATATGCATCCCCGGCATGGTTGCCGGGTCAATGCCGAACCAGGTGGTGTAGGCATGGTTACCCAGCCGGTTGCGCAGATCACGTCCCCAGTAGCCGATCATCGACGGCATGTTGTCGAGCACCGACTTCAGGTCGCGCTCGCGCTGGAGGAGAAGACGATCGGAGTTCTTGCGGTCAGTGATATCCCGCACAAATACCAGGAACTGCCCGCCATCCACCATCTGGTGGGTTGCGCTGATCTCGACATCCCAGATCACTCCGTCCCTGCGCCGGTTGCGAAGTTCGCCCAGCTCGCTGCCGTTTTCGATCAGACGTTGCAGCAGACCGGACAGCAGGGGGCCATCCTCCTCGGCCACGAGATCCGACAGGCGCATCCTCAGAAGTGCCTGACGCGAGTAACCCGAAAGCCGCACATAGGCAGGATTCGCATCGAGAACACGGCCATCGACATCCGTCCGCAGAAAGCCGTCGCGGGTCGTTTCCAGAATGTTCGAGAGCATCTGATCGCTCTCGTTCAGCTCCTGATAAGGCGCCTGCACGCCCGAAACGAAAAGGGCGCGGTAAACAAAGACGTAAGCAACCGCCTTGTAGACATGCCCAAGCAGATTGAACAAGTCCGTCACATTGGAATACAAGGTGAAGAACATTTCGGCAAGACCCAGCACCCACGACGCCGCGGCCAGCCAGGACAGATCGCCGCGACGGGAACGCTCCCCCCGCAGCAGCAGGAGTACCGCAGCAAGGCCGTACATGCCCGCCAGCACATACTCGAAGGCAATCTTGAATCCAGTCAGGCCCAAGCCCGGAATGAAGGTACGTGGCAACCAGTGCCCGTAGACCAGCTCCGCCGACCACACTGCTGCGGCCAGGCCGAGGCCGGCCAGCAAGGCCATGTTGCACTTTGCCGGCGACCAGAAGGCGACGGGCTTCAGCGCAACCACCAAGAGCACCATTGCTGCAACCATCCGGCCGGCCAACCAGAAGTTGATCGCTTTCTCCGGCCCGTTGGGCGTGATCAGATCCGGCATGCCCGCGTACGAGAGCGTATGGGCCAGATCGATCAGGCCAATCGACAGGAAGCCGATGCCCAGAATAAGGGAGTGGCTGTTTCCAGGCTGTCTGCGCAGGTTCCACCCCAGCGCAAAAACCATGACCGAAACGGCAATCCCCACGAACTCCAGCGCCGTATGAACGGGCAGATAGCCCTGAGGCTTGAAGAAGTTGCTGGCGGGCAAGGCCTGGCCGATCAGCAGCAAGACCGTGAGTGCAATTGACCAGTAGAGCTGCGGGCGCAGCAACGATGACACAGGTGGGCGCTTCCTGGGTAAGTTGGCAGGTAAGTGGGCAGACATGATTTTTGTGGATCCGAACCGACGTTGTATGCCCACTGCAGCGCTCGCAGGCAGCATGCCGGAAACCCATACAGACTTCCGAGACAATCCGGTGCGCCCCTGGCTGCATGTCCCGGATGCATAAAGCAGAAATTATATGGGTATTGAACCACTCGGTTAGGGCTCTCCCTGGGGAGATGGAGCATTCAATCACGGGAGCACCCAGTCAGCCGCCCTCCGTCACGCGGCGTACGGTGTCCGCCGTGGCGCCCCGGCCTCAACCGCCGTTCTGTGATACCACTTGGGGCCATCCGCTCAGGTCGGCCACCGTAAAGCGCCCCTTGCCGGACGTCTTCACCCGATACATCGCCTCGTCGGCCCTGTGGATCAGGTCAGACACGGTCATCCCCTCGTAGGGAAACGGGCAGATACCGATACTGGCTCCCATCTGGGCATGCTCCGGCAGGAAGGCGAAAGGCAGCGCAAGCTCAGCCAGCAGCTTGTTGGCCAGCGCGTGGGCCGCAGCCATGTCGTCGATATTCTCGGCCAGCACGAAGAACTCATCGCCTCCGATCCGGGCCACTGTGTCGCTTGCCCGGACGGAGGCCTGCAGGCGCTGCGCCACTTCCCGCAAGGTCTGGTCCCCGGTCTTGTGGCCAAAGCGGTCATTGACGCCCTTGAAGCCGTCCAGGTCCAGGAAGAATCCGCAATGCTGGGTTCTGTTGCGGACCGCGCTGAGCTCGGCCTGGGTGATGCGGTCGTAGAGGAGTTCGCGGTTGGGCAGGCCGGTGAGCGGGTCGTGCAAGGCGCGCTGCAGGTGATGGGTGCGCTCCGCCTCGAGCTCCTGCTCGCGCAGGTACAGCAGGCGGCGCTGGCGCTCGGTGATGTAGCCCACCGAACCGCCGATCAGATTGGCCGAGACGATGAAGAAGTCGTGGCCGAGCAAGGTACGCAGGGGATAGTCGAGCAGCCCCCAGAAGACCAGGTTGTAAGCGACAAACAAGGCCAGGTCCACGCCCAGGGCATGGATGAAGCGGGTACCGATGAAGTTGTAGGTGTAGAAGGTCACCAGCACCATCATCGGGTAGTAATAGGGGGCACTGTCGAGGGGCAGATGCACCTGCATGGCGATCAGCCCGGTCCCCGCGGCGGCCCCGACCAGGGCCAGCAGCACATGCGCGATGGGATCGAAGAAGCGCGTCAGCGACAGCAGCAGCACGAGCAAGGGCACACACAGCGCGGTCAGGCGGGCAACCCACACCTGGCCGATCAACTCGGGGGCGACGAACCATTGATCGAGGCACCCATGCAGCAGGTACACGATCATCCCGATCACGCAGGCAAACTGCCCCTGCTGCCGCGTCCGCGTCTGGGTGGCGCGCAGGAAGGCCGTCTCCAGCGAATCGTTCTTGAAGCGAAGCGTCAGCAGATGCATGGTGGGTTCCGCGGTGGAGCCGTCCGGCGGTAGAGGCAGGTACGCGGCGCAAGCGGCGCGGCCCTCTACACAAAGTTTGACAGAATTTCCGCACGGCCAGACTGAAAAAACGCCGGCATGGCTGTCGATCAGCGTGGCGGGCCGGAAGTGGCAGCGGAAGGTCTGGCGCAGGATGCAAAGCCCGACGCCTCCTCTGCCGTTTGCCTTGCTGCTCGCCCGATTTCCTTCCCATCCACGCCAACATTCTTCCCTGTGATCACGATGTTCCAACTGGCGGTCTCTGGATTCGATGTGGACGCCGCAATGTTTCATCCAGCGCCGTCCGCATGCCATGTTGCCCCCCTTGCATTGAATCCAGCGACCGCAACATTCAAAGTTGACGCCGCTGATTACGATGCGGGCCCGTCAACACGAAACCCTGCAGCGTCCACTTGAAACATTGCGAGCCCTGGATTGATCATGGGGCATGGCACTCAATCCCCGGCACGGCCTGCCTGAGACTTGCCCGAGACTGACCTGAGGCCTACCGTGGCCCGTGAAGCCCTCACCCGTAGCTTGCCGGACCTTACCGGCCCCTTATCCTCCGCCCATGCAGCCCCTTCCCTTGATCCCACCCACCTGCACCCAGCTGCTGCTGTGCCTTGCCTCGAACTGGAACTCCACGTCGGCACACCTGCAGCGCTTTGAACGCCCCGTCGGGGGTGACTGGACCGCGGTGGGTGCAGCGCTGCCGGTGGTGCTGGGTCGCAATGGCCTGGCCTGGGGGCGCGGACTGCATGCGCCGGACTCGGCGGGTGACAAGCGTGAGGGAGACGGCCGGGCGCCGGCGGGAGTCTTCGCGATCACGGCGCTGTTCGGGGAGGCCCCCGCCGACGCCCCCTCGGTGGCGGCGCTGCGCCTGCCCTACCTGGCTGCGGGGCCGGGGCTCAAAGGCGTGGATGATCCGGCCTCGGTGCATTACAACCGGATCGTCGACGAGGCGGCGGTGACGGTGGACTGGACATCCTGCGAGGACATGCTGCGCGATGACGGGCGCTACGCGCTGGGGGCGGTGGTGGCCCACAACGCGGCGCCGGTGCTGCCGGGTGCGGGCTCGTGCATCTTCCTGCATGTGTGGGCGGGGCCGGAGACCCCCACCGCCGGCTGCACGGCCATGGCGCTGGCCGACATGCGCCTGCTGGCCAGCTGGCTGGATGGCACCCGGGCACCGGTGCTGGTGCAGCTGCCGCTGGACGTCTTCACCCGCCTGCGGGCGGACTGGGGCCTGCCGCAGCGGTGACAGTGGCCGGTGGGGCCGATAGACTCCCTGGCTTTCAATCCGCAGCCGTGCCGGTCCGTCTGGGATCGGGCGCGCTCACCGTCATCGTGCTCAACCTGATCTGGGTCGCTTTTGTTCTCGTCGGCTTTGCGGCTGCCCTGGCGCAGGCCGTGCAGGGCGACCTGGAGATCTTCTCCCGGCTGCTCACCGGCCTGTTCGACACGGCCAAGGCCGGCTTCGAGATCGCCCTGGGCCTGGTGGGGGTGATGAGCCTGTGGCTGGGGGTGATGAAGATCGGCGAGAAAGGCGGCCTGATCGAACTCTTCGGGCGGCTGATGGCGCCCTTCTTCCGGCGGGTCTTCCCGGACATCCCGCCCGGCCACCCGGCCGGCGGCAGCATCGTGATGAACGTGAGCGCCAACATGCTGGGCCTGGACAACGCGGCGACGCCGCTGGGGCTCAAGGCGATGCGGGAGCTGCAGGAGATCAACCCCCGCAAGGACACCGCCAGCAACCCGATGATCATGTTCCTGGTGCTCAACACGGCGGGCATCACCCTGATCCCGACCTCGGTGATCGCGATCCGCCAGAGCATGGCGGTGCAGCAGGGCCTGAGCGGCTTCAACGCCGCCGACATCTTCCTGCCGACCCTGCTGAGCACCTTCATCTCCTTCACCGCCGGGCTGGTCGCCGTGGCGGCGTGGCAGCGCATCAACCTGCTGTGCGCGCCGGTGCTGGCGTTCTTTGCCGGCTTCGGGCTGCTGATGGGCGGCCTGTACGCCTGGCTGGCCCCCCTCCCGGCGGCCGACATGGCGCGGATGATCGGCCTGCTGGGCAGCGGCATCATCATGTCGCTGATCGTGCTGTTCGTGGCGGTGGCGGCGTGGCGGCGGGTGGATGTGTATGCCTGCTTCGTCGAAGGGGCCAAGGAGGGCTTCGGGGTGGCGGTGCAGATCATTCCCTACCTCATCGCCATGCTGGTGGCGATCTCGGTGTTCCGCAGCAGCGGTTGCATGGATTATCTGGTGGCCGGGATCCGCCAGGTGGTGCTCGCCCTGGGCCTGAATGCCGACTTCGTGCCGGCCCTGCCGGTGGGCCTGATGAAGACCCTCAGCGGCAGCGGCGCCCGCGGGCTGATGGTGGATGTGATGACGACCTACGGGGTGGATTCATTCCAGGGCCGCCTGGCGGCCATCATCCAGGGCTCGACCGAGACCACCTTCTATGTGCTGGCGGTGTACTTCGGCAGCGTCAACATCACCCGCACCCGCTATGCCGTGGCCTGCGGCCTGATCGCCGACCTGGTCGGGCTGGTGGGGGCGATCCTGGTGGGCTACGCCTTCTACCACGGCGGCTGAGCCCGCCTGGGTCAGCCGGTCTGCGGCGGGGCGGCCGGCAACCAGCGGGCGATCAGGGCCAGCAGGCGGTCAGGGTCCACCGGCTTGGGGATGAAGTCGCTCATGCCGGCCTCGAGGCAGCGCTGCCGATCTTCCTCGAAGGCATTGGCAGTCATGGCGATGATGGGCAGCGCAGCGCGGCCTGGCAGCCGGCGGATGCGCCGGGTGGCCTCGAGGCCGTCCATGTTCGGCATCTGCATGTCCATCAGCACCAGATCGTAGGCCTGGGCCGCCACCCGCGCCACGGCCTGGGCACCGTCCTCCGCGGTGTCGGCGACAAAGCCGGCGTCCTCGAGGATCAGGGCCGCCACTTCCCGGCTGACCGGCTCGTCCTCGACCAGCAGCAGACGCGGCTCCACCGCAGTGGCTGTGGGCCACGCTGCCGCCTGCCGTGCGGGCACTGGCCTGTCCTGCGACGGCGGCTGCTTGCGCAGACGGGCGGTGAACCAGAAGGTGCTGCCCTGCCCCGGGCTGCTGCTGGCACCGGCGCTGCCGCCCATGAGTTCGGCCAGGTGCCGGGTGATGGCCAGCCCCAAACCTGTACCGCCGTACTTGCGGGTGGTGCTGTTGTCAGCCTGCTCGAAGGCGGAGAAGAGACGCGGCAGGACCTCGGGTTCAATGCCGATGCCGCTGTCTTCCACCTCGAAGCGCAGCAGAACGCTGTCGGCCTGCTCGTGCACCACCCCGGCGCGCAGGATGACGCCGCCCGTTTCGGTGAACTTGATGGCGTTGGCCGCGTAATTGAGCACAGCCTGCAGCAGGACGGTCTGGTCCCCCAGCAGCCCCATCGGCAAACGCCCGACCTGCACGCGGAGCTGCAGGTGCTTGGCGCGGGCGCGGTCGTGCAGCATGGACATGACGTTGTCGAAGACGCTCTCGACGCGCAGCGGGGCCTCGGCCAGCACCACCTTGCCGGCCTCGATCTTGGACAGCTCGAGCACGGCGTTGATGATGTTGAGCAGGTGCTCGCTGGCCGCCTCGAGCTTGTCCATGCGGGCACTCTGGGCGCTGCTCAGGCCGCCGCGCCGGATCAGGTAGGCCATGCCGGTGATGGCATTGAGCGGGGTGCGGATCTCGTGGCTCATGTTGGCCAGGAAGGCGCTCTTGGCCACGTTGGCAGCCTCGGCGGCGTCCTTGGCGGCGGACAGCTCGGCGGTGCGCTTCTCCACCAGCGCTTCCAGATGCTTGTGGTAGGCAGCAAGCTCCTCCTCGGCGAGCTTCTGGGCGGTGATGTCGCGGGTGATCGACAGCAGGCAGGGCTCGTCGGCCAGCTGCATGTGAGAGACCGAGAAGATCCCGGAGAACACGCTGCCGTCCTTGCGCCGGAAGCGCGCCTCGAAGTTGAGCAGCTTCTCGCCGCCGGCAATCTTCTGGACGAAGCGCTTGCGGTCTTCCGGGTCGTCCCAGATGTCCAGCTCGAGCGAGGTGCGCCCGATGATCTCGTTGGCCGGGTAGCCGGACATCTCGACAAAGGCCCGGTTCACGTCGAGATAGCGCCCTTCCTTGATCGAAGTGATGGCAATGGCGTCGAGGGTGGTCTGAAAGGCGGTGCGGTAACGCACTTCACTCTCTTCCAGTGCCCGCTGCGACTGGACGATATCGCTGATGTCGCGGAAATACCAGACCCGCCCCAGATAGCCACCTCCGGCGCCGTAAAGGGCGCGGGAATGGCGCTTGAGGGTTCGCCCGTCCTTCAGCCGGATCTCGCAGCGGTCGTCCTGGCGAGGGTCGGCATAGAGCTCGCGGACACGCGCCAGGAAGGCGTCGGGATCCGTCACCTGGGTGACGACCTGCCCCAGCAGAGGATCATCGGCAAGATCGACCAGCGTATCCAGTTCACCGGGCGGACGGGGGATGTTCCAGACGCCGAAGAAGGGCTCGTTGACCGAAACGACACAGCCGTCGCCGTCCACCACCAGGATGCCGTCGGGCGCCTCATCGAGGATGGCCTTGTGTAAGGAGGCGCGGAACTCCTCGCCGTAATTGATCGCCGTGCCCATGACAGCTTTGTGCTCCTGTGCGACTCCGTGTGTTCCAGGACTCGATTGTACCGAGTTTTGGATACGGCTCCGCGGCGCAACATGACAGGCGCACAGCCCTCCCGGGCACGTTTTCTGCAAGGGATGAATCCGCACGGCCTATGACATCATCAAACGGCAAAATTTGCCGGAAAGGAGGCAGATCATGGATATCCGGAAGCTTGGCTCGCCGATTACGGCAAGTCAGCGCCACAGCTATCGGGAGGCACCGGACAGCAGCTTCTACGCCGCCTATCAGGCAGCCTTCCAGGCCCAGGCCGCCCAGGGCGGCGATACAGGCACCAATACGGGTAGCGGCAATGGGGCACAGACGCTGGAGAACATTCTCGGTGCCACCCACACCGAGCTGTCGGCGATGCGGGGGGTCAGCAGGGAAAGCCAGGCGGTCTACGCAGCGGTCCTGAACAAGGCGTACAGCTCGGGCGGCATGGACAATGCCCGCCAGTTCCTGTCGACCCTGTCGGCCCTCGAGATGGATGCGGTACGCCAGAACCACTGCCTGGCCGATACCATCGACCGCGCATCACTGAGCGAGGAAGGGGCGGCCAACCTGCTGCTGCCGGAGGGCTACAGCGTCGACCTGAACCACGACGGGATCGACGAGGTGGGCGCCGCACGCACCGCCCACTTCCCGCCCCAGGACGCCCCGGCGGAGTTCCGCGAAGCCTGGTTCCAGGCCACCGCCGGGATGGATGAGGGCAGCATGATGACCTACGGCCTGATGATGCACGACTCCATCTATGGCCTGCAGATCGATGGCCAGAGCCTGGGCTCGCGCTACGCAGTCGACGACATGGACAGCTACCGCGAGATCGTCACCAATTACCTGGCCTCATTGGAGGCGTTCAAGGGCTTCCTGGCCGAAGGTCAGTACGAACGCGACAAGGCCTTCTTCACCCGGCTGCAGGCATTGCTGGCGGCGGGGGGCTGAGGCCGTCCGGACGGGCGGCCGCGTGGCAGGGGACGGACAGCGTGAAGCGGGTGCCGCCGGACGCCGCCGCGACACAGCCGACCCGGCCACCGTGGGCCTGCACGATGGCCCGGACGATGGCCAGACCGAGCCCGCTGCCGCCACTGTGGCGGGCACGGGAGTCGTCGCCCCGCACGAAGGCCTCGAAGATGTGGGCGGCGACCTCTCCGGGGATCCCCGGCCCGTCGTCCTCGATGCCGAGGGTGAACTCCCCCCCGTCGCATTCGGCCCGGATGCGCAAGCCGCCCGGCTGGGCGTAGCGGCGCGCGTTCTCAAGCAGGGCGATCACCGCCTGGCGCATCCGCGACGCATCGCATTCGACCGTGCAGGTGGCCGGCAGCTGCACGTCCAGGACAAGCTGGGCGGCGCGCAGGTCGGGCTCGACCAGCTGGACGGTGGCGCGGATCTCCGCGGACAGGTCCACCGTCTCGATACGCAGGCTGAGGTGGCCGCTGTCGGCGAGGCTCAGCACGCGCAGGTCCTCGATCAGGCGGGACAGCCCTTCGACCTGGGCAAGCAGGCTGCGGAACAGCGCCTCGTCGGGCTGGAACACCCCTTCGGCGAGGCCTTGCAGGCGCCCCCGCAGGATGGTCACCGGGGTACGCAGCTCGTGGGCGATCGCGGCGTTCCAGGTGACCATCTCGCTGGTCATGCGCTGCAGACGCTCGGCCATGGAGTTGAAATCCTCGACGAGCGCCGAGGTTTCGCCGAGGGAACGATCCCCGGCATGCGCCCGGGCCTCCAGATCGCCATGGGCCAGCCGCCGCACGCTCTCCGTGACCGAGTTGAGGGGCTGGATGATGCGCCGCGAGAAACGCGTCGCCGTATGCACCGCCAGCGCCAGCCCCAGCAGCGTCATGGTGGCGATCAGGATCCACTCCGAGGTGGTCGGTGGCCAGCTGTCCACGCTGGGCGAGACCAGGGACGGATTCAGCTTCATCGCGATGGCGTAGAACATGTAGAAGCTGACGTGCAGCAGCAGCATCACGCTGAGGGCCATCGCCGACATGGACAGCACGAGTTGCCGGCTCAGGCCGGAGCGCTTCGTCATGGCACGTCCTCGAGACGGTAGCCAACCCCGCGCAAGCTCACCGGCATGCCCTGGACGGCGACCTCCTCCAGCTTCTTGCGCAGCTTGCTGATGTGGCTGTCCACCGTGCGCTCCAGCACCTCGCCCTCGGGCAGGCAGGCGGCGATCAGCTCGCTGCGGCTGAAGACCCGGCGTGGCGCCCGGGCGAGATGGGCGAGGATGCGGAACTCGGTGAGGGTCAGGGTCAGCACCTGGCGCGCGCCGTCCGGCGCCACCACCGCCACCCGGAAGGCCTCCAGATCGATCTCCAGGGGCCCCACCCGCAACACATCCGGACGATCCTGCTCGGCGCGCCGGGTGCGACGCAGCACGGCACGTACCCGGGCAGCAACCTCGGCCGGGTTGAAGGGCTTGACCACGTAATCGTCGGCACCGATGCGCAAGGCCATCAGCTTGTCGATGTCCTGATCGTGGGCCGTCACCATGATCACCGGGGTGTGCCCCCGCGCCCTGATCTCGGACAAGACTTGCCAGCCGTCAGCACGGGGCATCTGCACATCGAGCAGCACCAGATCGGGCTTCAGGGCCAGGTGCATCTCGAGCGCGGTCCGGCCGTCGGCCGCCCATGCCGACCGGATGCCCTCCCGCGCCAGATAAGCCTTGAGGATGTCGACGATCTCCGGTTCGTCCTCCGCAATCAGCACCAGCGCCTGGGCTTCCGCCCCGGCGTTGCGCTCGAGAAAGGGGTTCATTCGCGCCCCCAGGCGACATTGAGGCTCATCTCCATCGTTTCTCCATCCTTCTCCCGCTAAGGCCCAACATTTGGCGCCTAGTCTTGCGATTTTACATTTGGCCAGCACCGCGCCCATCCGGTGCCGCTTTCGATACACGATGAAATCCGTCAGTCTGCTTCGACTCATTCCTCTGCTCGGCCTGGGGGCGGTGCTTGCCGCCTGCACCCAGGCCGAGGCACCTCCCCCTCCGCCGGAGGCCGCCCTGGTCTCCACCACCCGCGTGGTGAGCGGCCCCGTCCGTCTGGAGGACGAACTCCCCGGCCGGGTCGCAGCCATGCGCAGCGCCGAGATCCGTCCCCAGGTGGGCGGTATCGTACAGAAGCGGCTCTTCGAACAAGGCGCCGAAGTCCGCGAGGGACAGCCCCTGTTCCAGATCAACCCCGCGCCCTTCAAGGCCGAGGTGGATAGTGCCGAGGCCGCCCTCAAGCGGGCGATGACTGCCCTCGAGCGTGCCAGGCTGCAGGTCGAGCGCCTCGAACCCCTGGTCGAAGCCGATGCGGTGAGCCGCCAGCTGTACGACGACGCGGTGTCCCAGCGCAACCAGGCCGCGGCAGACGTGGCCCAGGCCCGCGCGACGCTGGCGCGGCGGCAGCTCGACCTGGGCTTTGCCACCATCCGCGCCCCCATCTCCGGGCGAATCGGCGAGGAGATGGTGACGGAGGGCGCCCTGGTGAACACCCTGGACACGACCCCCATGGCGCGCATCCAGCAGATCGACCAGGTCTACGTGGACGTGCGCCAGCCTGCCTCCATGCTCGAGACCCTGCGCAAGTCGGCGGGTCGCCCCAGCGCCGCGGATGGCCGGGCGGCGATCCTGGATGCCCAGGGCAAGCCCTATCCGGTCAAGGCGGAGATCCTGTTCTCGGGGATCAACGTGGACGCCGGCACCGGCGACGTGGTGCTGCGGATCCGTGTCGAGAACACTGGCCGGCACCTGCTGCCCGGTATGTATGTACGCGCCCGGGTGCCGCAGGGCGGGGCGACCGAAGGCATCCTCGTGCCCCAGCAGGCGATCGTCCGGACCGCCGACGGCCTGAGCCGCGTGTGGGTCATCGACGGAGACGGCAAGGCACGCCAGCTCGCCGTTCAACTCGGCAAGGTGGTGGACGGCCACTACCTCGTGTCGAGCGGCCTGAAGGCGGGCGACAAGTTGGTCGTGGAAGGCCTGGACCGCCTCAAGGACGGGGACGGCGTCACCGAGCAGGCCTGGAAGGGCATGCCCCAGCCGGCCGCCCAGGCCGCCCGCTGAGAGAGGCGTCGATCATGCCCGCCTTCTTCATCAACCGCCCCGTGTTCGCATGGGTCGTGGCCCTCTTCATCATCCTGCTCGGCCTCATCGCGATTCCGCAGCTGCCGATCGCCCGCTACCCCACCGTGGCCCCGCCGACGGTGAGCATCTACGCGGCCTACCCCGGGGCCACGCCCCAGACCATGAACGACGCGGTGGTCGGCCTCATCGAACGGGAGCTGTCGAGCGTCAAGAACCTGCTCTACTTCGAATCCGCGACCGACACCTCGGGCAGCGCGGAGATCCGCATCACCTTCAAGCCCGGCACCCACCCGGAACTGGCCCAGGTGGACGTGCAGAACCGCATCAAGACCGTGGAGCCGCGGCTGCCGGCGGTGGTCCGCCAGAACGGGCTCAAGTTCGAGTCGGCGGCCTCCTCCTTCCTGATGATCGTCGGTCTCAAGGCCACCAACGGGCAGTACGACGAGGTGGCCCTCAGCGACTACCTCGCCCGCAACGTGATCGAGGAGCTGCGCCGCATCGAAGGTGTCGGGCGGGTCCAGCTGTTCGGCTCGGAGCGCGCCATGCGCATCTGGGTGGATCCGGCCAGGCTGCTCTCCTACCAGCTCTCGATGGGCGACCTGAGCGATGCGATCGTCCGCCAGAACGCCCAGATCGCGCCGGGACGCGTCGGCGGTGCGCCGACGGTGGCCGGCCAGCGCGTGACGGTTCCGGTGACGGTTCAGGGGCAGTTGCAAACCCCTGAACAATTCGCCGCGATCGTGCTGAAGGCGAGCCCCGACGGCTCCAAGGTGGTGCTCGGCGACGTCGCCCGTGTAGAACTGGGCGCGCAGACCTATGCCGAGTCCATCCGCGAGAACGGACAGCCCGGCTCGGCGCTGGGCGTGCAGCTGGCCCCGGGGGCCAACGCGGTGCGCACCGCCGCGGCAGTGCGGGCGCGGCTGGCGGAGCTGTCTGCCTCCATGCCCAGCGGGATCAGCTACTCGGTGCCCTTCGACACCGCCCCCTTCGTGCAGATCTCCATCGAGCAGGTGGCCAAGACCTTGCTGGAGGCGATGGTGCTGGTGTTCCTGGTCATGTACCTGTTCCTGCAGAACATCCGCTACACGCTGATCCCCGCGATCGTCGCGCCGATCGCCCTGCTCGGCACCTTTGCGGTGATGCTGGTGACGGGCTTCTCGATCAACGTGCTGACCATGTTCGGCATGGTGCTGGCGATCGGCATCATCGTGGATGACGCCATCGTGGTGGTGGAGAACGTCGAGCGGCTGATGGTGCAGGAGCGCCTGTCGCCCCGGGAGGCGACACTCAAGGCCATGAAGGAGATCACCGGCGCGGTGGTCGGCATCACCCTGGTGCTGATCGCCGTATTCATCCCGATGGCCTTCGCCAGCGGCTCCGTGGGGGTCATCTACCGCCAGTTCTCCCTGTCGATGGCGGTGGCCATCCTGTTCTCGGCCTTCCTGGCACTCAGCCTGACACCTGCCCTGTGCGCCACCCTGCTCAAGCCGGTGGCCGGGCATGCCCACGCCGGGGGCTTCTTCGGCGCCTTCAACCGGGGCTTCAACCGCATGACGGCCCGCTACGGCAGTGGCGTGCAGGGTCTGGTCAGACGGAGCGGCCGGGTCATGGCGGTGTTCGCCGTGCTGGTGGCCGTGCTGGCGGTCGGCCTGGCCCGTCTGCCGTCCGCCTTTCTGCCTGAGGAAGACCAAGGCTATTTCATGACCTCGATCCAGCTGCCCTCGGACGCCACCACCGAGCGCACCCTGGAGGTGGTGAAGACCTTCGAAGACCATGCGGCAACCCGCCCGGGCATCACCTCGACCCAGTCCGTCCTCGGCTTCAGCTTCTCCGGGTCCGGCCCCAACGCGGGCATCATCTTCTCCAACCTGAAGGGCTGGGACGAGCGCGACGGCGCCACTGCCCAGGAGGAAGTGGCCCTGGCCCAGAATGCGATGGCGCACACGCCGGAAGGCATGGTGATGAACCTGATGCCACCGGCCATCGAGGAGCTGGGCACCTCGTCCGGCTTCAGCATGCGCCTCCAGGACAGGGCCAACCAGGGCTTCGGCGCCCTGATGAAGGCCCAGGAAGCCCTGCTGGCGATGGCCGCGCAGGATCCGGCCATCGCGATGGCCTACCCGGAAGGACTCGCCCCCGGCACCAATGTCCGGCTCGACATCGACCGGCAGAAGGCCGAGGCACTGGGCGTGTCCTTCGCCAGCATCAGCGACACCCTCAGCACCGCCATGGGCTCCCTCTACGTCAATGACTTCCCCAACGCGGGGCGCATGCAGCAGGTGATCATCCAGGCCGACGCCCGGGCGCGCATGCAGGTGGACGACATTCTCAAGCTGTACGTCCGCAACAACGTGGGCGGCATGGTCCCCCTCGGCGAGGTGGTGACGCCCGTATGGACCGACGCGCCCCTGCAGATGGTGCGCTACAAGGGTTACCCGGCGGTCCGCATCGCCGGCAGCGCCGCGCCGGGGGTCTCGAGCGGCGAGGCGATGGCCGCCATGGAAGCCCTGGTCGGCCGGCTGCCGCCAGGATTCGCGGTCGAGTGGACCGGGCAATCCCTCCAGGAACGCGAGTCCGCCGCCCAGGCGCCGATGCTGATGGCCCTGTCCACCCTGGTGGTCTTCCTGGTCCTGGCGGCACTCTACGAGAGCTGGGCGATCCCCCTCTCGGTGATGCTGGTCGTGCCGCTGGGGCTGATCGGGGCGGTGCTGGCGGTGAGCCTGCGCGGCATGCCCAACGACGTGTTCTTCAAGGTCGGGATGATCACCGTGATCGGCCTGTCCGCCAAGAACGCGATCCTGATCATCGAGTTTGCCAAGCAACTGCGCGAACAGGGCATGAGCCTGATGGACGCCGCCGTGGAGGCTTCGCGGCTCCGCCTGCGCCCGATCCTGATGACCTCCCTGGCCTTTGCGCTGGGCGTGGTACCCCTGATGCTGGCCAGCGGCGCCAGTGCCGAGACCCAGCACGCCATCGGCACCGGCGTGTTCGGCGGAATGGTCACCGCGACGCTGCTGGCGGTGTTCTTCGTTCCTGTCTTCTTTGTCTTTGTCCTGGGATTCCAGGCACGTCTGCGGGGACGCCCCGGCGGCATGCCCCGGACCAACCCTGGAGAGAACTGAACCATGCGGATCATTCCTGTTTCCCTGGCCTTTCTGCTGAGCGCCTGCGCCCTCACGCCGCCACTCGCAAGCCCGGATCCGGCGCTGCCGGTGGCCTATGCCGACAGCCCCGACGCGGCCGGCAACGCCGCCGACCTGGGCTGGCGGCAGATGTTCGGCGACCCGCGTCTGCAGCGCCTGGTCACCATCGCCCTCGACAACAACCGGGACCTGCGTATCGCCCTGCTCAACGTGGACGCGGTGCGCGCCCAGTACGGCATTGAACGGAGCGCCCTGTTGCCTCAGGTGGATGCCCGCCTCAGCGGTGGGAGGGAACGAACGGCCGCCAGCGGGGCGAGCGCCGCCAGCCTGCAGGGCACCCATGCGGCCGGCCTGGCCATCAGCGCCTTCGAGATCGATCTGTTCGGCCGGGTCAGGGCCCTCTCGGACGCGGCACTGGCGCGCTACCTGGCCAGCGCCGAGGCGGCCCGTGCGGCCCGCATCAGCCTGATCGCCGCGGTGGCAGACGCCTACCTGGAAGAACGCCTGGCGATCGAGCAGCTGCGCCTCACCGAGACCACGCTTGCCGACTGGCGCCAATCCCTGGACCTGGCGCGCCTGCTGAAGGATGCCAAACAGAACAGCGGGCTCGATGTGGCCCAGGCGGAGGGTCAGGTGGCCTTGGCCGAAGCCGACCTGGAGGGCCGGAAACGGGATCTCAAACAGGCCCGCAATGCGCTCGCCCTCCTCCTCGGCACCACAGTGCCGGCCGGCCTGCCTGGGGGCCTGCCTGAGGGTCTGCGCCTGGACAAACAGCCCGTGCTGACCTCGCTGCCGGCCGGGCTGCCTTCGGACCTGCTGTTGCGCCGGCCGGACATCCTCCAGGCAGAGCAGGCCCTGCGCGCAGCCAATGCGGATGTGGGCGCCGCCCGGGCGGCTTTCTTCCCGCGCCTGGCCCTCACCGCCACTCTGGGCTATGCCAGCCCGGCACTCGGGAGCCTGTTCCAGGGCGGTCAGCTGGCCTGGGGCTTCACCCCCCAGCTGATCCAGCCGCTGTTCGACAACGGCCGCCTGGAGTCCGGCCTGGATCTGGCCCGGGCCCGCCGCTCCACGGCAGTGGCCGAGTACGAGAAGTCCATTCAGACCGCGTTCAGGGAGGTGGCCGACGGCCTGGCGGCCCAGGCCACCCTGAGCCGCCAGATCGAAGCCCAGCAGCGCGCCGTCTCCAGCGCCGAACGGCGGCGCGAGCTGTCCAGCCTGCGCTACCGGGCCGGGCAGGACAGCCGGCTGGAACTGCTGGACGCCCAGCGCCAGGCTTATGCCGCCCAGCAGAACCTGCTCGGCCTGCAACGCCTGGCCTTCAAGAGCGCCGTGTCACTCTACAAGGCCCTCGGCGGCGGACTGCAGGAGACCACGCCAGCCGCGACCTGACGGGGGCACCCGCCCCCCGTGGTGCTTACTTCACCAGCTTCCACTTGCCCGACGCCACCTCGATCAGCACGGCGGACTTGGGATCGTAGCCACCGTGGTCTTCGGCGCTCATGGTGTAGGTGCCGTTGGCGCCGACCACCTTGGTGGTCTTCTCCAGCGCATTGCGCACCGCCTCGCGGAACTCGGGGGTGCCCGGCTTGGCGGTCTTGAGGGCGGTGGTGAGGGCGCCCTCGAGGATCAGCCAGCCATCCCACGAGGCGCCGGCGAAGCTGGAACGGGCCTCGGCGCCGTACTTGGCCTCGAGGGCTTTGTCGAAAGCCAGACCGGCCTGCTTGTTGGGGTGGCCGTCGGGCAGCTGCTCGGCCACCACCACCGGCGCCACGGCCAGGCGGGCACCTTCGATGGCCTTGCCGCCGACCCGCAGGAACTCCTTGTTGGCCACCGCGTGGGAGTGGTAGATCGGGCCGGTGTAGCTGCGTTCGCGCAGGGTGGTGTGGGGCATCACGGCAGGGGTGCCCGAGCCGCCGACGAACACCGCGTCGGGCTTGGCGGAGACGATCTTGAGGGCCTGGGCGGTGACGCTGTTGTCGGTGCGGCCAAAGCGCTCGGTGGCGACGATCTTGATGCCGGCGGCCTCGGTGGTCTTGGTCAGGGCCTTCAGCAGCAGCTCGCCCCAGGAGTCGGAGAAGCCGATGAAAGCGACCGTCTTGACGCCCTTCTCCTTCATGTCGGCCACCACGCGGCCGACCATCACATCGGCCAGGGGCTCGACGCGGAAGGCCCACTTGAGCTTGTCCGGGGCCGGCACGATGGGCGCCTGGGACAGCAGCGCCACCTTCTTCTCGTTGGCCACGTCGGCCATCGCCAGCCCGGAGGTGATCAGGTTGGGCCCGAAAAGCACGTCCACATTGTCTTCGCCGCTGAGCTTGCGGGCGTTCTTGACCGCATTGGTGGGGTCGGTGCCGTCGTCGAGGACGATGTAGTTGATCTTTTCCTTGCCGAGCGTCTTTGGCATCAGCTCGATGGACTTGCGGGTCTCCAGGCCGAGGGAGGCGGCCGGGCCGGTGAGGGAGAAGACCACGCCGATGTTGATGTCGGCCAGGGCCTGACCGGCCGCCAGGGCGAGGACGGCGGTGGCAAGGATCTTCTTGCAGGGGTGCTTCAGTTTCATGATGTCTCCTCGTTTTATCTACTGCTGGGGTAAGCGGAAAATCCGGTATCAGAGTGTGGTGTCGAGCAGCGTGCCGAGGGCGGCCACCAGTTGCCGGCGGGCTTCGCCGGCATCATGCACGGCGGCATTGTGGCGCCACGCCACGTAGCCGTCGGGGCGCACCAGGATGGCGCCGGCTTCGTCGACTTCACGGATGCGCTGCCAGGCGCAATAAGGGTCGGCGCTGCCGGGCTCGCCGGTGACCACCGTGCGCAGCCACGGCAGGCCCAGCGCCTCGGCGGCCTGCCGCCAGGCCTGGCCGGACAGGCCGGTGAGCAGCGTGAACATGCCCTTGCCGGTCACGTCGAGGGTCGACACGCGCAGGCCACGGCGGTCCACCAGCCAGGCGTGGGGCAGCTTGGCCCCGGGCCGGGTGGTGGGCTGCAGGTAGAGCTGCGGATCGCGCCGCCACACCTCTTCTCCGGCGTCCGGGTCGGGCAGCACGGCAGCCGAAGTGTAGCGCTGGTTCATCTCCACGCCCTGGGCGTTGAATTCGGTGTTCTTCAGCTCGAGGGCAGCCTGCACCGCCTGGCGCGCCGCCACGCCTTCGGGGCCGGGGTCCTTGAAGCGGGCGATGCCGGCCGCCACCGGGTTGTCGGCGCCCTCGACCCGGAAGGCTGCCTTGAGCGGTGCGTAGTCCATGCGCGACTGGTTGGCGCGGACCACGATCTGGCGCCCCACCGGCGCGCGCTCGAGGCTGTAGCTGTCGAGCAGCCCCGGGCCGGCGTGCCCCTTGATGACGTAAGCGAGCTTCCAGGCCAGGTTGAAGGCGTCCTGCACGCAGGTGTTCAGGCCCAGGCCGCTGGACGGCGGGTGGCGATGCACGGCGTCGCCGCCGCAGAAGACCCGGCCACGGGAATACTCGGTGGCGTAGGCCTGGTTGACGTACCACACCGAGGTGCGCTCGATCTCCACCTCCAGCGCCGGATCGCCGACCAGGGTGCGGATGCGTTCGAGCAGCAACTCGGGGTTCAGGTCCGGATCACCCTTGGAGATGTCGAAGCCCCAGCCGGCGATCCAGCGGTCCCACGGACGCACCGCGCGCAGCAGGCCCATGCCGATCTCGCCGAAGCTGGCCGCCGGGGTGACGATCCAGTGCAGGATGCTCGGCCGGTGGGCCACGTAGCGGGACAGGTCGGCCTTGAAGATCACATACACGGTACCGGCCCGCGCCATATGGCCTTCGATGGGCAGGCCGATGTCCTCGGCGACCTTCGACTTGGCGCCGTCGGCCCCCACCAGATAGCGGGCACGCAAGCTGTACTCGCGGCCGCTGGCGCGCTCGCGGAGCTGCACCGTGACGCCTTCGGCGTCCTGGCTGTGGGACAGGTATTCGGTGTTGAAGCTGAAACTGGCGCCCCGCTCCGCGGCGTTCTTGAAGATGACCGGCTCGATCAGCGGCTGGGGAATGTCCTGCAGGCCGCAGGGGCTGCCCTGCAGGTAATCGCCCTTGCGTTCGTCGCCGGTGCCCCAGGTGCGCTGGCGCACCAGTTCCTCACCGGCCAGGCTGGTGGTGAACAAGGTGTCACCCATCTGCTCCCAGGGGGTGGCGTACTTGATCGCCTCGTCCTCGATGCCCAGGTCGCGCAGCACTTCCATGGTGCGCTGGTTGGTGATGTGGGCACGGGGGGTGTCGGCCAGCCAGTTGCTGCGCGACACCATGTGGGCACGCACGCCATAGGTCGCCAGCGCCAGCGCCGTGGCGCCGCCGGTGGGGCCGGAGCCGATGATCAGCACATCGGTGTCGAATTGAGCGGAATGGCTCACTGCAAGGTCTCCTCGCCGCTTCCGGGGGCGGCCGTGATGGGTGGGATGCGGGTTCGGGCGGCAGCGCGCACGTGCCACTGCCCACGTGGCACTGCGTACCTGCCGCTGCAGGCCAGCCAGCTCACACCGGATGGTGAGCCGCACGGATTGGCAAACCTGCGTCGAGCGCCACTCTACATTTCTTACATGCTAGCATGCAAGCTATTGATGCACGCCTTTCCGGACGCATCCCCACGCGCCCCCGCACTCGGCCAGATGGCCTGGCGGAGAGTGCTACCATGCGCCGGAAACCCCGCTTCACCCCTCGACCCGCTTTGCCATGGCCAAGAAGAACCATCTGTACCAGGAGATCCTGCAGCGCCTGTTCCGCCGCCAGTACCGCTTTGGCGACCGTATCCTCGTCAAGGAGATCGGTGAAGAGATGGGCGTCAGCCGGCACCCGATCATGACCGCCCTGTACAAGCTGCAGGAGCGCGGCTTTGTGACCATCACTGCCCAGGTGGGCTGCGAGGTGGTCACCCCGACGCCGGAATCGATCCAGGACTTCTACCGCATGTTCGCCCTCACCGAGGGCCTCATCGCCGAGCTCGCCGCACGCCGCGCGAGCATTGCCGAGATCACCCGGCTACGCCTGATCAACGCCCAGATCGAAGCCCTCAACCCGGCCGATCCGGCCAATGCGGATGCCTACCGCCAGCTCAACGTGGCCTTCCACACGGCGCTGCACGCCATGGCCCAGTCGCCGCTGGTGTGCGGCCGCCAGCTGGCCAACTTTGAACTGTCGGATTTCTTCATCGTGCAGACCTGCGGCTTCGGCGCCCATCTGGATCATGTGGCGGGCGAACACCAGGCGGTGATCGAGGCCATCACCGCACGTCAGCCGGAACAGGCCAATGCGGCGGCCCGGGCGCATATCGAAAGCGTGTCGCGCACCGTCGCCACGGCCCTCGACGTGCAGAGCGCCGCCACCTGAACCCTTCCAGGGAGAACAACATGCCCCACTCTTCCGGCCCTGATGCCGTCCTCGCCTTCTGGTTCGAGGAGATCTCGCCCAAGCAATGGTGGGACAAGTCGGACGACTTCGACCAACTCATCGCCGCGCGCTTCGGCGCCTTGCACCGGGCCGCCACCCGCGCCGAACTGCATGCCTGGCGCAGCAGCGCCGACGGGCGCCTGGCCGAGGTGATCGTGCTCGACCAGTTCTCCCGCAACATCCACCGGGACAGCCCGCTGGCTTTCGCCAGCGACGGCATGGCCCTGGTGCTGGCCCAGGAGGCGGTCGCCGCGGGCGCCGACCAGGCCCTCCCCCCGGCCCGCCGGGCCTTCCTGTACCTGCCTTACATGCACAGCGAGTCGACGTCCATCCACGCCCTGGCGGTAGGCCTGTACAGCCAGCCCGGGCTGGAGGGCAACCTGGATTTCGAGCTCCGCCACAAGGCCATCATCGACCGCTTCGGCCGCTACCCCCACCGCAACGCGGTGCTGGG
>CALBTT010000185.1 GCA_937967645.1 uncultured Zoogloea sp.
GCGCCCTGGTGCAGGGTGTTCCACCACTTCACCGAGAAATAGATGATCGGCACGTTGATTACGCCCACCAGGGCCACGATGGCGCCGGCCTTGTCGGCCCGCCGGGGGTCGTCGATGGCCGAGGTGAGGGCGATGTAGCCGATGTAGAGGAAGAACAGGATCAGCTCGGAGGTGAGGCGCGCATCCCAGACCCACCAGGCGCCCCACATGGGCTTGCCCCACAGGGCGCCGGTCCACAGGGACAGGAAGGCGAACAGGGCACCGGTGGGGGCCAGGGCGGAGCTCATCATGCCCGACAGGCGGGTGTTGAAGGTGATCCCGATGGCCGCCCAGAAGGCCATCACGCAGTAGATGAACATGGACATCCACGACGCGGGCACATGGATGAAGATGATCCGGTAGCCCTCCCCCTGCTGGAAGTCGGTGGGAGCAACGAAGAAGCTGATCCACAGGCCGACGACGCACAGCACGCTGGCGAGGCCGGCGAACCAGGGCCACAGGTTACCCGCCAGGGGGTAGAAGCTGGAGGGCGAGGCGAACTTGAACCAGTTGATCAGACGCTGACTCATGGGGTGATCCGGTTGGGTTGGAGCGAGTGCCTATTCGAGCGCAATGCGCAGGGCTGCGGTGGCGGCCCAGGGCGCAAAGAACACGCCCAGAGCGAGCAGGGCTCCGAGCAGGGACAGATGGCCGGCTGCGCCCAGCCCGGCCAGATCGGCCTCCACGGCACCCGCGCCGAAAATCAGGGCCGGAATATACAGGGGCAGCACCAGCAGGGACAGCAGTACGCCACCGCCGCGCACGCCCAGGGTCAGGGCGGCACCGATCGCCCCCACCAGGGACAGCACCGGGGTGCCCAGCAGCAGGCTGATCATCAGGATGCCGAGGGAGCGTGCCGACAGGTCGAACTGCAGGCCCAGCACCGGCGCCAGCAGTACCAGCGGCAGGCCGGCAGTCAGCCAGTGGGCGAGTACCTTGCCGCTGACCAGCAGGGCCAGCGGAGTAGGAGACAGGCTCATCTGCTCCAGGGTTCCATCCTGGTGGTCGGCGGCGAACAGGCGGTTGAGGGACAGCATGGCCGCCAGCAGCGCGGCGACCCACAGTACGCCCGGCGCGATGCGGCGCAGGGTGGCGGACTCCGGGCCGATGCCCAGGGGGAACAGGCTGACCACGATCATGAAGAAGAACAGGGCGGTGAACACTTCGCTCTTGCGTCGGGCGGCCAGCAGCAGGTCGCGTCGGACGATGGCCAGGAAGGCGTTCATGCTGCAACCTCGCGGGGGGCGGCCGGGGCGCCGAGGCGCAGGCTGGCCCCGCTGCCCGCCAGCTGCACGGCCTGGTGGCTGGTGAAGATCAGCATGCCGCCGCGGGACAGGTGGTCATCCAGGATGCTGCAGAGCTGGGCCACGGCGGCCACGTCGAGGGCCACGAAGGGTTCGTCCATGATCCACAGGCGGGCCTGGCTGCACAGCAGGCGGGCCAGCGCGACCCGGCGCTTCTGGCCCTGGGAGAGCACCCGGGCAGGCAGGTCCTCGCGGCCCTTCAGGCCGATCCGGCGCAGTGCCGTCATGGCGGTGGCTTCGTCGAGGGGCCGGCCGGCCACCGCGGCGGCGGTCTGCAGGTTCTCGAGGGCGGACAGGTCTTCCTTGATGGCGGGCGCGTGGCCGAGGTAGAGCAGGCGGGCATGGTAGTCGTCGCGCACTTCGGCGACGGGGCGCCCCTCCCATTCGATCAGGCCGTCCGCTGCGGGGGCGAGGCCGGCCAGGATGCGCAGCAGGCTGGTCTTGCCGGCGCCGTTGGCCCCCTCAACCTGTAGCCATTGGCCCGGGGAGACGCACAGGTCTACCGCCGAGAAGAGTCGGCGGTCGCCGCGATCGCAGGCCAGACCGTGGGCACGGAGCATGGAAGGAGAAGCCGGGAAGTCTTGGGACGGCGCATTCTGCCCGACCCACCCCGGTGGGTAAACCGGCTAAGTCAATGAAACGCGCTCAAGGCGGAAGCCGCCGGCACGACGGCCCCCGTCAGTGGCGGGCGGTGCTGGCGTAGCCTTCGGGCAGCACGGTGGGCGGCGGAGAGCCCGCGGCTTCGCTGTGCTCCCGTGAGGCACCGGGGGGATTGGCCGCATCGCCGACCTCGAGGATGTCCAGCACCTGGCGGGCGAGGGCGCGGCAGGCATTGCCCAGGTTGGAGGGCAGGCCTTCGGGGATGGACTTCTGCAGCAACTGCTTGGAGGCCGACAGGCTCGGCACGGGGAGCAGCAGCCGATGCTTGTGCTCGCCCAGGATCTGGGCAACGGCGCGGTCGGCGGCGTCCCGCGCCCAGGCGTTGGTGGGCCACTGGGAGGGCAGGCCGTAGGCGTGGCTGAAGTCCTGCAGGTCGCGCAGCACGGTGCGGAGGTCTTCGTGGGACTCCCGGAAGGGCAGCAGCACGATGTCGGCCAGGCCGTTGAGGGTGCGGTCCACCTCGGCGCGGTTGCCGCCGCCGTCGATCACCCCGATCCAGCCCTGCATGGTGCGCAGCTTGCCGACCACCTTGTGCAGGGCCTCCGGTGTACGCGCATCGGCGGTCACGTAGCGGCGCCCATCCGGCGTCAGGGGCTCCCGGGAGGTGTCCGTCAGCACGCAGGCCGAGCGATGGCCGAGCAGGCCGAGCCCCTGGCAGAGCATGTGGGACAGGGTCGTCTTGCCGGTGCCGCCCTTGTTGCCGATGATGCAGATGATCCGGGACATGGTGATTACCTCGTGCTGAACGCAGGACGCGATGACAACATTATTCGGCCACTAACGGCAGCGCGGCGCCCGGAATTGAGGGGCTATCCACCGGTAATTCCCGATTTCTGCCGATAGGCCGGCCCGGCCGGCAGATAGCAGTACAGGCGGGTGCGCCGTCGGTCATTCACTTCGACCACCGTTTCGGGCTTCACGCCCTCGACCGGGAAGCTGTTGCTCACCAGCAGGGTGCCGGGCCGCATCTCCGCGCAGGCTTTGTCCCAGACCCGGGCCATCGGCACCGGCGAGAGGAAGGCATAGACCAGGTCGTAGTCGCGCCAGGGGATCTGGAAAAAGTCGCCACGGGCCAGGCTGATGGTGGGCTGGCGGCGGCTCAGCAGGCGCGACAGGGCGTAGGGCGCGGGGGCGGCTTCGATGCCCTCCAGGCGGCAGTCGGGGCGCAGGCGGGCCAGTGGGCGCAGCAGGGACCCTGTGCCGCTGCCCAGGTCGAGCAGCCGGCCCGGCCGGCCGCGGGGCAGCAGGTCGGCCACGGCGGTGGCGGTGCGGCGGTTGGACAGGAACAGCGGAACCTGGGTGCGGAAGCTGCTCCAGAACACCAGGGCCAGCCCGATGAAGGCCGCCAGGTACCAGCCCGGGGCGATGCGGAACTGCAGCGAGGCCACCACCAGGGGAAGGAAGCCCAGGTGGATCCAGCGCCACCAGGGCGCGCTGCGCAGCAGGATGGCCGCCAGGGTGGCGCCGGCCGCCTGGACGGTGACCAGCGGCCAGATCCCGGCCGGCAGCAGGCCGCTGCGACCGACGCCGAAGGCCAGCGCCGCGCCGGCGAGCTGGGCGAGGAGGGCTTTGAGGGCGGGCGGGAGGCTGCTGTGCATGGTCCGGCGGGGGATGACGCCGCCTCAGCGGGCGCGCCGGACGATGAAGCCGTTGGTCACCGGCTCGAAGCCCAGTCGCGGGTAGAAATCCATGGCCTCGGGGGCCGACAGCAGGATGATGGACACCTCTTCACCCAGCAGCGCCCGGGTGCGTTCGACCAGCTCGCGGCCGATGCCCTGGTGCTGGCAGGCCTGGTCCACCGCCAGGTCGGACAGGTAGCAGCAGTAGCTGAAGTCGGTCAGGGCCCGGCACACCCCGACCAGCCGCTCGCCCTCCCAGGCGGACAGGACCCGGTTGGACTGGGCAAACATGCGGCCGATCCGTGCCGCATCGTCGATGGGGCGCCGGATGCCGGATGCCTGGAAGACGCGGACGATGTCCTCGGTGCGCAGGGGAACGTCGCGACGGTAGTCGATCATGATGCTGCAGCGCAGGAAAAGCAGACGACGGGGAGCATACCGGACTCCCCGTTGTCTGCGGCAGCGGGGAGCGTGGGGGCCTCTTTCATCGCCGGGCCGTCCCAAGATGAAAGGCACCCCCTCGGGGGGCAGCGAGCCGCGTTAGCGGGGAGCGTGGGGGCTACCTCAAGCCGCGCGGCTGGCGGCGCTGCCCGGGGGGCCGAGGCGGGCCAGCAGGCTTTCCCGGCGCGGTGCCACCCGGGCCATGGCGGCGGCCTTGATGTGGCCGAAGCCGCGGATCTCCTCGGGCAGGCTGGCCAGTTCCACTACCAGCGCCAGGCGTTCCGCATTGAGGCCTTCCAGGACGCCCAGCAGATCGGCCTCGTACTGGTCGATGAGTTGCCGTTCCGCCTTGCGCTCCGGATGGTAGCCAAAGGGGTCGAAGGCGGTGCCGCGCAGGCGCCGGAAGCGGGCCAGCCACTTGAAGGCGGTGAGCATCCAGGGCCCGAAGACCAGCTTGCGGATGCGTCCGGAGTCCGGGTCCGGGCGGGCCAGGAAGGTCGGCGCCAGGTGGAAGTGCAGCTTGAAGTCGCCTTCGAAGCCGGCGTCCACCGCCTCCCGGAAAGCAGGGTCGCTGTACAGCCGGGCGACCTCGTACTCGTCCTTGTAGGCCATCAGCTTGTAGAAGTAGCGGGCGACGGCCTCGCCCAGGCGCTCGCTGCCCAGGGGAGCCTCGGCAGCCCGCACCCGGGCCACCAGGTCGGTGTAGCGCCGGGCGTAGGCGGCGTCCTGGTAGTCGGTGAGCAGGGCGGCGCGGCGGGCGATGCGGTCATCCAGGGTTTCCGGGCGGATCGGGATGACCGGCGCCGGGCTGACTTCCCGCTCCACCGCGCGCAGGTCCACGGCGGCGCGGCGACCCCACAGCAAGGCCTTGCGGTTCATCTCGACGGCCGCGCCGTTGAGTTCGATGGCTTTGTCCAGGCTGGCGGCGCTGACCGGCACCCAGCCGCGCTGCCAGGCATAGCCGAGCAGGAACAGGTTGGTGGCGATGGCGTCGCCCATCAGGCGGGTGGCCAGGTGCTGGGCGTCGAGGAAGTCGCAGCCCTCCCGGCCCACCGCTTCGACGATGGCCGCCTGCATTTTCTCCAGGGGGAACTGCCAGTCCGGGTTGCGGGTGAACTCGGAGGTCGGGGTCTCGGCGCAGTTCACCACGCCCCGGGTGCGCCCGACCGCCATCTTGGCCAGGGCGTCGACGCTGGCAGTGACCACCACGTCGCCGCCGATCACCGCATTGGCCTCGCCGGCGGCGATGCGCACGGCGTGCAGGTCTTCGGGGCGGTCGGCGATGCGGATGTGGCTGAACACCGAGCCCCCCTTCTGGGCCAGGCCGGTCATGTCGAGCACGGTGACGCCCTTGCCGTCCAGATGGGCGGCCATTCCGATCAGCGCGCCGATGGTCACCACGCCGGTGCCGCCGACGCCGGTGACCAGGATGCCCCAGGGCTCCCGGGTGGCCGGCAGATGCGGCGCCGGCAGCGGGCCGAAGCGGCTGTCGTCGGCGAACATGGCGCGGCCCTTGCGCACCCGGCCGCCCTCGATGGTGACGAAGCTCGGGCAGAAGCCGTTCATGCAGGAGTAGTCCTTGTTGCAGGCTGACTGGTCGATCTGGCGCTTGCGGCCGAACTCGGTCTCCACCGGCAGGATGGCCATGCAGTTGGATTCCCGGCCGCAGTCGCCGCAGCCCTCGCAGACGGCCTCGTTGATGAAGACGCGGGTCTGCGGGTCGGGGTAGGTGCCGCGCTTCCGGCGCCGGCGCTTCTCGGCGGCGCAGGTCTGGTCGAAGACCAGGGCCGACACGCCGGGGGTGGTGCGCAGCTCGCGCTGGATCACCTCCAGCTCGTCCCGGTGACGGATCGCCACACCGTGGGGGATGTCGGCCACGTGCCAGGGGCGGTCGGTGCCGTCGGTGACCAGCACGATGGTGCCGACCCCTTCGCCCTGCAGCTGGCGCAGCAGCTTGGGTACGCTCAGGTCGCCGTCCACCGGCTGGCCGCCGGTCATGGCCACGGCATCGTTGTAGAGGATCTTGTAGGTGATGCCGCTACCCTGCGGCCCGCTGCCGCCCGGGCGGTTGAAGGCCGCGACGGCCTGGCGGATGGCCAGCAGGCCGGAGTGGAAGTAGGTGCCGTCGCCCAGGTTGGCGAAGATGTGCGGTTCGTCGAGGAAGGGGGCCTGGCCGACCCAGGGCACGCCCTCGCCGCCCATGTGGGTGAAGGTGCCGGTGTGGCGGTCGGGCATGAAGGTGGCCATGTAGTGGCAGCCGATGCCGGCCATCGCACGGCTGCCCTCGGGCACCACGGTGGAGGTGTTGTGCGGGCAGCCCGGGCAGAAGGTGGGGACCCGGTCGATGGCGAAGACACGCCGCCCCAGGGCCGCCTCCTTGGCCTGCAGGAAGGCCAGGCGGGCCTCGATGCGTTCGGAAGTGAAGAAGCGTCCGATGCGTGCGGCGATGACCCGCGCGATCATCGCCGGGGTCAGTTCGCCGGCGGCCGGCAGCAGCCACTGGCCGTGGTCGACGGTGGCCCGGCCATCCGCACCGAGGGTGCTGAGGAGCGACCATTCGCCCTTCTCGTCGAACTTGCCGATGACCCGTGGGCGCACGTCCTCGCGCCAGTTGTAGAGCTCTTCCTTGAGCTGGTACTCGATCAGCTGGCGCTTCTCCTCGATCACCAGGATCTCGTCCAGTCCCTCGGCGAAGTGGCGCACGCCCTCGGCCTCGAGCGGCCACACCATGCCCACCTTGTACAGGCGGATGCCGATCTCGGCAGCGAGGGCCTCGTCGATGCCCAGGTCGTCGAAGGCTTGGCGCACGTCCAGATAGCTCTTGCCGGCGGTGATGATGCCCAGGCGGGGTTGGGGCGAATCGATGATGACGCGGTTCAGGCCATTGGCCCGGCAGTAGGCCAGCGCGGCATACAGCTTGGCATGGAGCAGGCGCTTTTCCTGCTGAAGGGGCGGATCAGGCCAGCGGATGTTGAGGCCGTCTGGCGGCAGGGCGAAGTCCTCGGGGATCTTCGTGGTGACGCGCAGCGGGTCCACATCCACCGAGGCCGAGGTCTCCACCGTGTCGGCCAGCGCCTTGAAGGCCACCCAGCAGCCGGAATAGCGCGACAGGGCCCAGCCATGCACGCCGAAGTCGAGATACTCCTGCACCCCGGCCGGGGCCAGCACCGGCATCATCATCGACTTGAAGAAGTGGTCGGTCTGGTGGGGCAGGGTGGACGACTTGGCCGCGTGGTCGTCGCCGGCGATCACCAGCACGCCGCCGTATTGCGAGCTGCCCGCCGCGTTGGCATGGCGGAACACGTCACCGCAGCGGTCTACCCCCGGCCCCTTGCCGTACCACATGGCAAACACGCCCTGCACGCGGGCCTTGGCTGACAGGGCGACCTGCTGGCTGCCCCACACGGAGGTGGCGGCCATGTCCTCGTTGATGCCCGGCTGGAAGACGATGTCGTGGCTGGCCAGGTGCTCCCTGGCCTTCCACAGGGACTGGTCGAGCCCGCCGAGGGGCGAGCCCCGGTAGCCGGAGACGAAGCCGGCGGTGTTCAGGCCGGCGGCCCGGTCGCGGTCCCGCTGGATCATCAGGAGGCGCACCAGCGCCTGGTAGCCGGTCAGGTAGACCCGGCCGGAGGTGGCGTATTTGCTGTCGATCAGCGCATTGCCTGCGCCGGAGGGGGAGAGTGCGGGGACGGGGTCCTGCTCGGCCATGATGGGGCTCCTCACAAAAATCGTGTTCTTGATCTGTGTGCGGCAAGCGCCTTGTGGGCCTGGCCGCGGAGGTGCTGCAAGGGCGAGTCTGGCTGCCAGGGAGCGGCAGCTCAATCCTTGGATACCCTGATGGCGTGAGGGTTCCGGTGCTGCGGATGGAGAGTCAGAAGTAGTGCTGCCAGCCCAGGTTCACACGGCGGTCCTGGTGGCCCTCGCCGGGTGTGTCGAGGCGGGTCCATTCGTAGCCGGCCACCAGATTGTCCCGGGGGCCGAGGCGGGTGCGCAGGTGGGCTCTGGCACTGCTGCGGTCGAGGCGCCCGTCGTTGAACCACTGACGGCTGGCCTCGATGTGCACGCGGCTGTCCTTGCCCAGGTCCCACAGCAGGCCGGCCAGGGGGCCGCTGCCGATGGCCCAGCGCTTGTCGAGCTTGCCGTGGGTCATCAGCTGGTTTTCCAGGAACAGGTAGGCGATCAGCCGGCCGTTCCACTCCCAGGCGGCGCCGGGGCCGCCGGCCAGGGTGGGCGAGGCGGCGCGATCGGCCCCCAGGTTGCGCTCCCAGCCGAAGCGGACTTTCCAGGAGAGGGGCTGGGTCCAGCTCTGCCTCGGGGCGACGGATACGATATCCACCGGGAGGAAGCGGTCGATGCGCCAGCCATGCCCCTCACGCTGGCTGGCCGCCAGGTCGAAGAAACGGATCTGTGCCCCCCGGGCGTAGCCGGCTTCGGGGTCGAGGAGGTCGTGGTAGGCCGGGCGCAGATCCAGGAACAGGGCCGGGTCGCCGCCCAGGCGTCCGGCGCCCAGGCCGAGGCGGCCGGAAGCGTGGCCTTGCTCCGGGCGTGGCGGTACCGGCGGCTGGCCGACGTCGATGCTCGGCAGGGTGCTGCGCACTGTCTGGATGCTGCGCAGGCGGGCCAGGGCCTGGTCCTGCTCCAGCTTGCCGGCATGGCCGCGGTAGGACACCAGCCGGTCGGCGAACTCCAGCTGTTCGATGGCCCGCGTGTCCTGGCCCAGGCTGGCCGGAGGGCGCTGGCCGTCTGCCACGGCCAGCGCGGCCTGCATCTCGTCGGCGGAAAGGCGTCGGGCCCGGTAGGCCAGCTCGGTGCCGGCGGCTGGCCGGAAGCTGGCGCCGGCGACGAGCCCTGGAATGGCCACTACCTCCTTCACCGTATCGACCGGAATGGCGGACAGCGGGAAGCGCTGGGCGGTGCGCAGGCCGGGCCGGGCTACGTCCAGCAGGCGCAGGATCATGTAGGAGCAGTTCTCGTCGAAGAACCAGTAGTCGAAACGGGTGGCGCCGATCTCCCAGGCGTGGCGCAGCAACTGGCGGGTCTCGTCGGTCGTCAGGGTGAGGGGGTATTCCCACACGTCGCGGCTTTCCATGTCGCTGTATTCACGCACTTTCATGTAGTACGGCGAGCTGGAAAGAATGCCCGGATACAGGCCGCTGAGCCCCTTGATGGCAAAGCTGAAACCGTCGGTCGCGTCCGCCTTGGCGGCGTAATTGACGGTGTAGGCGAGCAGGCGGGTGGACTCGCTCTGGCCGGCCGCGTCGATGCGCAGCAGGGTGTGGCCGAACATCGAGGCCGGGCTGTTGACGTAGGCGGAGGGGAAGATCAGCGTGGCCCCGGCCGGGTTGATGCCGGCCATCCAGGCCTCCAGGCGTGGGCAGGGCTGATCCGACCATGGGCCGGCGTCGGGCAGGCGTGACTTGAGCCAGTGGTAGCGGGCCGGGAAGCGGCACTGGGGGTGGTCATCCGGGGCCTCGGGGCGCGCCGGGGCGCGCAGCGCGGCCAGGGTGGCGGCCAGCTCGGCAGTCGGGTCGCTAGCGCCATCGGCTGCCAGGAAGAAGCCGGGATCGTCGGCCAGGCTGCGCCAGCGACCACTGAGGGGGGCGGGGGCGTAATGCAGCAGGTCGACCCACGCAGGGTCGGCGGCAAGCTCGAGGCTGTCGGGCGCAGCCGGAAGTGTGGCGCTGGCCGATGCGGGTGGGAGGCTCAGGGCGAGGCCCAGCCCCAGTCCTGCGGCGATGAGGGAAAGACGTGTCATGAAAAAGCCCTGTGCGGGCACAGGGCTTGATTCCCGAGCTGGAGGGCTCAGACCGCGTCGGCGTACTTCGCCAGGCGGGCGTCGGCCTGCAGGGCGGCCTTGAGCTGGGCGGCGATGGACTCGGCGGATTCCACGGAGGCGAAGATCTCGGCGTGGTGGGTCTTGGTCAGGCTGACGAAGGCGGCCTTGTCGGCGGCGTCGATTTTCAGCAGCGCGGCAAGGGCGTCGAGGGTCTCACCCTGGCCGGAGGCCGCGTCGCGGGCCAGCTGGGACTTGTTGCCGTCGATGAACAGGGCGGTCTTCCAGTTGGAGGACACCACGCCATCCTGGCTGCAGCCCAGGGTGCCGGAGGTGATGCCGAAGGTCTGGTTGCCGGAGGTGCCGTTGGTGGTGGCGGCGAGCACTTGCGGCGCAACGCCCCTCTGGCCTTCGAAGACCTTGGAGCCCAGGCCGCAGGAGCCCACGTTGTTGGCGGCAGCGAAGGCGGTCACGGGCAGGAATACGACCAGCGGAAACAGGATTTTTTTCATGGCACTTACCCTCAGTTTGATTGTTTTTTATTCAACAGGCATCGCGCTGTGGTCGCGATGCCAGCGGAATGGTAAGCGATTCCGTTTTTGCGGGGGGGCGGATTTTCAGGTCGCTGTTGTATTCCTGCAAATGACCTGTTTCAGAAGAGGTCTACCTCGCCGGCATTGACGTCCGTCTGCATCACGGATTCAAAGCGGATCTCCTCCGCCGAGCGTGACGAGGCCTGGAGGAGGGCCGACAGCGTCTCGATACGCCGCTGGATGCGGGCGAGGCCGTCCCGCTCTTCCACGTCCCGGTGCACGTCGAAGAAGCCGTGGGCGTACTGGCTCATGAAGTCGGTGTGCTGGCGCAGCTTGCCGAGCAGTTGGCTGACGATGTCCTCGAACTGCATCGACAGGACGCCCTGCATCACCAGGCGCTGGATGGCTTCGGATACCTCGTTGATGCGGCGGGACTGCTCGCCGGCGCGCTGGGTGAGTTCCTGCATCTCGCGGCCCATGGCCACGACGCTGGCCTGGGAGGCTTCGGCGCGGCTGATGTCGGTGGAGGCGGTGACGTCCACCGCGCTGCCCACGTCGTCGATGGAGGCATGGATCTCGTGCAGCAGGGCGTCGATCTGTTCGCTGAACTTCTCGGTGCGCTGTGCCAGCTTGCGCACCTCGTCGGCGACCACCGCGAAGCCGCGGCCGGCTTCTCCGGCCCGCGCTGCCTCAATGGCTGCATTGAGGGCCAGCAGGCCGGTCTGGCTGTTGATCTGGCTGACCTCGGTCATCAGGCGGCTGACCGAATCGACCTTGCCACGCATGGTGGTGAAGCGCTCGGCGATGTCCGCGCCGCTGGCCTTGAGCTGCTGGACGGTGGTCACGAAGGCGTCGAGGGTGTCGTGGGTCTCTTCGGCGAAGCGCGCCAGGCTGGAGTTGCGGGCCGCGCTGTCGTGGGCGCTGGAGAGGGTCACCAGCTCGTCGGCGAGTTGCTGCAGGGAGTCCGCCTGGGCGCCGCCGTTGCCGGTGAGGCTGCGGTTGAGCTCGCCCAGGGCATTGGAGAAGACGTCCTGCATCTGCCCGAGGGATTCCCGCAGGCGGGTGAACTGGGTTTCGCTTTCGCCGGCAATGCGGGCGCACAGGCCGTCGTAGGCCTGGACGCCATTGTTGATGCGCGCCCGCTGGAGCTGCTGATTGCGCCGGGCCCGGTTGCGGGCCCGGTGGCTGATCAGCGTGGCCACCAGCAGGGACAGGATGGTGCCGACGCCGAAGGCATAGGCCAGCCAGTCCGGCCCACCGACCGCGGTGTGGGTGATGCTGCCTGCGGCGAGGAGGGTTCCGGACAGTATTGCAATGTCGTCAGCGCGAAGGGGCGATGCATGCATGAGTCGGCTCGGGCGGATGGCGTTGACCACTTATCGACCGAGGCCGGGGCGACTTGATGGGGCTTGTGATGAATGTCACGTCTCCGGCGGGCTTAGGGCACAGATTTCAGTACTTTCCCCGGGTTCATCAGGTTCAGTGGATCCAGGGCGGCCTTGAGGGCGGCCATCACGGCCACGCCTTCACCGTGTTCGGCCAGCAGGAAGTCGCACTTGCCGATGCCGATGCCGTGCTCGCCGGTGCAGGTGCCGTCAAGGGCCAGCGCGCATTCCACGATGCGCCGGCCGAGCTCCTCGGCGGCATGCACCTGGGCCGGGTCGTCCGGGGTGGTGAGGATCACCACATGGAAATTGCCATCGCCCACGTGGCCCACCACCGGCGCGGTGAGGCCGCTCTCGGCGATGGCGGCCTGGGCGCCGGCGATGGCTTCGGCCAGGCGCGAGATGGGCACGCAGACGTCGGTGGAGATGCCGCGGCTGCCGGGCTGCAGGGCCAGGCTGGCGTAGAGCACGTCGTGGCGGGCCTGCCATAGGCGGCTGCGGTCTTCCGGGCGGGTGGCCCACTCGAAGCCCTTGCCCCCGTTGTCGGCGGCAATCTCCTGCACGGTGCGGGCCTGCTCCTCGACGCCGTTGGGCGAACCATGGAATTCGAAGAAGAGCATCGGCGATTCGGGCAGGGTGGTCTTGCTGTAGCGGTTCACCGCCTGAACGGTGAGGGCGTCGAGCAGCTCGATGCGGGCCACCGGCACGCCCAGCTGGATGGTCTGGATCACCGTCTGCACGGCGCTGGCCACGTCGGGGAAGGAGCAGGTGGCGCTTGAGACCGCCTCGGGCAGCGGGTGCAGGCGTACGGTGACCTCGGTGATGACGCCGAGGGTGCCCTCCGCGCCCACGAAGAGGCGGGTCAGGTCGTAGCCGGCCGACGACTTGCGCGCCCGGCCGCCGGTGCGGATGACCCGCCCGTCGGCCAGCACCACCTCCAGGGCCAGCACGTTCTCGCGCATGGTGCCGTAGCGCACGGCGTTGGTGCCGGAGGCGCGGGTCGACGCCATGCCGCCCAGGGAAGCGTCAGCGCCCGGGTCGATGGGGAAGAACAGGCCGCTGCCGTGCAGGGCCGCGTTGAGGGTCTTGCGGGTTACGCCGGGCTGCACCACCGCGTCCATGTCCTCGTGGTGGATGGCCAGCACCTGGTTCATCTCGGACAGGTCCAGGGTCAGCCCGCCGCGGGTGGCCAGGATGTGGCCTTCCAGGGAGCTGCCGGCGCCGAAGGGGATCAGCGGCACCCGGTGTTCCCGGCACAGCTTCACCACCTCGACCACCTCGGCGGTCGAGTGGGCCCACACTACGCCATCGGGCAGGGCGTCGGGAAAGTGGGATTCGTCGTGGCCATGATGGGCGCGTACCGACTCGGCGGTGGAGAAGCGCTTGCCGAAGCGCTCGGACAGTTGCTGGACCAGGGCTTCGGGCAGGGAGGTTGGCAGAGCGGTGGGTAGAGATTCGGGCAAGGACATGCTGGCGGCCGGAATGATTTAAAACGGCTAGGTTAGCGCCATTCCCTGCATGCCACTATCCACTTCCCGGTAAACTTCCGGGTTCCTTGCAGTGTTTGACCCCCTGTTTCCGACCCTGTCCCACGGAGAGCTCCATGTCCAAGCAGATCATCGCCACGCCCAACGCCCCCGCCGCCATCGGCACCTACTCTCAGGCCGTCAAGGCCGGCAACACCGTGTACCTGTCCGGCCAGATCGGCCTGGACCCGGCGTCCATGCAGATGGTGGAGGGCTTCGAGGCCCAGACCGTACGTGTCTTCGAGAACCTCAAGGCGGTGGCCGAGGCCTCCGGCGGCTCCCTGGCCGATGCGGTCAAGCTGACCATCTACCTGACCGACCTGGGCAACTTCGCCAAGGTCAACGAGGTGATGGCCCGTTACTTCGCCGAGCCCTATCCCGCCCGCGCCGCCGTGGGTGTCAAGGAGCTGCCCCGTGGCGCGGTGGTGGAGGCCGATGCGATCCTGGTGATCGGCTGAACCCTGGCGCCCTGTCTCCCGCCGTGAGCGTCGAGCCCGTTGCCGGAGCGGTGGCCGAAGCCATCGCTGCGCCTGCCGCCCCGTCCAGAAAGCCTGCGGTGCGGGGCTGGCCGGGCGTCGGGCCGCAGCTGGCCGAGCGTCTGGCGAAGATCGATGTCTTCTCGGCGGCCGACCTGATCCTCCATCTGCCGCTGCGCTACGAGGATGAAACCCACCTGACCCTGCTGGCCGACGTGCGTCCCGGCATGCCGGCCCAGTGCGAGGTGGAGGTGCTGTCCTGTGAGGTCGCCCTGCGGCCCCGCCGCCAGCTGGTGGCCCGCGCCGCCGATGCCAGCGGCGAGGTGACGCTGCGCTTCGTGCATTTCTACCCCAACCAGCAGAAGCAGCTGGCCGTGGGGGCCCGCCTGCGCATCTTCGGCGAGCTGCGCGACGGCTTCTTCGGGGCCGAGATGATCCACCCCCGGGTACGCCCGGTGAACGCCGGCGAGCCCCTGCCGGACAGCCTCACGCCGATCTACCCGACCACCGCCGGCCTGGCCCAGTCGGCCCTGCGCAAGCTGGTGGCCGGTGCGATGCGCCACAACGCGCTGCGTGACGAGCTGCCGGATGAACTGCGCCGCCGCCTCAACCTGCCGTCCCTGCCCGATGCCCTGCGCCTGCTGCATGCGCCGCCGCCGTCGGTGTCGGCCCTCGACATCGAGGACCGGGGGCACCCGGCCTGGCAGCGCATCAAGCTGGATGAGCTGCTGGCCCAGCAGATCTCCCTGCGCCGGGCCTATGCTGCCCGGCGCGCGAAGAACGCGCCCTCGCTGCCCCCGCGGGACCGCCTCACCCGCGACCTGCTGGAGCAGCTCCCCTTCGCCCTCACCGGCGCCCAGAGCCGGGCCTTCGCCGAGATCGCCGGCGACCTGGCTTCGGACCACCCCATGCAGCGCCTGCTGCAGGGCGACGTGGGTAGCGGCAAGACCTGCGTCGCCGCGCTGGCCATGCTGCAGGCCGCCGAGAACGGCCGCCAGGCGGTGTTGATGGCGCCCACCGAGATCCTCGCCGAGCAGCATTACCGCAAGCTCGCCGTGTGGCTGGCCCCGCTCGGCATCGAGGTGGCCTGGCTGTCCGGCAGCCGGCGCAAGAAGGAGCGGGAGGCCACCATGGCCCGCCTGGCCAGCGGGGAGATCCTGCTGGCGGTGGGCACCCACGCCCTCATCGAAGATCCTGTGGCCCTGCCGCTGCTGGCCCTGGCGGTGGTGGACGAGCAGCACCGCTTCGGTGTGCGCCAGCGCCTGGCCCTGCGCGAGAAGGGGCAGGCCGGCGAATCGCCGCACATGCTGATGATGTCGGCCACGCCGATCCCGCGCACCCTGGCGATGAGCTACTACGCCGACCTGGATGTGTCGGTGCTCGACGAGCTGCCGCCCGGCCGCACCCCCATCGTCACCAAGCTGATCAAGGACGAGCGCCGCGAGGAGGTGATCCAGCGGGTCCGCGACGCCTGCCTGCAGGGACGGCAGGCCTACTGGGTGTGTCCGCTGATCGAGGAGTCCGAGGCCCTGCAGCTGAAGACCGCCCAGGAGAGCTTCGAGATGCTCTCCGAGGCGCTGCCCGAGCTGAAGATCGGGCTGGTCCATGGACGCCTCAAGAACGACGAGAAGTCCGCCACCATGGCCGCCTTCGTGGCCAACGAGGTGCAGGTGCTGGTGGCCACCACGGTGATCGAGGTGGGCGTGGATGTGCCCAACGCCAGCCTGATGGTCATCGAACACGCCGAGCGCTTCGGCCTGGCCCAGCTGCACCAGCTGCGCGGCCGGGTCGGGCGCGGCGTGCATGAGTCGGTGTGCATTCTGCTCTTCGCCCAGCCCCTGTCGCAGACCGGGCGGGAGCGCCTGAAGGCCATCTACGAGCATACCGACGGCTTCGTGATCGCCCGTGAGGACCTGCGCATCCGGGGGCCCGGCGAGTTCATCGGCGCCCGTCAGAGCGGCGTGCCCCTGTTGCGCTACGCCGACCTGGAGGAGGACGCCGCGTTGGTGGACATCGCCCGGGGCCTGGCCGAGGAGATCCTGCGCGACATGCCGCGGGTGGCCGACGCCGTCACCGCCCGCTGGTTCGGCGGACGGGCGGCCTTGCTCAAGGCCTGAGCCTGCAGGTCCTCAAGGGGGCGGCTGGCCGCCCATGCTGTGGCGCACTACAATGCGGCGGCTTCATCCACAGCATTGACCCGATCCGTCCATGACCCTCGCCCACTTCCCGGGCCGCGATCCCTTCCGCATGGCTGCCTGGCGCGCTCCCCGCAGCATGCGAGGCTGGCTCACCGACGACAGCTCCCTGACGGCGCGCATCCGCGCCCGTTGCGGGCGTTTTGCGCTGCAGGTCGTCAGCCAGGGCAAGGGCAGGGGGCTGCCCGACGAGATGGCGGCCCTCGGCATCCACCACCATGCCAATCTGTGGCAGCGGGAGGTCCTGCTCATCGCCGACGGCGAGCCTGTCGTGTTTGCCCGCTCGCTGGTGGCCACCACGACCATCCCCGCCGCCTGGCATCTGCTGCACGGGCTGGGCGGCCGGCCGCTGGCGGCGGTCCTGTTCGACGACCCGCGGGTGCGTCGCTCACCCCTTGAGGCCGCCCGCCTGGATGCCCGCGATCCACGCTGGCATCATGCCTCCGCCGCCACCCTGCGTACGGACCTGCCGTCCCTGTGGGCACGCCGCTCGGCCTTTCGCCGCTATGGCACGCCGCTGCTGGTCACCGAAGTCTTCCTGCCTGCAATCCGGAATCTTGCCCCATGAGTAGCCTGAGCCTTTCCCAGCGCTTGTCCGAGTACGGCAAGCTGATGCGTATCGAGAAGCCCATCGGCATCCTGCTGCTCCTGTGGCCCACCTTGTGGGCCCTGTGGGTGGCTGGCGAGGGGCGCCCGGCGCCGCTGGTGGTGCTCATCTTCACGGTCGGCACGGTGCTGATGCGCTCGGCCGGCTGCGTCATCAACGACTATGCCGATAAGGATTTCGACGGTCATGTGGAGCGTACCCGCAACCGCCCCCTGGCAGCCCGGCGGGTCAGTCCCAGGGAAGCCCTGCTGTTGGCAGGCGGCCTGTCGCTGCTGTCGTTGCTGCTGATCCTGCCGCTCAATGACCTGACCATCGCCCTGAGCGTGCCGGCCCTGTTCCTGGCGGGCAGCTATCCCTTCACCAAGCGCTTCCTGGCCATTCCCCAGGCCTACCTGGGGATCGCCTTCGGCTTTGGTATCCCGATGGCGTTCGCCGCGCTGACCGGCGCGGTGCCGGTCGAGGCCTGGGTGATGCTGCTGGCCAATGTGTTCTGGGCGGTGGCCTACGACACCGAGTACGCCATGGTGGACCGCCCGGATGACCTCAAGATCGGCATCAAGACCTCGGCGATCACCTTCGGCCGTTTCGAGGTGGCCGCCATCATGATCTGCTATGCGGCCACCCTGGCTCTGCTGGCCTGGGTCGGCCTGCGCACCGGTGCCGGGCTGTTCTTCCTGGCCGGGCTGGCGGGGGGCGCCGGGCTGATGGGCTACCACTACACCCTGATCCGCGAGCGGGACCGACCCCGCTGCTTCAAGGCTTTTTTGCACAACAACTGGGTCGGCGCGACGATTTTCGCCGGCTGGGTGGCGGACTACCTGTTCCGCGCGCCGATCTGAGCGGTCATGCCGCTCGATCTGGCCTTCTGCATGACGAAGCCTGCAGCAAGGGCGTCAGCAGGGACAGGGTCCGCTGGGTGGCGCCACGGTGTTGTTCGGCGAAGTCCAGGCCGGCGGCGCCGAGGGCCTTGCGCCGGGTCGGGTTGCGCAGCAGGTCCATTGCCAGCGTCAGTCCCTCGGTGAGGTCGTCGGCGCGCAGCGCGGCGCCGGCCTCGATGGCCTGTTCGCAGACCACCTTGAAGTTGAAGGTATGCGGACCGACGATCACGGGGCAGCCGGTGGCGCTGGCCTCGATCGGGTTCTGTCCGCCGAGTTCCTTCCAGGAGCCCCCGATCAGCGCCACGTCGGCCGCATGGTAGTAGGCGTACATCTCCCCCATGGAGTCTCCCAGCCAGACCCGGGTGTCGGCCATCACCGGGTCGTTGCCCGAACGACGCTGCATGTTGAGCCCCGCGCGCCTGACCAGGCGGGCAACTTCATCGAAACGCTGGGGGTGGCGGGGCACCAGCACCAGCAGGACCTCGGGCGGGCAGAGGCTGGCAAAGGCCTCCAGGAGCCGCTCCTCTTCACCCTCGCGGGTGCTGGCAGCGAGCAGCACCTGGCGTGGCCCGAAGCGGTTGCGGAATGCGGCGCCCAGGGCCTGCATGGCGGGGGGCGGGGCGATGTCGAACTTGATGTTGCCGGTCACCACCACGTAGCGGGCGCCGAGCTGGCTCAGGCGCTGGCTGTCGGCCTCCGTCTGGGCGCCGATGGCCGACAGGCCGGCAAAGGCGTTCCGCGCCAGCGCGCCGGCACGTCCGTAGCCGCGGGCCGAACGCTCCGACAGGCGCGCATTGACGATCACCAGCGGCAGGCCCTTGCGCTGGCAGCCGGCGATCAGATTGGGCCACACCTCGGTCTCCATCAGGATGCCGATGCGGGGATTGAAATGGCGCAGGAACCGGTCCACCGCCGCGGGAAGGTCATAGGGCAGGTAGACGCTCTGCACCCGGGGATGCAGCTTGCCGAAGAGCTCGGCGGCGGTTGCCCGTCCGGTGGGGGTCATGTGGGTCAGCAGCAGGCTGCATTCGGGGTGCGCCGCCAGCAGGGCGTGCACGAGCGGTGCGCTGGCCCGGGTTTCGCCGACCGATACGGCATGCAGCCAGATCACCGGCCCGTCGAGGTGGAGGGTATGACGACCGATTCTTTCCCCCAGATGCTGCAGGTATTCGGGCTGGCGGCGTCCGCGCCACAGCAGGCGCAAACCCGCCAAGGGGAGTGCCAGGTACCACAGGGCGGTATAAAGGGCTCGAAGGATCAAGGGGATAGCGTATGCGGCAGGAGGCCGAAGTATAACTGCCGTTGCAGACGACACGCTTGCCTTGCTGCGCCGATTTACCCTGTCATGCTCCCGTGCGAGAATCCAGGGCAGTTGACCGTATATTCGGTCGTCTTTTTTGGCCCTGAGCCGGTCCGTCGCGCTCAACTCCACAACATTCTTCTGCGATCATGAAAATTCTCGTTACCGGCGCCGCCGGTTTCATCGGCATGCACACCAGCCAGCTCCTGCTGGCGCGAGGCGATCAGGTGGTCGGTCTCGACAATCTCAATGATTACTACGAAGTCCAGCTCAAGCACGACCGGCTGGCCCGTCTGACGCCCCACGAGAACTTCCGTTTCGTGAAGCTGGATGTGGCCGACCGGGAGGGCATGGAAAAGCTCTTCGCCGAAGAGAAGTTCGACCGGGTCATCCATCTGGCCGCCCAGGCGGGTGTGCGCTACTCCTTGGTCAATCCCCATGCCTATGTCGAGAGCAACCTGGCCGGCTTCATGAACATCCTGGAAGGCTGCCGCCACAACAAGGTGCAGCACCTGGTCTATGCCAGCAGCTCCAGCGTGTATGGCGGCAATACCAAAATGCCGTTCTCGGAGCACGACAGTGTCGATCATCCGGTCAGCATCTACGCCGCCACCAAGAAGGCCAACGAACTGATGGCCCACACCTACAGCCATCTTTACGGCTTGCCGACCACCGGGCTGCGCTTCTTCACGGTGTATGGCCCGTGGGGCCGGCCGGACATGGCGCTGTTCCTGTTCACCAAGGCGATCCTCGAAGGTCGTGCGATCGATGTCTTCAACCACGGCAAGATGAAGCGCGACTTCACCTATGTGGATGACATCGTGCAGGGCGTGGTCAAGACCCTGGATCATGTGGCCGAGCCCGATGCCGCCTACAACGCCGACAGCCCCGATCCCGGCACCAGCAACGTACCTTACCGGGTCTTCAACATCGGCAACAACGATCCCGTCGAGTTGATGACCTTCGTCGAGGCGATCGAGAGCGCCCTCGGGATGGAAGCCAAAAAGAACTTCCTGCCCCTGCAGGACGGTGACGTGCCTGCCACCTACGCCAACACCGACGCCCTGAATGCCTGGACCGGCTTCGTGCCGGCCACCCCCGTGCCGGTGGGTATCGGCCGTTTCGTCGAGTGGTACCGGGGCTACTACGGGAAGTGATCGTCTGCATCGACGCCCGCCCCGGTGCAAGGGGCGGGTGGTAGTTTGTGTGATCGTACGATGGCGCGTCGGTTAAACTGTCGGTTGCGTCTGTCGGATTACCTTGAACGATGAAACCACGTTTCGCCCTCGGCATGCTCGCCGCGAGCCTGCTGAGTCTGCCTGGCCCTGCTTTTTCCGCCACCACCCCCGCATCCGAACCGGCTCCCCTGGTTGCATTCCAGGTCTATCCGGAACGCCTGCAGGCCGCCCGGAATGCCGTGGAGAGGGCCGAGCAGGGGGGGCGGGCGGATGTGCTGAAGCTGGCAGCCGCCCTGAATGAACTGGGCGTCGTCCATCTCCTGAATGCCGACTACGCAGAGGCCGAAGATGCCCTCGAGCGGGCCCTTGCCATCCGGGAACGGCAGTTGGGGGCCGACCATCCCGACGTGGCCACCTCTCTTGGCAACCTGGGGCTCGTCTACCTGGGGCAGGCCCGACTGGACAAGGCTGCGGCACCCCTCGAGCGGGCGCTTGCGATCCGCGAGAATGTGCGCGGCTATGCCAGTGTCGAGGTGGCCAACTCCCTGAGTAATCTAGCGGCCTTCCGCAAGGCCTCGGGCGAATACGCCCGTGCTGCGCTGCTGCACAAGCGTGCGCTGGCCTTGCGTGAACGGGCCTTGTCTCCGACCCACCCGGACGTGGCCATGTCCCTGGCCAGCCTGGCTGAGCTGTATCGTGCTCAGGGCTTCTTTCCGGCGGCCGAGACCCTGCAGACGCGGGCTTTGTCTATCCGCGAGAAGGCCTTGCCGGTGGGGCACCCCGATCTGGCTGCGTCGCTGGCGGACCAGTGCGAGCTGATGCGCGAGCAAGGGCGTTACGCTCAGGCAGAGGCGCTGTGCCAGCGGGCCCTGGAGATCGGCGAGAAGGCCCTCGGCGGTGAGCATCCCGACGTGGCGCGGGCCCTGCTGGTCAAAGCTGACCTGTATCGAGCCCAGTATCGTTTCGCCGCGGCCGAACCCATTTACCGGCGCACCCTCGACATCCTCGAGAAGCGCCTCGGCCGCAAGCACCCCGAGGTCGCCACGGCGCGGATCCGCCTGGCCGAGCTCTACATGGACCAGCGCCAGTATCCGCTGGCGGAGCGCCTGCTCCAGCAGGCCCGGGAGATCCGGGAGGACCGGCTGGGGCGGGAGCATCCCGACTACGCCGACGCCCTTGTGCGTCTGGCTCGGGCGGCCAGTGCCCAGGGGCGCCAGCAGGAAGCTGATGAGACGCTCGATCAGGCGTTCCAGATTTTGCGCAGCACGGTGTGGGCGGACCATCCGGCCCTCAACCTGGCCGAGCTGACGCGGGCCCGGATTGCGGTGGCGCGAGGCGATCTGGCGCGTGCCGAGCCGCTGTTCCGGCGCGCGCTGGCGATGCAGGAAAAGAATCTGCCGGCCGGGCATCCCGTGGTGGCGCGGTCGCGTACCGAGCTCGCCGAGTTGTACCGCCTGCAAGGCCGCTACGTGGATGCGGTGCCCCAGTTCACCCGCGCCCTCGATGCCCTTGAAAAGATCTTCGGACCGACCCACCCCGAATTGATGGCACCGCTGACAGGGCTTGCGGCGATCAGCCGGGCGAAGGGCGAGCAGCGCGTCACCGAGGGCTACGAGAAGCGTCTCCTCGCCGTGCAGGAAGCCTGGCTGGGCCCCGACAATCCGGGCGTGCTGGCGGCGCTGGAAGCTCAGGCCGATGCCTACCTGGCGAGCAAGCGCTACGCCGATGCCGCGCCGCTGTACACGCGCCTGATCGCCGGCAGCGAGCTCCGCCTGGGGGCGGCCAGCCCGGCCTTCGACGCCCTGCTGGAGCGGGTGGCCGGCATCCACAAGGCCAACGGCAACCAGGCCGAGGCCGAACAGCTTTTCCGGCGGCTGCTGGCCCTGCGTGAGGCGCGCCCGGGCGCGGATGCGGATCCGTCGATTCCCGCGCTGCGCCTGATGCTGGCCGATCTGGCCTTCGCCCAGGCCCGTTACGCGGATGCGGCGACCGATTACCGCTACCTGCTGGAAACCCGCGCAACGGTCTTCCATGACGGCAACGTGCAGACCGGCGTGCTGCTCAACAACCTGGGTGAATCCCTGCGCCTGCAGGGCAAGACCGGGGAGGCCGAGGCCAGCTACCTGCGGGCCCTTCCCATCCTGCGTACGGCCGGCGGGCCGCAGCATCCCGAGCTGGCCAACACCGAGAACAACTACGGCATTGCACTCTTCAACCGCAAGGCCCTGGCCGAGGCCGAGCCGCACCTGCTGGAGGCGCTGCGCATCCGGGAGCAGGTTCTGGCCCCGACCGACCTGGATCTCGCCACGTCCCTCAACAATGTCGCCAGTCTGCGCATTGCCCGTGGTGATTCGGCCGGCGCCGTGCCGCTGCTCGAGCGGGCACTGGCCATCGCCGACAAGCATCCCCAGGGCGGGACACTGAAGGCGAGTGTCCGCCGCATGCTCGACGCTACCCGTGCCGTGGTGCAGGCCAAGGACAAGGGCGACGCGAAGTGAGTGCATCCGGCGTCGCCCGGCACTCTTGCAGAGGCGAGGGTGGATGCCAAGTAAATGGATTTTCAAGTGACTGAACAGACAGCCTCTTCCGAGCAGCCTGCCCGCGCCATGCTGGGTGAAATGCTGATCGCCGATGGCAAGCTCGGGGTTCGTGACCTGGAGCGTGCCCTGTCGGCGCAGGCCGAGATGGGCGGCATGCTGGGTTCGGTGCTGGTGCGCCTCGGGGTGGTATCCGACCTGGATGTAGCGCGGGCGCTGTCCCGCCAGCTGGATGTGCCGCTGCGTACCGCGGACTCCTTTCCGGCCGACCTGCCCCTTCCCGACGGCGTCTCTCCCGACTTTCTGAACGCCCACCGGGTGTTGCCCCTGTCCCAGGCGGACGGGGTGCTGACCGTGGTCTGCGTCGAGCCCCAGAATCCCTTCATCGCCAAGGCCGTGTCCCTGGCTACCGGACTCCAGGTACGGCTGGCCATCGGCCTCGAGACGGAGATCGAGGCCGCTTTGAAGAACCTGCTCGAAGCGCCGTCCGAGGAGGACGACGAGCTCGGCCAGGGCGGCGATTTCGACGAGGGCGGCGACTTCATCGAGCACCTCAAAGACCTCGCCAGCGAAGCGCCGGTGATCCGCCTGGTGAATCACATCGTGGCGCGGGTCATCGACCTGAAGGCCTCGGATATTCACCTGGAGCCCTTCGACGACGGGCTCTACGTGCGCTACCGCGTGGACGGGGTGATCCAGGTCGGCGAGGTGGTGGCGCCCTCGATGGCGCCGGCCGTGGTGTCGCGGGTCAAGCTGCTGGCCCACCTCAACATCGCCGAGCGGCGCCTGCCCCAGGATGGCCGCATCAACCTGCGCATCAAGGGGCGCGAGCTCGATCTGCGGGTGTCCACCGTGCCCACCGTGCATGGCGAGAGTGTCGTGATGCGGGTTCTCGACCGGGCCAGCATCCGCTTCAGCCTCAACGAGATGGGCTTCAGCCCGGACACCCTGCGCGTGTTCGAGTCGCTGTTGCAGCGCCCCCACGGCATCCTGCTGGTCACCGGCCCGACCGGCTCCGGCAAGACGACCACCCTGTATGCCGCCCTGGGCAAACTGGATGCGCGTGCCACCAAGATCATCACCGTCGAGGATCCGGTCGAGTACCAGCTCGGCGGGATCAACCAGATCCAGGTGCATCCGCAGATCGGGCTGACCTTTGCCAGCGCCCTGCGGGCCATCCTGCGTCAGGATCCGGACATCATCATGATCGGCGAAATGCGGGACGGCGAGACGGCCCAGATCGCCGTGCAGTCGGCCCTCACCGGCCACCTGGTGTTGTCCACCCTGCACACCAACACGGCCGCCGGGGCAGTGATCCGGCTGCAGGACATGGGGCTGGAGCGCTACCTGATCACCTCGTCGGTGAATGGCGTGCTGGCCCAACGCCTGGTGCGCCGGCTGTGCAATGCCTGCAAGTCGCCCCTGGAGCTGGACGAGAGCGTGCTCGAGCGCAGCGGCCTGAAGCGCTTCATGCCGGCCGGTAGCCGCCAGGTCTACAACCCCGTGGGCTGCCCGGCCTGCCGTCAGACCGGCTATTCGGGCCGCACCGGCATCCATGAGCTCTTCGTGCTGGGGGAGGACATGCACCAGGCCATCATCTCCGGGGCCGATGCCACCGAACTGCACGAGACGGCCCGCAGGTCCGGCATGTTCACCCTGTATGAGGACGGCCTGCGCAAGGTCGCCGCGGGTGAGACCAGCCTGGAGGAAGTACTCCGCGTGACCCAGGATCAGGGGCATGCCTGAGTACGCCTACCAGGCGGCCGATGCCAGGGGGGCACGTCGCGACGGCGTCATCGAGGCGGCCACCGAGGACGCTGCCCTGCGCGCCCTGCGCGCTCGGGGGCTGACGCCCCTGCGTGTATCCGCCAAGGCCGATGTGGCGGCGCCCGGCGCGGGCGCGATTCCTTCCGCCGGTGCCCGGGTGGCGGCCAAGGGCAAGCCGACCCAGATGGACCTGCTCGGTTTCACCTCCGAACTGGCCATCATGCTGCGCGCCGGGCTGTCCCTTGACCGGGCCCTCAAGGTGCTCATCGGCATGAGCCACAAGGCTTCGGTGGGGGCCTTGCTGGCCGGCGTGCTGGATGCGGTGAAGGGCGGTGCGCCGCTTAGCCGGGCGATCGCGCCGCACCGGGATTTCTTCGGTGATTTCTACATCAACATGGTGCGTTCGGGTGAGATCGGTGGCCAGCTCAGCGAGGTGCTGACGCGCCTGGTCGAGCACCTGGAGCGGATCCGGGCCCTGCGCGAGAGCGTCATCTCGGCGATGATCTATCCGGCCATCCTGCTGCTGGTGGCGGTGATCTCTGTGGTGGCGATGCTGGGCTTCGTGGTGCCCCAGTTCGAGTCCCTCTTCAAGGACATGGGCGATGCTCTGCCCACGCCGACCCGCGTCGTGGTGGCGGTGGGGCATTTCTTCACCGATTATGGCCTGTTCCTGGCGGTGGGCGTGTTCCTGGCCGGCGGTGCGGCCGCCAAATGGCTGGCTTCGCCCGCCGGGCGGAAGTGGTGGCAGGGGTGGATTCTGCGGGTGCCGGTGTTCGGGCGCATCTTCCTCAAGTACGAGATCACCCGTTTCACCCGATCCCTGGGTACGTTGCTGGGCAACGGTGTGCCGGTCATCTCGGCGCTCAACATCGCCACCGAGACGGTGGGCAATGTGCATGTGCGCAGCGCCTTTGCTGGCGTCGCCCCGGCGATGAAGGGCGGCGGCCGGATGACCGAGGCGCTGCACAAGACCGGCCTTTTTGAACCGATGGCGATCAACCTGGTCCGTGTAGGGGAAGAGACCGGCAGGCTCGACAGCATGATGCTGGAGCTCGCCCGCATCCTCGACCGGGAAGTGGAAACCAGCATCAAACGGGGCCTGACCCTGCTCGAACCCTTGCTAATTCTGACCCTCGGCGTGATGATCGCCGGGATCATCGTCTCCATCCTGATGGGCATCCTGTCCGTCAATGATCTGGCTGTCTAGCCTGTAATTACTTTGAAATCCGGAGTTTCCATGGTGCATGAGTCCTCTTCCAACCGCCGCGCGAAGGTCGCCGGCTTCACGCTGGTTGAACTGCTGGTGGTGCTGGCCATCCTGACCCTGCTGGTCGGCCTCGTCGGTCCGCGCATGCTCAACCAGCTTGGCGGTGCCAAGAGCAAGACCGCGGGTGTGCAGATCAGCGATCTCGAGAAGTCCCTCGAGCTGTTCAAGCTCAGCGTCGGGCGCTTCCCGACCGACGAGGAAGGTCTCGAGGCCCTGGTCAAGAAGCCGGCCTCCGCGAACGGCTGGGATGGCCCCTACCTGAAGGGCGGTACGGTGCCCCTCGATCCCTGGAACAACCCCTACAAGTACAAGCGCGCGCCGAATGGGGCCGAGGTCGAGATCCTGTCACTGGGAGCCGATGGTGCGCCGGGTGGCGAGGGCGAGAACGCCGACGTCCGTAATGGCAAGTAGTGTTGCCGGCCCGGCCGCCAGGCCGGGCCTCACGAGGGCGCGTGTCGCCTTCGCGGGATTCACCCTCATCGAGCTGATCGTCACCTTTGCCGTGGTGGCGCTTTTTCTCGGGCTGGCTCCGGTGGCGTTCGGCAAGCTGATGGAGGCATCCCAGTACCGCAGCACGGTCCGCCAGATCCTGGCCGGCATGGTGAGTGCCCGCCAGCAGTCCATTATCACGGGTCGGAGCACGGCATTTTCGGTGGACCTGGAGCATCGTCTGTACGGCCCTGAGGGCAAGGTCAGCAACAGCCTGCCGGAGTCCGTCCAGGTACGCCTGATCGTTGCGGGGGTGGAGTCTGGCCGGCAGGGCGGCAGTATCCGCTTTTATCCTGGAGGCGGCGCCACGGGCGGGAGCGTGGACGTTCTGCGCGCATCGGGCGACGGGGTGCGCTTGCGGGTGGATTGGCTGCTCGGTTCGGTGAGTCAGGAGCCTGTCACTCGATGAGTCTGCGTGACGCCCGCCGGCAGCGCGGCTTTTCCCTTCTTGAGGTGTTGGTGGCCTTTTCCATCATGGCTTTGTCGCTGGTGGTGCTTTACCGCACCAGCGGTGGGAGCGTGAAGGCGGTTGCCGATGCCGAACGCTACGAAAAGGCGGTGCGCGTCGCACGCTCAGTGCTGGCGCTCTATGACGCGGTGCCAGAGTCCGGTGTTGCGATCGATGGGCAGGATGGAGAGATGCCCTGGCAGTTGAGGACCCGCGCCTTTCCTTTGCCAGCAACAGGCTCCGCCGCGGTATCACTGCATCGCATGGAGGTGCGGGTGGAGTTTGGCTCGCCAGCCAATCCCCGTGCGCTCACCCTGGCCACGCTGCGCCCGCAAATGAAGGCCAGTCCTTGAGTCGGCCCAGGCGTCCTGTGGCAGCGCGCGGGTTTACGCTCGTCGAGTTGATCATCTCGCTGGCGATCGTGTCTGTCATCATGCTCGGATTGCTGACCGCCATGCGGTCTTTCGGCGTCACGGGAGAGAAGCTGGATCAACGTCTTGCCATCGTGGATGAGCGCCGTGTGCTGAGTGGCTTTCTAAGCGACATCCTCGGGCGTGCGGTGATCCGGCTTCGCCGTAATGCGACCTCTCCTGCGGCCGAGAGCACCTTTGTCGGGGGGGCGGGCAGTGTGGCCTGGATCGGTGCCATGCCGGCCCGCCATGGTGCAGGTGGTCTTTACCACTTTCAGCTTGGTGTCGAGTCGGATGGCCAGCGCAGCGTTCTGGTCCTGGCTTATGTGCCCTACGAAGGCCTTGAGATCCTGCCTGACTGGTCGAGAGCGGAAAAGCGTGTGCTGCTTGAACAACTGGAGATGTTCTCCCTGAGTTATCAGATTGAGGACGGAGGCGGCTGGCTGGGTGAGTGGCGCAATACGCAGGAGCAGCGCTCGCTCGCTCGCGTGCGCGTGTCGATTGGGGCGAGGGGCTCGGAGTGGCCCGTGCTTGTGGTTCCCGTGAGAGCGCTGTTGCCTGATGGCGGGCAGGGAAGGATCGTCAATGGCCCCACTTGAACTGGGGCGACGCTCGGCGCAGCACGGCTATGCTCTGGTTGCCGTGCTGTGGATGTCCAGCGCGCTGATGCTGCTGGTCTCTGCGCTCGTCTTCCAGGCTCGTACCGAGGTGCGTGCCGTATCGGCCGGGCGTGATCTGGCCATGGCCGAGGCGCAGGGGGATGCCGTGATCGCCATGGTGGTCCGGGCGATCGCAGCGGATCCGCCGAGTTTCGTCATGCAGCGTACGCTGGATATGGAGTTCGAGGGCGAGTCGTCCAAAGTGGTGGTGACGCCGTTGACGGGGCTGGTGTCGCTCAATGCGGCCCCCCAGTCGCTGCTCGCAGCGCTCTTCCAGTTTGGGGCGGGGGTGGATGCGGCGGCAGCGCAGGTGCTCGCGCAGCGGGTGATTGACTGGCGGGATCCCGATTCGGATGCGCTTCCTGCAGGCGCCGAGAACCCCCAGTATGTCGCAGCCGGTGTTCCGTTCCGGGCGCGCAATGGTCCTTTCGAGGCGCCGGAAGACCTCCTCCAGGTGCTGGGAGTGGATTTTGAAATCTATGATAAAATCAGAGACTTGGTTACGTCCGACGGCAGCTCGCGCGGGGTCAATCCTGTGGCGGCGCCAGCTGAGGTTCTCCTGATCCTGGCCCAGGGAAACGCATCTCTTGCAGGCAAGGTGGCCGTCGCGCGTGATGCCGGTCAAGTCAATATTGATACCACCAGCCTGATGCAGGAATTCATCGATCAGTCTTCTTCCAAGAGATTCCGCCTGCAGGCTTATGTGCCGGGCGGAGCCAGAGGGCTGAGCGTCCGCACTGTGACGGTTGATGTGTCACCCCCCGTCAATTCCCGCCTTCCCTGGCGCATCTTGCGTACCGAAGAGCCGATCGGCGTATTGCCGCCGAGTGCCTACTGACGATTCATGACTCAGCATAAAGGTCGATACAACCTGTTTGGTCTGGATCTTGCCGAGTTGGGGCGTTTCTACGTCGAGGGCTGGCGGGATGCCATGGCATGGCCGGTCATGCGACTGTTCCGCGGGCGCGATCCCGTCAGGGTGACTGCCCCGGACGGAACACAGAGTGTTCGTTTTGGCCGGTCGGCTCAGCCTGTGACCTTCAAGGGCAAGGTCGAGCGTCAAGCCTGCGAGCTGCCGGAGGATCTGCTGCTCCAGCGGACCCTGGTCATGCCCCGGATGAGCGAGAAGGATCTTGCGCAGGCGATGACGCTCGATGCGCGCAGCGCCAGTCCCTTTCCCGAGCAGGATCTCGTCTGGGGGTATGCGGTCCGCGATGCCGTCGATGGAGAGCGCGTCCGGATAGAGTCCGTGATGGCGTCGCGTGCTGCCGTCATGCGCCATCTTTCCGGGCTGGGTCTTGTCGCCTCCGCCGTGGAGGTCTGGGCGGGAGGGGCGAAACCTGTCGTCATTCGAGGGTTTGGTGAGGGGGAGCGCAAAGGGCGTGGCGGGCTGCTGCAGCGTGTGGGTATTACCACGCTGTTCGTCGTGGCGCTTCTGTTGTTGATTGCCATTGCGCTCACTCCGATGCTGCAGCTCCGGCTGCGGGCGCTCGATGCCATGGAGCATGACAAGGCGCTTGCCAAAGTTGCTTCGCAGCAAGTCAATTTGCGTGCTGATCTGATCAGGTTCAACGGCGCACTGGAGGCAGCGAATGCCCACGTCGAGGCCTATGCGAACCCGCTGGTCGTGCTGGATGAGCTGTCCCGGATTCTGCCTGACGATGTACTCGTCAATACACTGGAGTTCAAGGGTAATGCCGTTCGATTGACCGGTCAGGCCAACAATGCGGCCCGTCTGATCGATCTGCTGGGAGCCGAACCCAAGTATCAGGAGGTCAAGTCACTCGGTGCGACCACCCGTGTCCAAGGTTCCAGCAAGGAGTATTTTGCGATTGAATTCAAGGTCGTGCGTGCGGAGAAGAAGTCATGAAGCTGTTGCGCTATCGTGCCTTCATCAGCGTAGGGGTGACCGTTCTGCTGCTGCTGTCGTCGCTGTCCGCTGCCGGGTATTACGCGTGGACATATCTTGAGCGAGCCGAGGTTGTGCTCGCCGACATCGAGCCAAAATATGCCCGTCTCCTGGGATGGCAGCGTTCTGATGCGCCTTTGCGCAAGGCGGTGCTGGAATCGTTCAACAGCCTGAAGCGTTGGTCGTATCCCGAGGAGCAAGACCCCGCCAAGGCCGGCAATGACGTGCAGCAACGTGCGCGGCATGCCGCCGAAGTTGGCGGGATGAGTATCGTCAGCAGTCAGGTGTTGCCGCCTGCGTCCGAGAATGGCCCCCCACGGATTCCGGTTTCGCTGACCGTCGAAGGGAGCCTGCAGAGCCTGCAGGCCACCCTGTCCGGACTCTTTGCGGACTCCCCTGCGCTTTTTGTCGATTCCTTGAACATGCATTCCATCGACAAGGGAGACCCCAAGCAGCCTCAGCAGGTTACGGTGACCATGGTTGTCTACTCTTTGTTGCGTCAGCCATGAAATACAAATGGTTGATTCTGCTCGGTGTCGACCTGGCTCTGGCCGGGGGGCTTGCTGCCCTGTGGCTGGATGAGGATTACGACCTCAAGAACGTGACCTGGAAGGCGCCGGCTGCGATGGTGCCTTCTGCGGACTCGCTCCAGGTGGTGAAGGTGAACGAGCCCGTAGTGGCGGTTGCCCAGTTGACGTCGACAACCGAAAGGCCGTTGTTCTGGCCGACTCGGCGTCCCCCTCCGCCACCGCCGCCGCCCGAGAAGGCTGCCGAGGCCGCGCCGGATCCTTTCGCTGACATGCATGTCTTCGGCTTGATCGGTGGAGAGGGAACCGCCGGGGCGATCATCCGGACGGGGGGCGTCACGCGCCGGATCAAGGTGGGTGATGCAGTGGGGGCCTGGGTGCTGGATGGTGTCGATGGCCGTCTGCTGCGTTTCAAGGATGCAACTGGTCAGGTGCGCGGGCTGGAGCTCAAATTTGTGGAGCAGGCCAAGGCGGCTTCCGCTGGTGGCGCTGAACCAGGGGCGCCCGCAGGCGGGGGAGCTGCCTCGGGTGGTGTGCCGATGGGCTGGTCGCCAGATGGCAAGCAGAAGCCTTTGGATGTCCTCATTGCCGAGCGGCGTGCCCGGCGGGCGGCGGCGATTGCTGCGGCTCGGGCCGAGCAACAAAGCCGGGCGGGCAAGAAATAATTCGATGGACGTGACGTCACTATGAAACGACCTATTCGTTCGGCTGCGGCCAGGCTCCTCTGTCAATTGCTCCTCGTGTTTGCCGGCTATGGCAGTCAGGCTGCCGCGCAGTCCCGCGCCGGTGCTGACGGGGTGGCGGAGCCTTCGGTCGCTGAAGCGGCAAGTGCCGAAGCGGGGGCGCGTGTCGGTCGGGATAGCGCACAGCCCAACGACCCTCTGCGCATCGATCCGGCCGCCGGTGTCGTCCTGCCTGTGGGGGAGCCGAAGACCGACGCGGCTTCTGCGGCCCGTGTTCGCCGAACCCAGCCGGCTTTGATCAAGGGTAACGACAAGCCGTTCAAGGCCCCTGATGTGCGCTCCATCGTCAATGTCGAGGGCGATGGCATTGCCTTGAAGTTCGAACAGGCTCCCGTCACGGAAGTCCTGCATGCCGTGCTGGGAGATATCTTCAAGATCGATTATGCGATCGTCCCTCCCTTGAGTGGAGAAATCACGCTGCACACCCAGGGGCCGGTGCCGCGTGACCAGCTTCTCTCCATTCTCGAGGCTTTGTTGCTTAACAATGGCATTGTCATGGTGCCAGACGTGAACGGTCGGTATCGCATTGGTCGGGCGGACATCCTCAAGACGGCCGTCCCTTTGCCGCGCAATATGGACACGCGTTCGCCCGGTTATGGCAGCGTGATTATTCCGCTGCAGAACATCGGCGCGGCCGAGATGGCCGACATCCTCAAGCCGGTGGCGCCGTCGGAGGCTTTTGTCCGCGTAGACCCCCTGCGTAACCTGCTGGTCATGGCGGGCACGCGCAACCAGGTCGAGGGTTGGCTCGAGATCATTGCGGTTTTCGATGTGGATCTGCTGAAAGGCATGTCGGTCGGGCTGTTCCCGCTGGAGCACAGTTCCGTGAAGGATGTCGAAAGCGCGTTGCGGTCGCTGTTCGCGTCGTCGGGCGATGCCGGTGGCGGGGGAGGGGCGCGCTCCGCACCGGCCGCGCCTGCGCCGGCCTCCGGCGGAAAAAGCGATGATTTGCCTATAACTGGGGTCAAACTCCCTGGGCCGCTGGGAGGCCTGTTACGGGTTGTCGCGATCGAGCGCATGAACGCGCTGTTGGTCGTTACGCCCAGAGCGCACTACCTGGAGGAGGCCCGCAAGCTGATCGAGAAGTTCGACAAGCCCTGGGATACCGATGGCGAGCCGCAGCTCTACGTGTATGCCGTGCAGAACGGATCGGCGCTGCATCTCGCCAACCTGCTCAACGGTCTGTATGCCCAGAGCACCACCACGTCGGGTACCGGCGCGACGGGTGTGGCGCCTTCCCTGAATACGGCGACCCAGGGCGCTAACGCGTTTGGTTCAGCGACTGGCGCCTCGGGAGCGTTCGGGGGTGGGCTCACCGGCGGCTTCAACACGGCAGGAGCGTTGGGGGGCAACCGGACGACTGCCGCCATGCCTTCGGTGACCCAGGTGTCCCTGGGCAAGGACATTCGCGTGGTGGCGGACAATCACAACAACGCCTTGTTGATCCACGCTCCCCGCAGGGATTACAAGCGGATCGAGGCAGCGCTGCGTCAGCTGGATGTGACGCCCAATCAGGTCCTGATCGAGGCCAGCATTGTCGAAGTCACCCTGACTGACGAGACCAAGTACGGCCTTCAGTGGTACTTCGAAGGTGGCCTTGGCTCCGGCGGCTGGAAAGGGGTGGGGATCCTCGGAAACTCGACCTCGGGTGCCATCAATACGGCCCAGCAAGGGTTCTCGTACACCATCACCAACCCGGCCGGTGCGGTCCGTGCGGTCCTCAATGCGATGGCGGACAAGCAGCTTGTCAACGTGATCTCGTCGCCGTCCGTTATGGTGCTGGATAATCAGACGGCAAGCATTCAGGTGGGTGATCAGCAGCCTATCCGCTCTTCCACAACGGTTACGGATGGCGGTGTGAGCACCTCTTCGATCCAGTACAAGGATACGGGTGTCCTGCTGTCGGTGACTCCTTCCGTTAACGCCGGCAACCTGATTACCATGCAGGTCAATCAAACGGTGTCCGATGTTGGTAGCGTTGATTCCGCCACCGGGCAGCGCAGCTTCCTGCAGCGCCAGATCGCCAGTAAGGTTGCTGTGCGCTCCGGCGAGTCCATCGTCCTTGGGGGCTTGATCCGGGACAACAACGGGCGAGGCAAGCAGGGGATCCCTCTGCTCCAGGATGTGCCTGTACTGGGGGCGCTGTTCGGTACCAGCACCCTGAACAAGACCAGGACGGAGCTGTTGGTGATGATCACTCCGCGGGTCATTCGTAACGAGCAGGACGTCCGCGAAGTTGGCAGTGAGCTCAGGTCAAAACTGCCCTTGCTGCGGCCGCTTCTGGAGAGTCGGCGTTGATCGTATCGATGCCGCGATGGAGTTCTTGGGTTTTTTCGTGTGTTGTTCGCGTATGAGGTGACGATGAAAATAAACAAACGGAATATTAGTGAATTGCGCTGGGTTCGCGGGTTTGTCGCATTCGTTGCGGCGAGCTCGGTGGTGCTTCTACAGGGCTGTGCCACGTTTGGCGACCAGGCCCCGCCGGAGGAGCGGGTCCAGAAGCGGGCCCAGGCCCGCTGGGATGCCCTGGTTGCCGGCCAGGTCGAAAAGGCTTATGGTTTCAACACTCCTGGTTACAGGGAGTCCGTGGATCTCGCTACATTCCGGTCGCGCGTCGGCAATCCGCCTGTGAAGCTTAAAGGTGCGAAAGTTGAAGCCGTTAAATGTGCAGAGACTAGCTGTGATGTAACCATGCGACTGTACTTTGTGCCGCTGCAGCCTGGTTTTCCGGAACTTGACAATGAACACACCGAGCGTTGGGTGCTTAGTGATGGGAATTGGTGGCGTTTCGAAAAATTCTAGCGTTGTGGCATGAAGGTGTGTATAGTTGGGAGTTAGGCATCTTCGAAGTACTTTGGGTCTGAAAAGTGTTGTTTTTTTGAGACAGCTTGGTGGTTTCCAGAGGTTTTGGGATGTTCAAAGTTGCTAATGTATGTGCTAATGTCTCACCAGCGTAAGATTTAATTACGTTGTGCCAATCCTCAAGCTCTCTTAGGAGTATTTGTAATGAAGAAAAAGCTTCTTGCTATCGGCGTTGCTGCCTCTCTGGGCATTTTTGCTGGCGCCGCCAGCGCTGCCCCCAGTGTGAATGCTGGTGGTATTGGCCACACCAATATCATCCCCTACTTCAGCACCCAGAACGGTAATGCGACCCTGATCAGCATCACCAACACCGACCAGCTCAACGGCAAGGTCGTGAAGGTGCGCTTCCGCGGCGCTGAGTGGTCTGACGACATTTTCGACTTCCAAGTCTTCCTGTCCCCGGGTGACGTGTTCACCGGTGCCGTGACCAGCGCCAACGGCCTGTCCAAGTTCGCTACCGCCGACAAGAGCTGCACCCTGCCGGCTTCCGTGAACCAGAGCTTTGTGCCCATCCGTCTGCAAAACACCGCGACTGGCACCCTGGAAGGCTATGTTGAAGTCATCACCATGGCTGATATTCCGGAAGTTATCGCTGCCCCGAATGCTGCTAACAACGTGAATGGCAAGAACCCGCTTTTCACCGCGATCAAGCACGTCAATGGCGTTGCGCCTTGCACCTCCAGCACCAGCACCGCTCGTCTGGAAAACCTGACGGAAGATAACTTCGTGAACGCTGCTGCCGCTGTTCAGGGTAGCTACATGACCGACCCGACTGGTTCGCTGACTTCCTACGCGACCATCATCAACGTTCCGGGTTCCAAGGCTTTTGCGAACATTGCGACGGCCGTCAATTACACCCTGCCGCGCAAGGCTTATTTCCGTCAGGCCAACGATGCGGTTACCGTGACCGATTCGCTGACCGCTGACCGGATCTTCTTCGCCAAGGCTGTTGCTCCCGCGTCTGGCGGCGCTGCTGTGCCCGCGTACCAGTTCGACCTGCCCGACCTCTCCACCCCGGTTGAGCTTGCTACCCCGACCGCTTCTGCTCATCGCAATGCGCTGACCGCGCTGCTGCAAAAGAGCTCGGTTGTCGCTGAGTACTCCACTCTGGATGCTCTGGCCGCTGCCACTGATATCGTCATCAGCCAGCCGACCCGTCGTTACTTCTACAACTACACCCAGAGTGCTACTGGTAGCGTTACTCTGGAAGGCGTGAAGTACAAGATTGGTGGCGACGCGGGTTCTCCCTATCAGAGCCTGGTTGATACCACCAACCGTGTGGATCTCGTTGGTTCCGTGGCTTTCTACGATCGTGAAGAGAACAAGGCCAGTTCCAACATCGTGATCTCCCCGACCCCCCCGGGTGGCGCCCTTTCTCTGAAGGGTGAAGTGTCTGTGATCGGTATCAACAACGGTGCCGGTGCCACTGGTGCTCTGGGCGCGCTGCTGACCATCAATGACATCACCGCTACCGGTGCTGGTGGCGCGGTGTATGAAGAAGGTTGGGCGACCATTCCGACCATCGCCGGCTGGACCGCAGTGGGTGTTCCTGCTACCTACGAAAACGGTACTGCTAACGGCAAGCTGCCGGTGATTGGCTTCACTGCCAACAACGTGTTCAACGGTGGTGTGGGCGCTGCTGGTACCAACTACGGTACCACCCTGCCGCTGCGCTATCTGCCGTAATGTAGTAGTTAGTAGCAGTTAGCTTTTAAAAGCTAATTGCAAGAATAAAGGCGGGCTTGCCCGCCTTTATTCATTTGTAGGTGTTGTAATGGTTTGTTGCAATAATCGGTTTCCGAAAGACAATCATGCGTTATTTGGCTCTTGGAGTGTCCGTGCTGTTGTTAAACCTGGTACTAGGGATGGGCAGTGTTGTGGCGAATGATGCGCCGGCTAGCCCTGGTTCCAGTGCCAGTAAGCTAGATGTAGTAGCTTCATATTCAGATGAAGCGATCACGCGCGAAGAGGTTGTCGCTGTCCTGAAGGGGGCGACTGCGGAGCAGAAGCGCAATCTCGGGGAGTCTGCTAGTGCGGCAGACAGCCTGGTGAAAGAGCTGTTGTTGCGCAGGGTGCTCGCTGCGCAGGCGAGGAAGGAAGGGCTCGAGCGGGATCCAGCGACTGCTACGAGAATCCTTCTGGCGGGAGAGAGGACGCTTTCTGATTTGTACTTTGAGAAGGTGGAACTGGCCGCTATCGATGATAAGAAAGTCGAGCGGTTTGCTCGCGAGGAATACCTGGCCCATCCGGAGCGTTTCCGGAAAGAGGAGTTGCGTGCCCGACATATCCTGGTGCGTGAAGTCGCTTCGCGAGGTGATGATGCACGCGCCATTGCCGAAGCCCTGCTGGAGCGAGTGAAGGCCGGTGAGGCTTTTGATGAGCTTGCCAGGAAGTACTCGGATGATCCGGGGTCGGCTGCCAAGGGCGGGGATCTTGGCTGGCTTCCGAAGGGAAAGACCGTTAAGGAGTTTGAGGAAGCGCTTTTCGCGTTGAAAAAGCCGGGTGATGTGTCGGGGCTCATATCGACCCAGTTCGGCTACCACATCATCCGCTTGGAGGAAGCCAAGCCTGTGGTGACGCTGCCCTATGAAGAGGTGAAGGCTCAGCTGATCGAAGGGGTGAAGGCGGATCTGCGCCGCAAGGCACGTGGCGCCATTGTGGACCCCATCATCAAATCGGATGCATTTTCCGTGAATCGGGATGCGCTTACCCAAGCCGTGGGTGCCGCAGGGATCAAGTAGTCAGCGCGACGAGCTATGCAACGCTCGGTGAAGGCGGGCTGGGGCCGGCATTAATGTGCCGGCCGCCTGTCTGAGTGCTTCGCTGCATCTGTTATGAGGTATCGCCTTGAGTGAGTTGTGGCGGCAGCGTTGGTTGTTCTTGAATTTCTTCAAGCGTGAATTGAAGAGCCGCTATTCCGGTACCCTGGGTGGCGGCTTATGGGCTTTGGGGCAGCCTGTCCTTCTGCTTGCCATTTACAGCTTTGTCTTTCGCAAAGTCTTCAAGGTAGGCTTTCCTGAACTAGGCGAGCACAGTTTCACGGCCTTCGTGGCCTGTGGTCTGTGGCCGTGGATGGCCTTTCAGGAAGGCATTCAGCGCGGCACCCAGGCGGTGGTGGGAAATGCCGGGCTGGTCAAGAAGGTCATGTTTCCCCATGAGTTGCTTGTCTTTGCTTCAGTTGGAGCAACGTTTGCGCTTCATTTCACGGGTTTCTTCGTGATTCTCGGGGTGCTCGCGCTGCTCGGCGAGCCGTTCTCCTTTGCGGGTGTGATGGTGGTCCTGGGCGCCTGGCTTGTCATGCTGACACTGGCCTGTGGCGTGACCTTGCTGACCTCCGCCGCCCAGGTGTTCCTGAAGGACGTGGACCAGCTGCTGGGTCCGATCCTGATGATCATGTTCTATATCACGCCGGTTCTCTATCCGATCAGTCAGGTGCCGGAGTCGGTGCGGGGCCCGATGGCCCTGAATCCTCTGGTACATGTGATCGGGCCCATTCGTTCTTCCTTGATGCAGGGGGTTGCCAGCGGTCTCGGTGAGCTGGCAGGCCTCTTTGGCGTTGCGATAGTCCTCGTCGTCGTGGCGCGTGGGCTCTTCGTGCGCTTGTCTGGCTATTTTGAGGACTTCATCTGATGTCGGCGATGAACGATGGCCAGGTCCTCATTGCTCTGCGGGATGTGGGTAAGGCTTACCCGATCGCCAATACCGCAGCGAGTCGGGTCAAGACCCTGGCAGCCTTGCTGATGCGACGTGGCTTTCCTGAGTCGTTTCACGCCTTGTCGGGGATCGATCTGGAGGTCAGACAGGGAGAGTCGCTGGGTTTGATCGGGGTGAACGGCGCGGGCAAGTCCACCCTGCTGAAGATCATCGCGGGCGTGGTCCGGCCCAGTTCAGGGCAGATTGGCATTCACGGCCGCATCAGTGCCTTGCTCGAACTGGGGGCTGGCTTTCACCCCGAGTACACCGGGCGCCAGAATGTATTTCTGGCCACATCGCTGATGGGATTAAGCGAACGCGAGACCCGAGCTTGCCTGGACGCCATTCTGGCATTTGCTGATATCGGAGAGCACATCGATCAGCCCATCAAGCACTATTCCTCGGGAATGGTGGTGCGTCTGGGTTTTGCTGTTGCAACTGCGGTTCGCCCGGACATTCTGATCACTGACGAAGTTTTGGCTGTGGGGGATGAGTCCTTCCAGCGCAAGTGTATTGCCTGGATGGAGAATTATCTTTCCGACGGGGGGACGTTGCTGTTATGTGCACACAGCATGTTCCACATTCAGAAGCTTTGCCAGAAGGCGGCCTGGATTCACGATGGAAAATTGAAATCCTACGGCGACTCTCATCGGGTGACCCGCGAATACCTTGCCTGGCATGATGCGAGGAATGCACCCAAGGCGCAGGACCATGCGCAGGCGGTTAAGAGCGGTAATTACGCCTTGGTGTCCATGACGTTGAATGGCCAGCCGAGCCATGAAGGGGCGGTTTTGTCCATGGGGGACAATTTACGCGTCGGCGGCAGGGTTTTTTCACCCGATGGACGTACGCCAACGGTGATCATGGGGTTCGTGAGGAAAGATGGCATGCCGATTTATGGCGTGTCGTCCGAAATGGATGGTTATGAGCTGTGCCGCCGGACGGCAAATGAGTTCGAGTTCGAGTTCGAACTCCCAGAACTCTCCTTGCTTCCGGGAGAGTACACGGTGAAGGGACACGCCCTTGATCCTGAGGGGTATCGCTTGTTCGATGAGCTGACCAGTGATCTGACCGTGGTCGGGGAATGCCGCGAGCTCGGAGTATGCCGACTGCCTCATCGATGGAATATCGTTTGAACTGGGTCTTTTCTCTCGGGGCTGTCGGTCGCCTCGCCGAGCAGAGGCTGTCAGCGCCCGCAGGGCCATGTGAAGCACTCTGGAATCGAATTTCATGACATTGAGTTTTACCGGTGAGCGTTTTCTCCCGAGCTGCGAGGGGGAGATGATCTATGAGCATTGGCATCGTTATCTCTTTGCCCGAGAGTATGCGGTGGGCCGGAGGGTTCTCGATGTTGCGAGTGGTGAAGGCTATGGCAGCGCGCTATTGGCAGGCGTGGCAGAGACCGTTGCAGGTGTTGATGTGTCCCCGGAGGCTGTCGATCACGCGCGTGAACGCTATGGGCGTGCCAACAACCTGAAATATGTGCATGCGAGCTGTACCTCCGTTCCTTTTCCGGATGCCAGTTTTGATCTGATTGTTTCCTTTGAAACCATTGAGCACATCACCGAGCATGAGGCTTTCATGCTTGAGGTGGAGCGCCTTCTGGCGCCAGGCGGGATGTTCATCATCTCGTCGCCCAATCGTGTCGAGTACAGTGACAAGACTGGCTACAAGAACGAGTTCCACATTCGAGAGCTCGATGGCCCCGAACTTCGGAGTCTGCTTGATGCTCATTTTCCTCGACAGCACTGGTTTGCGCAGCGTCCGTGCTTTCAGTCCATGCTGTGGTCCCTGGAGGGCGAGGCCACGAAGGCCAGTGTGCTGTCCATCGATGGAGCCTCGGCGTATCCGGCGGAGCTTTATTTCCTGGTGTGCTGCGCAAAGGCTCCCGGTGCGCTGGATGCGGTAACCCCGTCTTTAAGTCTGGTCACTGACAGGACACACTCGGTGTATGCCGAGTGGAGCAGGACCTACGCCGAGAATCGCATGCTCGTGGAGAAAGTCGGGCTGCTCGAAGAGCAGCTCGAGGTCGCACAGGCCGAGCGGGATATGCTGCTGCGCCAGAAGGCAAACGGAGGCTTGCTGGCGCGTATCCTGAGCAGGTTACTCAAGAAAAACTGAGGGGGTTGTCAGGATGTGCCCGGACTGTCCTGTGTGATGGTTGGGGGCGGTCAGTGCAGGCTTGTTTTGGATACGGCAATGTTGCCTGCATAAATGAGTGCCGCCTCGTTGTTCCGGCTGACTCCCGACACCTCTATGAATACCTCTGTTCCGACGGTTTCGATTGGCAGGTTCTGAGCGAACCTCCAGCCTGACAGCTCAAGTCGCTGATCGCCTAGAACCTGGGCTACGTCTGGTCGGTGCTCTCCTGTCGGGCATCGATATGGTGTTCCATTGATGGAAATGGTCACCCCATCGAGGGGGCCGTCGTCCAGGGAAGCGGCCCAGCCGTGCATTCGTAGTTGCCCGTTGATGACCTCCAGTTCGTCCACCCAGCCCCATGGGCCGCGCCGGAAGCTGCTTAGCGCACTCAGAGGGGCGTCTGGCGCCGCCGGAACAACATAGAGGTCTTGTTCGTTGGCAAGGCCGCGGGGCAGGCGGAGGTAGACCTGGGCTGGCTGGTTGAGGCTTTCCCGGATGACGCTGGCTACAAAGTCTTCGCTGACATATGTGGTGCCATAACTGTGGGTGTCCAGGTCGGCGATCTCGCTGCTGGGGGTGAAGTAGATACCCTCCGCGGGAAGTTTCCGGTCGGGAGGAAGCAGGCATGCGTCATGAACACTGAAGCACAGCACACCGTCCGGTGTGAGCAGGCTGTGGAGCCTTGCAAGCCAGGCCCGGAAAGGCTTTTCAGGTAAGTGAGAAAAGAGTGACGCCACCCAGATGAAATGGAAGCGTTGCTCTGGTGCAAAGCTGCTGGGGTCTGTATCTGATTTCAGGCCATGGACACCGAATTCTGATGTTACGAATGCAACGGCGTCCGCCTGGATATCGGCAGCCCAGATGTGGGCGGGGGGCTTGCTGAGGGTGAGTAGGCGCAGCAGGCGACCATAACCACAGGCAAAATCGAGGATGTGCAAATCCTTGGGCGGCTTGGGAAACATGAACCGGAGAATCTGCTGGGCCGCTTCGTGTTGCTGCAAGGCCACATTGTAATATTGACTCAGCGGGCGATTGACCTCCCGGAAGTGCTTCAGGGAGTGCAGCAGCATCTGGTCGCCTGGGTGAATCCGGGGGTGCAATTGCGCCAGCGTGGCGTCGGACCTCAGATGGCGACAGTGACTCCACAAGGTCTGAGTGAAGCGGGGAGTTTGGGCAAGGGTGTTTGCGCGAGTCTGTAACCGGCGCTCTTCCTCGATATCGTCTTCTGCGGACGTGCCGCCCTTCACAATGACGAAGGCGTCCTGTCCGCCCCAGAAATGGGCCGGAAACGCATGGACTGCTGCCCCCGGCAGGTGCTGTGCAATAGCCTGGTGGACGTAGTCGGCTGAGGTAAAGGTGGAGCCGTATTCCTCGCCATCCAGCGCGCTGGACTCACTCGACGGGATGAAGACGTAGCCCTCAGCTGGCATCTGGACCCCCAGGTTGCGAGCCGCCTGTTCTCCGTGGGTGGTGATGACGAGCACCCCTCCAGGCTCAAGCATGTCATAAAGGCGTTTGAGCCAGGCCGACCAGGTACGATCCGGCAGGTGGCTGAAAAGGGAGAGGACGAAGATGATCTCGTAGCGCCGGGGAGCTACCAGATCCTCCGGTTGGTGGGTGGAATAGAAGCCGTCTATGTTCAGGTGAGTCTTTAGAAAGTCCACGCTGCCGGGAACGATATCCGAGACATGGAGGGCGCCGGGGGGAAGCGCCTTCACAAGGTGCCGGCTGAAGCGACCAAACCCGCTTGCAAACTCCAGGAAGCTGCGGCACTGGCTGAGTGAGCGTTTGACGGGCTCAAGAGCCTGGATCAGTTCGACCATGGTGCGCCAGCCATCGGACAGGTAGTCCCGGATGGGATTGGTACAGCTGGGATGGTTGGCGAAGAAGCGGAAGATATCGTCATCCGGGGAGATACGTGCCTCAATGCCGAAGGCGTCGCTGAAGTTACCCGGAAGACGGTGCGTCTCACGCAGGTTGTGAGCCTCCAGGTGGGCTGGTTGCATCCTCAGCAAGGCTTGCAGGCAATGGCTGGCTTCCACCGAGCGCCCTTGGTTGATGAGGGTACGGGCGAGGGGGAGGAGTTCTGAGCCGGGAGTCATGAGCTATTGGGTAATGTGGGGTTTGATCTGAGGTTACGTGACTCTAGGGGACACTAACTGCTTAGAATGGGCCGATTCTGGCGACCTGGTCACTGATCCGATTCTTTTCGTCGTCGGTCAGTGTCTCGAACCACTTGGCGATCAAATAGGGGTGGGAGGTGGGCTGATAACCGACGCGTCGGGTCACGATCAGGGAGCGTTTGTCCCCGCAATAGCCAAACCACGCCGGAAGTGTATTGAGGCGTTCACTGCCGAATTCCATCATTAATTGCGCAACCCCCCCTCGCGCCTGGCATTCAAGCCAGTGCTGACGAGGCAAGCGTTTGTAGAAGCCTGCCTTCACGCACAGGCCTCCCTCCAAATAGACGTTACGAAAACGGATCCAGTTGCAGAACCCTATGGTTTCGATCAACCCGTTGGGCCAACGGTAAAGCGCCACGCACTGGTGCCAGTCTTCCTTGGGAATACTGATGCCGTCCAGGACGATCGGTACGGGCTCTGGAAAGGCTCCGCCAAAAGACTCAGAGAACAGTCCGCTGGCGAAGAACGCCGCGTTGTCCAGCCAAATGAGTTGGAGGGACGCGTCAAAACAGGAGGTGGGAGTGGGGGACACAGGGAGAACCTCAAGCGTCTTTTTGTTGTGTCGTGATGGTATGGGGATTCAGGATACGGAGAAGTTCTTCCGGAGTGTGCCAATCCACGCCGAATGTGTAGCGGGGAATGCTCCACCTGCTCTCCGCCGCGGTGGCGTGACGTGCCGCTGTCGTGAACGCGGCTCGGATGCCTGTCACGGCTTCGCCCAGTGGCAGGTACTCCTGAGTCAGAAAATCGCTGTATTCGCCGAAAGGGTAAGCGAGGAGTGAGCTGCAGCAGTCTTCTGTCCTGGCTCTTATGTAGTCGGCGGCTTGTTTGAGCTGTCGGTCGGCGAGTGCTCGTGTGTTGATCGAATGGAAGGTCCCGAGCTTGTCTTGGGGGAGGCCGCCGGACACCTGGATGTGATTGTGATCCCAGCTGTGATTGCCTATCCCCATGCGGCCGGTGCGGGTTGCCGGGCCCCACCATGTTTCTTTGATCCAGTCCTGGCCAATCAATGAACCTTGATCGATTTCCCCGCGTGCAGATGGTGATGCGATGACAAAGCTGGTGACGTGGAGGTCCGGCTGACGGTCAGCGCCGAACACCTGCACGAAGTCCTGGATGATATTGAGCATGCTGCGTTGCATGCCATGGCTGGGGTGGGGCAGGTCGATGTAATCGAAGTCAGTGCCATCATCGAAACTGAAGGCTACGGCCCGGTCCGGCAGGGCTCTACCTTCAATGATGTGGTCGGCTACGCTGCCCAGTGAGATGATGCGAAGACCAAGAGCGCTAACCAGCCTTAGATCCTCCGCGAACGCAACATGATCGTTGGTGGCGTAGTTGTTTCCGTCGATGCGTGCTGCGTGGTACGTGAGAATGGGGACTGCCGTCATTGATGCGATCTCCTTGTCTGTTCGTCCTTACTTGCCTCTCTTGGCCTGGTGATGCTGCCAGCGGACCCGCATGTATTTGTACACCTTGCCAGCCGAAACGGCGGTGGTGAGCAGGGCCTTGTGCATCGGGTTGAGATCGGTGCGTTTCCTGAGGCCGGTGGCCCATTGGGACTGACGGATGTACTGGATCAGGCTGTGCCGGTCGCGGCGCACGAAGGGGGCGCGTAGCACCACGCCCATCGACGGTACGCTGCTCTGCTCGACGAACTGGCCGACCCCGAAGACTTCGTTGTGGTTCAGGGCGTTGTAGGCCTGGAACAGGTCGTCCGGCGTCTGGGCCACCAGGGCATGCCAGATGGCGAGGGCCTGGGGGCGCAGCTCGGCGCTGGAGACGGCGTGGTTGTCGATGTACTCGGCCCAGGCCCGGGCCGCGTGCAGCACGCCGGCCTGGAAGTGGCTGACGTATTGCTCGTGCACGGCGTTCTCGTCCTGGTCCACCAGTCGGAGCGCCTCGACCCGGCCTTCGGCGGTGCGCCGGTAGCCCTCGGTGCTGCCGTGGGGCGAGTTGCTGAGCATCTCGAGGGGGGCGACCGCGTCGAGCAGGTGGCTGGCCTCGACTTGCTTGTTGAGGTCGGGGCCGAAGGCGTATTTGCGGCAGTTGGCCGGCTGTTCGTTGAGCACCCGGGCGAGGCCCAGGTAATGCCCGAACAGGGTGTGGCCTGGCAGCAGGTGGGCCAGGTTGTCCTGGATGGTGCCGCGCCAGCCGATGTCCACGATGCCCACCCGGGTGACGCCGGCGCTGAGACCACGCTGGGCCAGGTAGCCGAGCAGCAGGGCGCGGTCGGCGGCGCAGTGGCCGGTCACGATGGACTGGAACTCCCGATCGGCGAACAGGGCCTGCACGCGGGCGTCCTGCCAGGGGTAGATGATCTCTTCCCGCAGCGGGATCCCGTGGCGGCCGCAAACGCCCTCCAGGGCGGTCGGCTCGAGGCCCAGGGAGCGGGCCAGGGCGAACATCGACTGGGTGCTGTAGAGGTTCCACATGCGCATCAGCTCGGCGGTGCTGAGCTCGCGCAGGGAGGCGCCGAAGGTGGCCAGGCGGCTGACCTCGAGGGTTTCCGCCGGCGGCAGCAGATGGCCGGCCAGGCGCCCTTCGGGGAACAGGCTGCGGAAGACCTCGATGAAGAACTCGCCTTCCCGGGTGAAGAAGAACAGGCGCTGGAGCTGCTCGAGGACGCTCTGTTCGGCGACCGACAGGCAGAAGCCCACCCACAGGGGCGCGGCCCGGGTGCCCAGCTCGAAGGCGGTGCGGGCAACGCCCTCGCGTTCTGCCAAAGCCGCTTCGCGGCTGGCAGAGATGATCCCTTCGAGGTGGGCGAACAGGGTGGCCCGGTCGGCGAACAGGCTTTCCCGCAGCTGCCGGTCGGCGTGGGACTGTTCGGGCAGGTAGTGCACCGACTTGATGCCGATGGCGCCCGGGATGCTGACGTCCGCGTGCGCGTTGTCGCCGATGTGCACATGGTGCTCCGGCGCCACTGCGAAGGCCTCATGGACGTGGCGGAACAGCTGGCCTGAGCGCTTGTTGAGGCGGAGGTCGCAGGAGCTGAGACCGTCACCGGCGATGTCGTCCAGGCCGTGGTGGCTGAGCAGTTCCCTGAGCATCGGGGCCGGCATGTAGAAGTCCGACAGGAACAGGGTCTGCTCGGCCGGGTACTGGCCGATCACGTGGCGGCAGTCGGGGTCGGGGAAGGTGTTGGCCTTCTCCAGGGCCAGCTCGGCCGCCGCCAGTTCGTCGGCGACCCGGGCGAGCGCCAGGCCGGGGGCCGTGACGACCCGCTGGAGCAGCACCTCGAGGACGTGGTGCAGGGTGTACTCGTCATCGGTGCCCTGGCGGGCGGCGGCGCGGGCCAGCTCACCCTCGATCTGGCAGCGTTCCCGGAAGATCGCCCAGTGGTCGGCGAAGCCCTCGGCCAACTGCGTGCCGAAGCGCAGCTGCAGGTGGCGCGCCGCGGTGAGCTTGATGAAGTCGGGGTGGCACTTGCGTCGGAGCAAGGTATCCCAGACATCCAGCGTCTTGAGCTTGTACATGCGGCGGCGTCTCAGCGGTTCTCGAGGAGCCGGCGCGCTACCCGGGCACCCCAGCCAACGAAGCGTCGCAGGCGCGGCGGCAGGGCGTTGACGTAGGCGTTCGGTGGCGTCGACAGGCGGCGCTGGATGCTGTCGGGCAGGGTCCCGACGTAATGGCGCGAGGTCTCTGCCGGCGCGGTGTACAGGCGCTCGATGCCGCTCAGGTCGGGGCTCTGCCCCTTGAGCACGCGCTCCACGGCGTCGCGGAACTGGTCGGTCTCGACGCTCAGCGGCCGGTCGGCCATGAAGCGGGTGCCGGCCTGGCTCATGGCGCTGCGGGTGGCGGGCTGGTCGAGCAGGCGCAGGATGCTCTCGGCGATGCACTCCGGCGTCTGGTTGGCCAGACTCACGGCTTCGGGCGGGAAGTCGTAGAGCGTGTTCTCACGCCACATCTCCACCACCGGCAGGCCCGCCGCCATCATCTCGAAGGGCACCCGGGAGGGGTTGGAGCTGCTCAGGCACAGGCCTACCGCGCTGCGGTTGTAGAGCGCATTGCAGTCCTGCAGGTTGAGCAGGCCGAGGTGTTCGTGGTCGAACCAGATGTTGCCCTTGTCCCGCGCCGGGGAACCGTACAGGTAGATCTTCACCTCGGGCATGCGGTGCTTGACGATGCCCAGCGCTTCCAGGCCGAGCCGGCTGCAGCGGCGCGGCTTGTCAGGCTGGTGGATGAAGCAGACGGCGAGCTCCTTGCGCACTTCGGGCAGGGGGCGGTAGATGTCCAGGTTGGCGCCGAAGTCGAAGTGGTAGGCCGCCACCCCGAAGCGTGCCGCCAGCTCATGGCGCAGCCAGCGTCCGATGGTGACCGGGGTCAGCCCGTAGCGGTAGGAGTTCTCCGCCATCAGGTAGGCGTCGCCCATCGGATTGAAGCAGGCCTCGTAGTCCTGCACGAAGTACAGCTTGCGGCAGGGGAAGGCCAGGTCGCGGACGATGGCGGCGGAGTACCAGATGGTGGCCACCACGGCGTCGGCCGGCTGGATCGCATCCCAGCCGAAGCTGACCCGCTCGAAGCGGTAGCCGAAGATCTGCTCGATGAGCTGACGGCCCTTCTCGGGGTCGGCATGGCTGCCCTCCAGGTAGAGGTGGCAGCGGTGTCCGTGGCGCTCGAGGGCAAGGGCGTGTTCGAGCATCGTGCGATGCCCGCCCGAGCCTTCGATCAGTCTCGGGATCAGCCAGGCGATAGTGGCCATGAGAGTATGCGGTGTTGCGTAGCGTGATTGTTCGAGGCAACCGGGGCGGAGATAGTCCATCCCCGGTGTGCATAGCCCGCGATTATCGCATGCCGCCCAAGGCGGGTGTCAGTCGGCGTCCCGGCTGAAACGTGCCAGCTGGAGGGCGCAGAGGGCCGCAAAGCCCAGGTAGGCCGCGGTTTCGATGCTGTGGACGACAGATGTGTAAGGAATTCCTGCAAGCCGGGTTTCGGTGAGGGTGCCCAGGCCGGCCCCGGACGGGTCGAAGACTGTGGTGACGTCGCCTTCGAGGCCGAGCCCCCAGGTCGCCAGGAGGCCCGCGGAGAGCAGCGACAGCAGGCAGGCCTTGAGCAGGCTGTGGCTGCTGGTGGCGAGGATGATCACTGCGGGGAACAGGAAGATCGCCAGGCCGAAGGTGTGGGCGAAGGACGCCTGGAAGCAGGCCACGATGATCCCCATGCCGAGGGCGCCGAGGGCCACGGGCGTTTCCGCATGGCGTGCCCGCTCCGGCATCAGGTAGATCAGCATGAGCGTGGCGATCATCGCATAGCCGATGGGCCGGTTGATGCTGATGGCGCCGCCGAACAGGGACCACCACTCCGACCAGGCCAGGCGTCCCGTCTGCGGGTTGGCGTCGAGGGCTGCGTAGAACCCTGGAGCCAGGGAGAAGGCTGCATAGGCGAGGCCGCAGCAGGCAGACAGGGCCAGCATGAAGGCGAGATGCCGTCCGGCCGCCCGCCGGTCCGCGAGGGCGATGCCCAGCAGCCCGATCGGTGGCAGGGCCAGGAGGTGCTGGGGTTTGGCGAGGCACAGGCCGGTCAGCAGCAGCGCAAAGGCGGGTAGCCAGGCCTTGCGCACATGGAGCTGGTAGAGGCCGCCCATCAGCAGGCAGACAACGATCACATCGATCTGCCCGAGGAAGACCGTGTAGTAAAGCCCGAGCGGGTTGAGCAGGATGAAGTAGAACAGGGGGCGCCCCTGCAGCAAGGGCAGGCGCAGGGTCTGGACGATGGTCGTCATGAGCCCGGCCAGACCCAGGTAGGTGACGAACAGCAGCCATTGGAGCAGGCCGTGTCGAGGCGCCGGGCCGAGGCCCAGCGAGTCCAGGACGCCCTGTGCCTCGGAGAGGACTGCGAGCAGGAAGTAGGCCGGTGGGTTGTAGGGGAAGATCGGCAGGGCGCCGGCCTGCCCCTGGAGGGTGCTGACGGTATAGAAATTGACGCCCTCGCGGATGCCTTCGATCACCTGGCCGAGGGGCAGCATGTCGATGATGCCCGGCTTGCCGAGCACCCACAGGCTCGCACCGAGGAAGAGGGCGCCCTCCAGGGGGTGGATGCGCCGGATGCGCCCGAGGAGCATCTCGCAGCCCTTGCGGAGCGGGGCGACGCGGCGGAGGGCCACCAGGCTGCCGGCGAAGAGGGCCAGCCAGGCCAGTGTCCTGACATAGGGTTTGGGGCCGCCCCGGCTCTTCTCGCTGCGGACGTGGATGTCGCCATAGGCGCGCTGGAAGATCCGGGTGCTGAGCTCGACCTTCGGGGCTGCGGCGGGTTTGCTGATGTAGTCGGTGCGGACGAGGTGGGCACCGCTCAGGTGGATGGCGGCGGTGCCGGCAAGGTAAAGGAGCAGGCTCAGGGCAAAGGCGAACAGCAGCGCGGCGGCCTTGCCCAGCGGCCGGGGCGACGCCGCCACGGTGGTGGTGGGGCGGGGCGTGCTCATCGCGCGGACATGACCCCAGCCAGCCGCCGGCCGATGCGCCGGCCTTCGCGGATGGCGTAGTTGGTGCCGCGGTCCTCGGGGTAGATCTGGGCCATCGAGCACAGGTGGAGCCCCTCGACAGGCCCGTCCTCCGGGGGGATCAGCCGGCTGTAGTGGCGAGCCACGACCGGCTGCGACCAGCGGGCGCGCCACAGGTGATGGGCCTGGATCCACGACCGTTCCAGGGCCGGGAACATGGTCTTGAGGAAGGGCAGGGCGTAGTCCAGGAAGGCGTCCGCATCCATCGCGTAGAGGGCGTCGGTGTGGGGCAGGTACTTGGACAGATACACGATGTGCCGGCCGCCATAGGTCTCGGGGCGTTCGAAGTTGGTGTGTTCGATCACGCCGACAAAGGGGAAGCTGGGGTCGTTGACGTTCAGCCAGTAGGTCTTGGACAGCGGGCGATCGAGCTCCAGCACCAGGCAGACGTTGCCGATGTACTGGATCTGCTCGAGGCTGCGCAGGTAGTCCGGGCTGGCCCAGCTCCGCAGCATGTCGGCCAGCAGCGGAAGTGCCGTGGTGCCGATGACCCGTTCGGACTGCACCACTCCGCCGGGGGTGGTGGTGTGCCAGGTGCCGTTCTGGTGGGCGATGGACGTGACCGGCGCGTTGAGTTCGATGCGACCGCCCAGTTCGCGGATGCGCCGGGCCAGCGCCTCGGCCAGCGCGACGAAGCCGCCCTTGAAGTAGGCCAGGCGCTCCTCGCCGCCCTTGCCCCGGCTGCCGCCGCGCAGCTTGAGCTTGTTCCAGAACCAGACCGCCGAAATGTCTTCCGCGTAGGGGCCGAACTTGCCCTTCAGGAGGGGCTCCCATACGACCTTGTAGACCTTGTCGCCGCCCAGTTCGCGCAGCCACGCGTGGGCGGTCTTGTCCTCGAGGGACATCCAGTCCTTGACCCGGCGGGCACGCAGGGCCAGCAGGCCGAGGCGGATCCGGTCGGTGAAGCCGAGGGGGGTGAAGTTGAGCAGGTCCCAGGGCGTCGACAGCTTGAAGAAGTTGTTGGCGTAGTACACCCCGGTGTTGGTGGGGTTGATCTCCACCCGGTCGCCGAGGCCAAGCTCGTCGATGAGCTGCATCACCTCGAGGTCGTTGGTGAACCAGTGGTGGTAGAAGCGGTCGAGCTTCTCGCCCCCCACGTCGAAGGCCGCGGCGAGGCCGCCGATCTCGTTCTCGGCCTCGAGGACGGTGACCGGGATGCCCTTGGAGGCCAGTTCGTAGGCGGCCGTCAGGCCGGTGAAGCCGCCACCGACGATGGTGGTCCGGGTGGTGTGGGAGAGCGTCATGGTCAGCAGGTTTCGGCCCCTGGAGCGGGCCGGGTCGGATTCAGGATCAGATAGATGCCGCCCGCCAGGGTGGCGGGGAGCCATAGCAGAATGTGCACCAGCAGGGCGTAGGCGGTGGCTGCAGCGGCCGGGTTGCCGAGTTCGGTCATGGCCCGGGCGGTGAAGTAGTCGAAGGTGCCGACATAACCGGGGGTGCTGGGGATCAGCGTCGCCAGGGTGCCCACCGGCAGGGCCAGCCAGCCGCCGAGGGGGGCGGAGAGGTCGGGCAGGGCCAGGGCGGCGAACCAGAACACCCCGCCCTCCGCCAGCCAGGCCAGGAAGGACCAGCCGATCAGCCGGGGCATGGTGTGGCCTGCCGAGAAGTGCTCCAGGGTGGCCAGGGCCTTGTCGATCCCGGCCTGGACCTTCCGGCCCGGGCCCGGGGCCAGCCGGATGAGCAGGCCGGCCAGAGCGTGGCCCGGGGCGGCGAACAGACGGGGCGCCAGCAGGAGGGCAAGGATGCCGGCCGCGGCGCCGATCGGTAGCGCACTGCCGACACCGGCCAGCTGGGTGAGGTCGGTGCCGAAGCCCACCAGGGCCGCACCCAGGAAGAGCAGCACCATGAGCAGGTCCAGCAGGCGCTCGGCGAAGAGGGTGACGATGGCGGTGTTGGCACCGATGCCCAGCCGCCGGTTGAAGCCGAAGGCGCGCACGAGGTCGCCGGCCCGGAAGGGGAGCACGTTGTTGGCCGCCACGCTGGCCATCAGGGGGCCGGCGCAGTGACGCCAGCCCAGGCCCGGGTTGTCCCGTTGCAGCATCAGGTGCCAGCGCTCGATCCGGCAGGCGTAGCCGATGAAGAACGCGACCAGGGCCGCGCCTATCCAGGGGAGGTCGGCGCTGGCAAAGGCCGCCTTCAGCTCGGCCAGGCTGATCTGGCGCACCACCAGCCACAGGAAGAAAGCGGCGAGTCCTACGCCCAGTAGCAGCTTGAGCAGCTTGCCGGCCGTCATCGGCTATGCACCACAGGGCTGCGGGAGGTGGCAGGGCCTTCCTCCCGGAAGCCGATGTATTCATTGACCACGTACAGCGGGCGCCCCTTGATCTCGTTGTAGATTCGACCCACGTATTCCCCGAGGATGCCGACGCTGATGAGCTGGACCCCGCCGATGAACAGCACGGCGATCATCAGCGCTGTCCAGCCTTCCACCCAGATGTCGGTGAACAGCCGCAGGATCAGGGCATACACGATGCCGACCAGGGCCATGCCGGCGCAGGTCATGCCCATCGCGACCGAGAGCTGCAGCGGTTTGCTCGAGAAGGACAGGATGCCGTCGGTGGCAAAGCGGATCATCTTGCGAAGGGGATACTTGCTCTCCCCGGCGAAGCGCTCGGCCCGCCGGTAGGGCAGGGCCGTCTGGTTGAAGCCGACCCAGCTGACCATGCCGCGCACGAAGCGGTCACGCTCGGGCATCGCCTGCAGGGTGGCGACCACCTTCCTGCTCATCAGCCGGAAGTCACCCGTGTCGAGTGGGATAGGTACATCCGACAGGCGGTTGAGGAGGCGGTAGAAGCCTCTTGCGGTGGCCAGCTTGAAGCGTGATTCTCCGGGTCTCTCGGTACGGGTGCCGTACACCACGTCATAGCCCTCGCGCCACTTCCGGACCATTTCATGGATCACCTCGGGCGGGTCCTGGAGGTCTGCGTCGATGAGCACCACGGCGTCCCCCCGGGCCGCGTCGATGCCCGCCGTCACTGCGATCTGGTGGCCGAAGTTGCGGGCGAAGCAGACCAGCTTGATCCGTGCGTCCCCGGCTGCGAAGTCCTTGAGCAGCGCACGGGTGCGGTCGCGGCTGCCGTCGTCCACGAAGATCAGCTCGACGTCCAGATCATGCAACTCTGCGCAGAAGGCCCGCAGGCGCCGGAGCGTTTCACCGATGACCTCCTCCTCGTTGTAGCAGGGGATGACGATGGAGAGGAGGGCAGGGCGGGACGTTTTTGCTTCGGCGCCCGGCACGGCTGTGGCGTGAGGGTCGGAAGGGGGGGCAGACATGTTCATGGTTGTGTGTTGTGCAGGTGCGCGGCCAGTCTGGTCGTCTTGCTATGCAGGAATGCTAACGTCCTTCAGGCGGTTTGTCTTGCGTTGCAGCAATCCGGAGCCCGCAGGTCGGCGAATGATCATCGGGTGGTGAGAAGGCGAGCGATCACCCTTCGCAGCCGATTCCACGGAGTATTCCTGAGGTCGGCGATCTCGGCGTCACGTTCCCGGATCAGACGGGCGTTTTCATCGATCAGACGATCGCGTTCTTCAATTGCGTGTCCCATGGCCGTCATCGCCGCATAGCGCTCCTCCAGCAGCTTTCCCTGGGCGGCGATGGCCTCGTCGCGGTGGGCGATCTCCTGCCCCATGTGGGCGATGGTGCCGGCCCTTTCCTCGATCAGGCGGGCCTGGGCGCTGATGCTGGCGTCGCGCTCGGCGATGGTGTCGTTCATGCGCTGGATGGTCTCCCAGCGTTCCTCGATCAAGGCTGCCTGGGCTTCGAGGGCCTGTTGCTGGTTGGACAGCTTGCGTGCGGACAGGAAGATCCGCGGGTCCAGTCCGCAGTCGCGCGCCATGCCGGGCAGGAACCACTGGCCGCCGTCTGGCCGGGTGAGGGCGAGCAGCGCCTCCCGCTGCGGCAGGCGCCCGGCGGCGATCAGGAAGGCCAGGGTGGCCGCTGGGTGGAGGCTGCTGTTGTGCAACAGGGCGGTGCAGGCGTTGCGGGCGTCGAGTCCGTCGAGGCTGCCGCCCAGGGCCAGGGTCTGGATGTAGGCGTTCTCATGGACGTGGCGCCAGACATCATCTTCCGCAAGGGTGTTGGTGGGGTGGACCCGGTAGTCGAGCAGGGTCTCGCGCAGCCAGACCGGCGGTTGTTGGGCACTGGCGCGCAGGGCCCAGTCCCAGTCATGGGTGTAGCGCAGGTTGGCGAAGCTGCCGATCCGCTCGAACAGGCTGCGCGGGAATAGGAAGTTCGAGGTGCTGATGGCCAGGTTGCTGCTGAGCAGCCAGCCTGCCGGGGGCAACTGGCCGGCCCGTTGGCAGGCCTCGGTGTAGTCGCGGGCGCGCTCGTGATCCGGGGCGGGCAGGCCCTTGCTGTCCATGAAGCCGACGTCGCTGAAGGCCAGGCAGGGCGCATCCCCCAGGGCGGCCACCAGGCGGGCCAGGCGTTCCGGGTGGTAGCGGTCGTCGGAGTTGAGGATGGCCAGGTAGCGGCCGCGGCCGAGGGCCAGGCCTTCGTTCAGGGTCTGGTGGGCCCCCTGGTTGGTGGCATGCCTCACGGCGCGGATGCGCGAGTCGCGCACGCTGTGGATGGCATCCCAGGTGCCGTCCCGGGAGGCATCGTCGATGACGATCAACTCCAGGTCGTCCAGGCTCTGGGCCAGCACGCTCTCGAGGGCCTCGACCACGTAGGCTTCGTGGTTGAAGGCGGGGACGATGACGCTGATGACGGGAGGGGGCATTCAATATTCCTCGCGGCAATCGGGGTGGTCAGGGCGTGGCAGGCGGGCGATCAGCGCGGCAACTGCGATCTCTGCGGTATCCGGTTGGTATGCGATGTCCTGCTCGCCAGGAAGCCACTGCGGGCGGGTGAGACTGGCAGGTCGAAGGATGGGAAGCCCTGCCTCCAGGGCTGAGGGGCCGTCTTGCAGCAGGCTGGTTTCATCCAGGACCAGGAGGGCATCCGCAGCAAGCAGGAAGGCTTCACGGTCGTGCAGTGATTCGGCAAAAAACAATTGCCGGGTGGCGACGAGACTGGCCATGGATTCATGGCAGACCGACCAGCACGAGGCGCTCGGCTGGCTGCCGGCCATGAGTCCGTGGAGGTCATTCCGTGCCGCGCTCAGGGCGCTAACTAGCTGGATGTAGCGTGCTGCGGTGGGCCCGTCCTTCGGTGTGCCGAGCGACAGGATGAGACGCCCCTTGTCGGGAATGCCGAACCAGTGGCGAACCTGGCTTCGTACCTTGCGTCGGGCCTCCTGGGTAAGTCGGGGCATGGCAGCAACGTCTGCCGGCGCTGCGGCGGGGGGAGTGGTCGACTCGGGTGATGGTTGAGCGGAGATCCGACGGGCTGTCCGCCCGAGGAGCCGCAACGGTGCTGAGAAACGCCATGAGCGGGAGGTGTGGACGTCGTGCAGGCGTGCCTCGAGGTGGCGAACCTGCTGCTCCAGGTCGTGGATACGGCTTTCCAGCTGCTGTCGTACAGCCTGTCCTTGTTGTTGTGCTGTTTCGTGTGCGGAGCGGGCTAGCCGAGCCGATTGCTCATGTTCCGCGGCCTGCCGCAGGGCGGCCAGCAGTCGGCTGACGCATGAGGGACCAGGGCGAGGCGGCGGGAGGAGTCGGGCGTAGTCCGAACACATCTCCTGAAGCGTACGAACTGGCTGGGCGGCCACGTTCTGGCGCATTGCCGCGAGATTATCGGGGGCCGCAAGAACGGATTGGACGCAGCGGACCAGGTCATCGGCGGTTGGGGCACAGAGCAGGCCGGTTACGCCATGCTGGATGCGCTCGGCGAAGGCCCCCACCCGGGTGGCAATCACAGGGAGGCCGAGCGCGAACATTTCGCTCAGGGTGTAGCTGAACGATTCGGGCAGGATCGAAACGAGCAGGGCCAGGTCGGGGGCAAAGCGGCCGATGATGCTGCCAAGTTCCGAGTGTGCGTAGTGTTCGATGATCTCAACCCCCACTTGCCCCTCAAAGGCCCGGCCAAAGTCTCCGCAGCCCAACAGCAGGATGTCCGCATCGCGGATCAGTTCGGGCAGGGCTTGGCGCACGAGGTCGAGCCCCTTGTGAGGCGCCAGGCGGCCCGGTATGACGAGGCGTGGCCGGCGATGGGGCCTGTCGGGTGAAGCCTCCAGGCGTGGAAAGGCGGCCGTGTCGATGCCGTGCTCAATCCGTGTCCAGGGGAGGTGGGCAAGCTCGGGTTGCAGTGCTGCCCAGCGGGCGTGGATGCTGTGGCTGGGGGCGACGAGCCGGATCGACGGTTGAGCCAGGTGTCTTGCGTATTCGCGGCGCAACACCTCCCAGTCGTAGGTGCTGGTGTTGTGCCAGAACACGTTGCGTGGGTTGGTGGCCATGCACGCCGTGAGCCGGTGAGAGGGGCATTCGGCGCAAGCCCCGTCGAAACAGGCGAAAAGGGCAGGGCAGAACGGAAACAGGTCGTGCAATACGACGATGGTGGGCAACCCGCTGTGGAGTGCTTCCAGACTGTGGCCGATCAGGGACGAGATGATCAGGCTGTCCACCTGGAAATCCCTGATGAGGCTGGCCAGGATGTCGGCGTACTCGGGGTGGGACGCGGTGGCTGCGCGGATCGGGAGAGTCAGATCCCAGCTGAGCAGCGTTTGGTTGCCCTGGGCCGGTTCCACCAGTTCGAGGCGGAAACCGGCCGCATTGCGATGGCTGACTGAGCGTAGAAGCAGATTGCGCCGGTTTGAGTCTGTCTGGCAGTAGTCCAGTATCCAGCGGTCAGTGCCGCCTCCCCAGCTATGGCTGATATGCAACTGGACGGAGTGCTGGAGCGTCGCGGAGGACGGTTGCCAGCACACGGGCGCGGGACGCCCCGCCGCCTGGTGGCGTTCTTTGAGCACCTCTCCTTCCTCTGTGCCGGATTGTGCTCGACGGGCGCTGTCGATCATGGCCCGCAGCGGCTCGGCCGGGTTGCCCTGTATCCAGGCCTGAACCACGTCCAGGTAGTCCGGATGCGCCTCCAGCAGGCGCTGCATGGCGTTGGCCTGGAGGGCCGCGCGTTCGTCGGAGAAGCTCACCCCGCCTTCATGGAAGACGAAGACATCGGCGGCCAGCAGGTTCTGCCAGCCCAGGCCGGCGGCGCGGCGACAGAAGTCGTTCTCCTCGCCATAGCCCCGGCCGAAGCGTTCGGCATCGAAGAGGCCGGTTTCCTGGAGGCAGCGCCGCCGGATGTACATGCAGAAGCCGACGGCGGTCGGGATCTCGAGGGTTTCGCCGGCAAGGGTGGTGCGGATCAGCGCGTCGAGGCCGGCCAGGCCCAGGGTGCCGGGGACGCCACCGGTCCAGCCTTCGTAGGGGTAGGAGCAGATGGTGGCGTTGTTGGACCAGGGGGTCAGGGTGCCGGCCGCGGGATGGCGGTCGGCACAGGCGGCGAGCCGGTCCAGCCAGTCGTTGGCCACTTCGGTGTCGCTGTTGAGGAGGACTACATCCCGCTCCGGATGCAGGGCCATGCCGCGGTTTACCGTGAGGACGAAGCCCAGGTTGCGTTCGTTCTCGAGCAGGGTGAGGCGGCCTGCTGCCGCCTTGTCGCGCAGCCACGCGGTGAGTTCGGGTTCGGGGCCGGCATCGTTGATGACGATCAGCTCGAAGGGCGTCTGCTGACGGGCCGCGAGGGCGCTCTCGATGCAGCGCCGGGTTTCATCCAGCCCCCGGTAGACGGGAACGATGACGTCGATAGGCAGAGTGTTCACCGGGCTCCAGGCAGGTCGTCGGGGGTGGGGCGGAGCGCGGCCGGGCGGTCTGGTGCGGGCGACGGCCGCAGCTGCGCAGGGGCAGGATTCTAGCATTCCGGTGCCCCGGGCCCGCAGCCCGGACTTCCGGTTACAGACTGCGGATGTCTGCAATATCAATATGGTGCATCATGACGGGCTTCAAAAGCCTGGGGGGTACTGCTGCCGCCCGGGGCTGTCCGCTTGGGGCGGGAGCGGGTTTGGAGGTTTGGGGCTGGCAATGGGGGCAAGGTCACTTGATGCATCGGTTTGAAGGGCGAAGCTGGCACTTCCTCTGCGTCTGTATGGTGGCCCTGCTGCTGTGCGGTCTGCCGGCCAGGGCTGCGCCGCCGTCCCTGTTGCTGGCCGAGGTCATGCGTGGCGAGGTGGACCTCCGGCATTACTGGGTCAGCGAGAAGCTGGATGGCGTCCGGGCAGTGTGGGACGGTCAGACCCTGCGCTTCCGCAGTGGCAATCCGGTCCCGGCGCCCGGCTGGTTCCTCGCAGGTCTGCCCGCCGAGCCCCTCGATGGCGAGTTGTGGATGGGGCGGGGGCGCTTCGATGCCCTGTCGGCCGCCGTTCGCCGGAATGTGCCGCAGGAGGCGGAGTGGCGGCAGATCCACTTCATGGTCTTCGAGCAGCCGGGTGGCAGTGGCAGTTTCACCGAGCGGGTGGCCCGCCTGCGCGACATCGTGGCCCAGGCCGGGGTGCCCTGGCTGCAGGCCGTGGAACAGTTCCGTCTGCCCGACCACCGGGCCTTGCAGGCCCGTCTGGCAGAGGTCGTGGCGAGTGGTGGCGAGGGCCTGATGCTGCACCGGGACGACGCGGCCTACGTCACCGGTCGCAGCGATGTGCTGCTCAAACTCAAGCCCTGGCTCGACACGGAGGCGCGGGTGATCGGTCACGTCCCCGGCAAGGGGCGTCTGGCCGGCATGCTTGGCGCCTTGCGGGTTGAGACCCCGGAGGGGCGCCATTTCAACATCGGCAGTGGCCTGTCGGATGCGCAGCGCCGCGATCCACCGCAGGTCGGAGCGCAGGTGACCTATCGCTATACCTCCCTGACGCCGGATGGCCTGCCCCGTTTTCCCCGTTTCCTGCGGGTCAGGGAGGCATTCTGATGACGTCGCGCGTGCTGGTCTCCGGCGGGCGGGGCTTCATCGGGGGGCGTCTGGTGTCGGCCTTGCGTCAGGAAGGGGCCGAGGTCCGGGTCATGACCCGCGGGCAGCCCGGGCCGGGCGAAGTCCAGGCCGATTTGAGCCGCCCGGATACCCTGGCGGTGGCCTGCGAGGGGGTGGGTACGGTCTATCACTGCGCCGGCCACGCGCATGCTTTTTCGGCGCTTGCTGCGGAGGAGGAGGCACGCCACTGGCAGGTCAACTTCGAAGGCACCCGAGCCCTGGCCGACGCAGCCGGACAGGCGGGGGTCGGCTGCCTGGTGTTCCTCTCCAGCGTCAAGGCCCAGGCTGAGCCGGGCGGTTCCTGCGTGGATGAGGATGTGCCGGGGGTGCCGGATTCGGCCTACGGCCAGGCCAAGCGGGCCGCCGAGGAGGCTGTGCTGGAGGCGGGCCGGCGTTATGGGATGCGGGTGGTCAATCTGCGCCCGGCGATGGTCTTCGGTGCGGGGGGGCGGGGCAATCTGGAGCGCATGGCGGCGCTCGTGCGGCGGGGGCTCTTCCCCCCTCTGCCGGAAACCGGGAACCGGCGCTCGATGGTGCATGTGAATGATCTGGTGGCGGCCATGCGTCTGGTGGCCGCCGACCCGCGGGCGGCGGGCCGCACCTACATCGTCGCTCATCCGCAGACGCCCTCGGGGCGCGGGCTCTACGATGCGCTGCGCCAGGCCGTCGGGCTGCCGCCGGTGGGTTGGGCCGTACCGCGGGCGCTGTTGCTGGCCGCTGCGCGCTGCGGCGATCTGTTGCAGGCCCTGTCGGGTCGCCGGGTCCCCCTGGACAGCGAGGCGCTGGGGCGTCTGCTCGAGTCGGCCTGCTATTCGCCCCAGCGGATCGAACGGGAGCTGGGCTGGCGCGCGTCGGTGAGCCTTGAGGCCGGGCTGCGGGAGATGCTCCATGGCGCCTGACGTCCTGCTGGTGTCGGTGGTGGTGCTGGCCTTCGGTCTGGCCTGGGGCGTCACCCGGTCCTGCTGCCGGCCGGGCTCCTGGCTGCATTTCCTGGACATGCCCAACGAGCGCTCCCTGCATGCCACCCCGACGCCCCGCACCGGCGGGGTGGGGGTGATGGTGGGGGTGTTGGCCGCCGGTGGGGGGCTCGCCGTGCTGGGCAGCCCCGGCCGGCCGGAGGGCCTGGCGCTGCTCGGGGCCGGGCTGCTGGCCGGGTTGGGGCTGGTGGACGATCGCCGCAGCCTGTCGGCCCGGCTCCGCCTGCTGGCTCAGCTGGCGGTGGCCGGGCTGTTCCTGGCCGCAGCCGGGTTTGAACTGCCCGGGTGGACCTGGCCCCTGCTGGGTCTGGGGCTGGTCTGGATGAGCAACCTGTACAACTTCATGGACGGTGCCGACGGCCTGGCCGGCGGCATGGCCCTGTTCGGCTTCGCCTTCCTGGCCGTGGCGGCCCGGCTGGCCGGGGAGGCCGGGCTGGCAACGTTGGCCGCAGGCGTGGCCGCGGCAGCGGCGGGCTTCCTGTGTTTCAACCTGCATCCCGCGCGGATCTTCATGGGCGATGTCGGCTCGGTACCCCTCGGCTTCCTGGCGGGGGCGCTGGGGCTGGCCGGCTGGTCCAGGGGCGCCTGGCCCCTGTGGTTTCCGCTGCTGGTCTTCGCGCCCTTCATCCTGGATGCCAGCGTGACCCTGGCGAAACGGGCCCTGCGTGGTGAGAAGGTGTGGCAGGCGCACCGCAGCCACTACTATCAGCGCCTGGTGCGTCTGGGGCTCGGGCATCGAAAAACGGCGTGGCTGGCCTATGCCTTGATGGCGGGCGCCGGTGGGTTCGGGCTGCTGGCCTTGCCCCTGGGGTTCTCGCTGCAGTGCATCATCATTACAATGACCGTACTTGTCCATCTGCTCCTGGGGTATCGGATCGACCGCGCGTGGCGTCGCCATGAAGCCAGGAGTCTCAAGTCTTGATAAGCAAAAACTACTATTCCTTCCTGGTGTTCCTGTCCGACGTGTTCGGGGTCGTGCTGGCCTGGTGGCTGGCCTACCTCGTGCGCTTCAATTTCTCGATTCCCCAGGAATTCATGCCGGCCTCCCTGGTGGGGCTCGGGGTGGCTGTGGTGGTCCAGGGAAGCATCCTGCGCGCCTTCGGGCTGTACCGGGGGGTGTGGGTCTTTGCCAGCCTGCCGGATCTGCTGCGCATTGCGCGGGCGGTGGCGGTGGCGGCTTTGGTCACGCCGCTGGTGGTGGTGGTGGTGGTGCGCTACCACCCGGAGGTGCCCCGCCTGGTCTTCCTGATGCAGCCCTTGCTGCTGGCGATCTACGCCGGCGGCACCCGCGCGCTTTACCGGACCTGGAAGGAATTCCATATGTACGGTGCCCTGCGGGCCCTCGGCGAGCCGGTAGTCGTGCTGGGGGGCGGCGAGGCGGCGGTGAATCTGGTGCGGGAGCTGTCCCGCTCGGCGGAGTGGCGGGTGGTGGGGCTGCTCGACGACAGCCGGGCCCGCCAGGGGCGCGAAGTCTATGGCTGCAAGGTGCTCGGCCGCATCGAGGATCTGCCGCGGGTGGCCGACGAGTTCCGGGTGCGCCACGCCATCATCGCCATGCCTGGCGCGCGCCACGAGGTGCGGCGTGCGGTGGCCAGCGTGTGCGTGCGGGCCGGCGTGAAGGCCCTGATCGTGCCCGGGATCGAGGATGTGATGACCGGGCGGGTGAAGGTCAGCGAAGTCCGCAAGGTGGATGTGGAGGATCTGCTGGGCCGCGACCCCGTGCGGATCGACACGCTGGAGGTGCAGGACTACCTGCGCGGCAAGGCGGTGATGGTCACAGGTGCGGGGGGCTCGATCGGCTCCGAGCTGTGCCGCCAGATCGCGCGTTTCGAGCCGTCGGTGCTGGTCTGCTTCGACATCAGCGAGTTCGGCCTCTATCGCCTGGCCGAGGAATTTGCCGTCCATTTCCCCCATGTCCAGATCGTCGTGCTGGCGGGGGACGTGAAGGATGTGGTGCGGGTGGACGAGATGATGGTGCGCTACCGGCCGCACGTGGTGTTCCATGCCGCCGCCTACAAGCACGTACCCCTGATGGAGGACGACAACGCCTGGCAGGCGGTGCGCAACAACGTGCTGGGCACCTGGCAGGTGGCGCGCAGCGCCGTGTCCGCGGGGGTGCCGCGCTTCGTGCTGGTGTCCACCGACAAGGCGGTCAACCCGACCAATGTGATGGGTGCCACCAAGCGCCTGGCCGAGCGCGTCTGCCAGGCCCTGGCCCGGCAGGGCAAGACCCAGTTCGAGATCGTGCGCTTCGGCAATGTGCTGGGCAGCGCGGGCAGCGTGATCCCCAAGTTCCAGGAGCAGATCGCCAGCGGCGGCCCGGTGACGGTGACCCACCCGGAGATCACGCGTTTCTTCATGTCCATCCCGGAAGCCGCGCAGCTGCTGCTGCAGGCGGGGTCGATGGGCCAGGGGGGCGAGATCTTCGTGATGGACATGGGCGAGCCGGTGCGCATCGTCGAGCTGGCGCGCGACATGATCCGGCTGTCCGGGCGGTCCGAGGACGAGGTGCGGATCGTGTTCACCGGCCTGCGCCCCGGCGAGAAGCTCTACGAGGAAGTCCTCGCCGACAGCGAACAGACACGGGCGACCCACCATCCCAAGCTGCGCATCGCGCGGGCCCAGCCGGTCGAGGACGGCTGGATCGAGGCCCTGCTGCTGTGGTTGCGGCAGCGCCGTGCCGTCGGGGCCGCCGAAGTCCGCGGCGAACTGCGCCGCTGGGTCCCCGAATACGCGCCTTCCCCCCCCTCCGCCCCGGTCCTCACGGTGGTGGAGAAGACCAGTCAGCGGGCTTAGGATGATTCGCCCTCCACGCGTCCTGCACTGGCCTTATGCTATGGGCGTGGCTCTCTCCTCCCGGCGTTTCCGTGCGTACTGACATATGGCCACTTATGCGATTGGTGACATCCAGGGCTGCTTTGCGTCCCTGACCGCTCTGCTCAACCGGGTCTCGTTCGATCCGGCCCGCGACCGCCTGTGGCTGGTCGGCGACCTGGTGAATCGCGGCCCGGAGTCGCTCAAGACCCTGCGTTTCGTGCGTGACCTCGGCTCTGCCGCGGTGACTGTGCTGGGCAATCACGACCTGTACCTGCTGATGGTCGCCTGTGGCAGCGTGCGCAGCCGGGCCAAGGACGACACCCTGCAGGCCGTGCTCGATGCGCCCGACCGGGAGGCGCTCCTGAGCTGGCTGCGGACCCGTCCGCTGATGCACGTGGAGAATGGGTTCGCAATGGTGCATGCCGGCCTGCTGCCGGGCTGGACGGTGGCCCGGGCCCGCGATCTGGCGCGGGAGGTGGAGGGGGCCCTGGCCGGGCCCTACCATTCCGAGCTGCTGCACCACATGTGGGGCAGCGAGCCTTCGGCATGGCGCGATGATCTGCGCGACCATGAGCGGATGCGGGTGATCGTCAATGCCATGACCCGCATGCGCTTCTGCACGGCCGACGGCGTGATGGATTTCAAGGTCAAGGGGGAGGTGTCCCGTGCGCCCAAGGGCTTCATGCCCTGGTTCGACGTGCCGGGTCGCAAAAGCGCCGATACCACGGTGGTGGTGGGCCACTGGTCGGCCCTTGGCCTGAAGATCACCCCCAACCTGCTGGCCCTGGATTCGGGCTGCCTGTGGGGGCGCGAACTGACCGCCGTGCGCCTGGAGGACCGCATGGTCTTCCAGGTGCCGTGCCCGGGGCTGACCCACGGGAAGGTCCGCCCGTCCTGACTACCGCGGGGGTCAGGCGGTGATGCGTGCCGCGATGGCCTCCCGGGCCTCGCGGGCCAGGGATTTGCGGTCGGAGGTTTCGGCGCAGGTCGGAAGGGGCGGGGCGACCCGCACCCGGGCCACGATCTCAGCTTCGGCGACGATGGCCTGCAGGCATTCCAGCAGGCTGACGTCGCCATCGTAGGCCGGCGCCCGCGTGTAGCGCCCATCGGGCAGGCGGTAGCTGATGGCTAGGGGCTGGATCGGTGCGCCGGTGATGATGGCGGGCTGCAGCAGGGCGGCGTGGAAGCCCTGCACGTGGCTGCCGTCGGTGGTGGTCCCCTCCGGAAAGATCGCCACGTGGCGCTTGCGCTCCAGCAGGGCGCCGATCTCCGCATTGACGATGCGTGCATGGCCACGGCTGCCACGCCTCAGGAAGACGGTTTCGTGGCGGGCGGCCAGCCAGCCGACCACCGGCCAGTCGCGGACTTCCGCCTTGGACACGAAGGCGGCGGGAAAGGCCGCGTTGATCACGAACACATCCAGCCAGGACACATGGTTGGCGACCAGCAGGCTGCCAGGGCCGACGAAGGGTTCGTCGGCCGCCAGGCGTACACCCAGGATCTCCAACAGGCGGATCGACCAGCGCTGCTTGAGGCGGATCTGCCGGGCCTGAGGCAGGAAGCGGAATCCTGTCGCTGTCAGGGCCAGGCCGTAGAGGACATGGCCGGCGAGGCGGACGTAGCGCGACAGGCGCAGGGGAAAAGAGGCGGGTTTCAGTCCTTGCGTCCCAGGAAGTGTTTGGCGTAGCGGGCGTCGAGCCGGGAGACCGGCAGCAGGACGGGCAGGTCGGCCGTGTTGAAGTCGGGATCCCAGGCGGGTTCGCCGCAGATCCAGGCGCCGGCCCGCAGGTAGCCCTTGATCAGCGGCGGGGTGTCGGCATCCAGGTCCTGGCGCAGGGCCTGCAGGGGCAGCGGGGTGCGCGGGAAGACCCGGTATTCCAGCGGGCACAGGTGCTCGTCCTTCAAACGATTATACAGGCTGGCTGCGGCATGCCCGCCGTCGGCCATGCTGATCGAGGCGCAGCCGATCAGGTAGTCGTAGTTGTTCTCGAGCATGTAGCGGGCGAGGCCGGCCCACAGCAGCGTGATCACGGCACCCGAGCGGTAGTCGGCGTCGATGCAGGAGCGCCCGATCTCCACCATGCGGCCGCGCAGGTGGCGCAGGCGGGTCAGATCGAACTCGCTCTCGGAGTAATAGCTGCCCACCTCGCGGGAGGCGCTGGGCGACAGGATGCGGTAGGTGCCGACAATGCGCCCGGCGTCCTCGTCACGGACGATGAGGTGGTCGCAGAAGGGGTCGTAGAGGTCCCGGTCGACACCCGGCACGCGGGTCTGTAGGCGGGCCCCCATCTCGTCAGCGAAGACCCGGTAGCGCAGCTTTTGCGCTTCCAGGATCTCGGTGGGGCAGGTGGCCAGGCCGACATGCAGGTTGCGGCCCGGGCGCGATGCGGCGTGTTGTTCCTTGTGCAGCATTGGAAATCCTCGTGGGGTTTCCATCCATTGTGGAAATGCTGCGTTGCGGCGCCATGAAGGGGTGATGACGGGGATGTGACGCGCGCCGGGGCAGGGTGGCGCCCCGGCGGCCTGTCATCAACGGGAGACGCGGGTGTTGCGGCCGTCCTGGAGCAGGCGCACGCGCTCGCCGGGCGCGAAGTTCTCGCCGCCGTCTTCCTGGACGATGGCGAGGAGCTCGCCGTTGTCCATCTTGAGGGTGACCTCGACGCCCTGCTTGCGGGTCATGCCTTCCTCGGCCGCCGCTCCGGCAATGCCGCCGGCCACCGCACCGATCACCGCGGCAATGCTGGAACCCTTGCCGCCGCCGATGGTGCTGCCGGCGATGCCGCCCACGGCGGCACCGGCGATGGTGCCGATGGGGGTGTTGCTGCCTTCCAGTTTGACCGGACGGACGCTTTCGATGACCCCCATGCGGACGCTCATGACCCGCCGGGCCTCGGTCCGCTCATAGTCGCCGCCGCCGAGACCGGAGGCGCAGCCGGTGACGCTCACCGCCGCAATCAGGGACAGGCCGATCATCAGGACACGCATCTTGTTTCCTTTCACCAAAGTGTGCTGCCAAAGGCGCTGCGGTAGGCTGCGCCGATCTCTTCGCGGCTCGGGGCATGATTCTGGCCACCCCGGCAGGCGATCTTGAGGGCCCCCATCAGGGACGCCAGGCGGCCGGTCTGATCCCAGTCCAGTCCGTTCTCGATGCCGTAGAGCAGGCCTGCCCGGTAGGCGTCGCCGCAGCCGGTGGGGTCCTCGATGGCCGTGGGCTGGGCGCAGGGGATGTCGATGCGGTGTCCGCCGACATGGATCTCCGAGCCTTCCGCACCCCGCGTGACCACCAGCGCCCGGACTTCGCCGGCCAGGGATTCAACGCTGCGTCCGGTGCGCTCGCAGAGCAGGCGCGCCTCGTAGTCATTGACCGTGCAGTAGTCCGCCAGTTGCAGGCAGGCCAGCAATTCGTCGCCATTGAACATGGGCAGGCCCTGGCCCGGATCGAACACGAAGGGGATGCCGGCCTCGGCGAACTGACGCGAATGCTCGAGCATGCCGTCGCGGCCGTCCGGGGAAACAATGCCCAGGGTCACGCCACGGCTGTGCTCGACCTTGTTGAGGTGGGAGTGGACCATCGCGCCGGGGTGGAAGGCGGTGATCTGGTTGTCGTCCAGGTCGGTGGTGATGAAGGCCTGGGCGGTGAAGGTGCCCGGCACCTGGGTGACGTGGGCGCGGGACAGGCCCAGCTTGTCGAGGCGCTCGAGGTAGGGCGTGGCGTCGTCGCCAACGGTGGCCATGATCAGCGCCTCGCCGCCCAGCAGCCTGAGGTTGTAGGCAATGTTGCCGGCGCAGCCGCCGAACTCCCGGCGCATCTCCGGTACCAGGAAGGACACGTTCAGGATGTGGATCTGCTCGGGCAGGATGTGGTTCTTGAAGCGGTCATGGAAGACCATGATCGAGTCGTAGGCGATGGAGCCGCAGATGAGCGTGGACATGGGTTTCGGATGTGCTGGGTTGAAGGGCCAGGAGGCGTTGCCGTACCCGGACGGCAACGCGTGTTCAGGGGTAGAAAGCGTAGACCCTGTAGCCTGCGGCGGCCACGCCGGGGGCTTCGAAGGCAACCCGTGCGGCGATCTCGCGGCGGGCCGGGAAGGCGTCCCGGGGGGCGTCGGCCGGCAGCCACTGGGCGGGCTCGAGGACGCGTCTTACCAGGGCCTTGTCACGGGCATCGGTCAGGGTGACCTCCAGGTGGGGCCAGGCCTGCTGGAATTCGGCCCGGTTGCGCAGGGTCGCGTGCAGCGTGAACAGGGCTTCGCGGCTTGCATCCGGCTGGATGTCGGAGCTCTCGATGGCGATCTCGGCGGCCTCCCGGGGGAGCGGCAACTCGCAGCCCAGGCTGCTGCACAAGGCCTCGAGTGCGGGTCGGGTGGGGGGCGATGACAGGGCGATCTCGTTCCGGAACACCAGGACGCCCTGGGCCAGCAGGGTCAGGGACAGCAGGGTGGCGCCGGCTGCCCAGAGGGCCTGGTTGAGGGCCGAGGGGGAGGCTGGCTCGTCGTCGGCTTCGGTGCTGTCGTCCTCGTCGGTGTCTTCGTCCCGGGCCGGATCCTTGGCCGTGTTCTGTGCGGTGGGGCGCTCGGGCTCCGGGGGCAGCAGGGGGGCCGCGGCGGTAACCTGAGGCTCTATCGGTAACGGGCTTGCCGCGGCGTGTTCGCCGGCATCCTCCTTGTGGAGCAACGCATCGAAGTCGATGGGCGGCTCGCTGGCGGCGGGGGGGGCAGTCGGTGATGAGGCCTTCAGGTCCAGGTCGGCCGGATCGGGCCAGTCGGCCTGAAACTGCTGCGGATCCGGGGCCGGCGGTGTGGTGGACGGGAAGTCATCGTCCATGCCGAACTCGAGCAGGGGATCGCTGGCGAGGGAGTTCTGGGGGGCGTCGGCTGGCGTGTCGCTGGCCTGTTCCGGCTCGTCGGCGACGACCTGGGAGGCATCGGATGCGTCGATCGGCGCCTCAGGGGATTCCAGCGGCCATTCGTCCTCAGGGGGGAGCACGATCTCACCGCTGGGCTCGATCCGCGCATCGGGGGCCGCAACGGGCTCGTCGAGCATGGCGGGCCAGGGGTCGGTATCGGTGGGAGGGGGGGCCTCCTCATCGTCCGGGCTGACCCAGGCTTCTTCGGCGGTGGGCCGGGCCTCGTCGGGCGTGTCGACCGGGAGGTCTGGCTGCAGCGGGGTGGGCTCGTCCAGTGCTTCGATGTCCGCGGGAGGGGGCGGCTCCGTTGCTTCGCTGGAGAGGAGGGGCTCCTCATCGACAGGGGGTGTGTCCGGAGCACTGTCCGGTGTGTCAGCGTGCGACGGGGCGACCGCTGCGTCTGCCTGTAGTCCGGCTGGGCTTTCTGCCGGGCTTGCCTCGGGGTTTTCGGCTGCGGGTGACTGCCCGGGATGTGTCGCGGTGTCGTCGTCGCTGGCGGCGGGGAAGGGCTCCTTCTCCTCCAGCACGAACAGCGGGGTGTCCGGGGAGGGCTGAAGGGCAGGCTGTGGTGGGTGGTAGGCCTCGTGGACCTCGCGGGGGATCGGGACGGCATTCTCGTCCACGAGGGTTTCCAGCGCGTTGAAGGCGTGGTTGCACTGGCCGCAGCGCACACGGCCCTGACGGGCGCGCAACTGCTCCGGGCGCACCCGGAAGGTGGTGGCGCACGCGGGGCAGCGCGCGAGGATCATGGCACCGCCCGCTCCGGCATTTCGCCTTCGAGGCGCACCCAGCCTTCGTGGGTGGCGCCGACCCGCAGTGCGATGTAGGGGGCGTAGGCGGCGATGACATCCTCTGCCTGGGGCTCGAGCACGCCCGACAGGGCCAGCTTGCCGCCCGGGGCGACCCGCGCCGCCAGCAAGGGGGCGAGCATCTTCAGCGGATTGGTCAGGATGTTGGCGACAACCCGCTGGAAGGTGCCTTCAAGCGGCTTGGCCGACACCTGCAGGTGCAGGCTCACGCCGTTGTTGGCGGCGTTGTCGGCGGCGGTCTCGACCGCCTTCTCGTCGATGTCCACGCCGGTGACTTCACCGGCACCCAGCTTGGCCGCCGCGATGGCCAGGATGCCGGAGCCGCAGCCGTAATCCAGCACGCTGACGCCCGGGGTGACCTGCTCGGTGAGCCACTCCAGGCACACGCGGGTGGTGGGGTGGGAACCGGTGCCGAAGGCCATGCCCGGATCGAGGACCAGGTTGATGGCGTCCGGCGCCGGGGATTCGTGCCACGAGGGCACGATCCACAGGCGGTCGGTGATGCGGATCGGGTCGAACTGGCTCTGGGTGAGCTGCACCCAGTTCTGCTCCTCGACCTCCTCGATAGTGAAGGGCGGCACCGCGTCCAGCCCGGCCGCCGCCGAGGCGGTGGCGAGGGACTGGGCCAGGTCGGTGTCGGTGTCGAAGAGCGCCACCACGCGGCTGTGATCCCACAGGCTGGCGGGCGACATGCCCGGCTCGCCGAACTGGGGCTTCTCGGCGTCGGTGCCGGCGTCCGCGTCGTCGATGCTGACCGACAGGGCGCCGTGCTCCATCAGCGCCTCGGAGAGGGCCTCGGCGCGCTTGGCGTCAGCCTGGAGGATGACCGAGATCCACATCAGTTCTTGCTTACTTCGTTGCGCCCCGCCAGCTTGTGCTCCAGGTAGTGGATGCTGGTGCCGCCTTCGACGAAGCGGGCATCGAGCATCAGTTCCTGGTGCAGCGGGATGTTGGTCTTGATGCCTTCGACCAGCATTTCGGACAGGGCGATACGCATGCGGCGGATGGCCTGGTCACGGGTGTCCCCGTAGGCGATCAGCTTGCCGATCATCGAGTCATAGTGCTGGGGCACGGTGTAGCCGTTGTAGACGTGGGAGTCCACGCGGATGCCGGGGCCGCCGGGCACGTGCCAGTTGGCAATCTTGCCCGGGCAGGGGGTGAACTTGAACGGGTCTTCGGCGTTGATCCGGCACTCGATGGCGTGGCCGCGGAATTCGATGTCGCGTTGCTTGTAGCGCAGCTTCTGGCCAGCCGCGACGCGGATCTGCTCCTGCACGATGTCCACGCCGGTGATCAGCTCGGTGACCGGGTGTTCAACCTGCACGCGGGTGTTCATCTCGATGAAGTAGAACTCGCCGTTCTCGTAAAGGAATTCGAAGGTGCCGGCCCCCCGGTAGCCGATCTTGCGGCAGGCCTCGGCGCAGCGTTCGCCGATGCGCAGGATGTGGCGGCGTTCGATGCCGGGGGCGGGGGCTTCCTCGATGACCTTCTGGTGGCGACGCTGCATGGAGCAGTCGCGCTCGCCCAGGTGGATGGCGTTGCCATGCTGGTCGGCGAGGATCTGGATCTCCACGTGACGCGGGTTCTCCAGGAACTTCTCCATGTAGACCATCGGGTTGCCGAAGAAGGCGCCTGCTTCGGAACGGGTCGTGGTGACGGCATTGAGCAGCGCGGCCTCGGTGTGGACCACACGCATGCCGCGACCACCGCCACCGCCGGCGGCCTTGATGATCACCGGATAGCCGATGGCCCGGGCGATCTTGACGATCTCCTTGGGGTCGTCGGGCAGGGCGCCTTCGGAGCCGGGTACGCAGGGTACGCCAGCCGCCTTCATGGCGTCCTTGGCGGAGACCTTGTCGCCCATCAGGCGGATGGTCTCGGCGCGGGGGCCGATGAAGACGAAACCGGACTGCTCGACCCGCTCGGCGAAGTCGGCGTTCTCGGACAGGAAGCCGTAGCCTGGGTGGATGGCTTCGGCGTCAGTGACCTCCGCGGCGGAGATCAGGGCCGGGATGTTGAGGTAGCTGAGGGTCGAGGAGGCGGGGCCGATGCAGACGGATTCGTCGGCCAGCTTGACGTACTTGGCTTCGGCGTCCGGCTCGGAGTGCACTGCGACGGTCTTGATGCCCAGCTCGCGGCAGGCACGCAGCACGCGCAGGGCGATCTCGCCCCGGTTGGCGATGAGGATCTTTTCAAACATGGCCATGGGCTTAGCCGATGATGAAGAGGGGTTCGCCGAACTCCACGGGCTCACCGTTCTCGACCAGGATGGCCTTGATGGTGCCGGCGGCGTCGGCTTCGATCTCGTTCATCAGCTTCATGGCTTCGATGATGCACAGCACATCGCCGGCGCTGACGCTCTGGCCGACCTCGGCCAGGGGCTTGGCGCCCGGCGCGCTGGCCCGGTAGAAGGTGCCGACCATCGGCGACTTGACCAGATCGGAAGAGCGTCGTGTAGGGAAAGAGTGTAGATCTCGGTGGTC